>CALVGJ010000222.1 GCA_944327045.1 uncultured Desulfovibrio sp.
TCTGGAGCAGGAAAAAGACGTTGTTCATGGTCCAGAAGATGAGCAGGGCCGAGGCCGCGCCGTAGAGCAGCAGCAGGAAGAAAAAGGCGATGATCACGGCCTGTATCCTGTCCTTGCGGCTCAGGCCCGGCGTGGTGAAGGTGGCGACGATGTTCACCACGGTCATGAGCACGGGCAGGAAGTTCGCGCCCCAGAGCAGGCCGTCCGGCTGCGAGAGGTCGGCGATGCAGAGGAAGGACTGTCCCCGCAACTGGTCGAGGCTCAGGATCATGTAATACGCGCCCGTCAGAAAGGGAATCTGCAGGGCCACGCCGAAGGCCGAACGGATGGCCAGCAGCGGATGATAGGCATAACGGCGGTACAGGCGGTTGATGCGGCGCTGGCGCTCGGCACCCCTGGACTCGCTGCGGATGCGGGCGAGCTGGGGCGCCATGATTTGCTGCACCTTCTTTTCCCCGGCCTGCATGCCCACGGCCAGCCGTCCCAGCGGGATGAAGGCCACGGCGCTCACGGCCGACAGCACAAGGATGCTCAGGCCGTAATTGCCGGTAAGCTGCACGCTGCCGAGGTAGATGGCGCGGTAGATGATTTCGATGGGCAGAATGAATATTTCATAAAGCAGGGACATCATGGACGTCTTTTCTCCGAAGGCCCGCGGCGCGTTCCGCCCCGGGCCGCACGGCGTCGTCCGTCCTGCCGACGGGACGCGCCGCAGCGATGATGATCACGGTTTCAGGAAAGCGGGAAGGACAGGCGGCTGTCGGGCAGCCGTCCAGGCGCGGCGATCATGACGGGGCCTGCTCCGGGCGGGCCGCGTCCGTCGTTTCGCGGGGCCGGGCCTCGGGCGCGGCGTCCTTCGCCTCGCCGTCCTTTCGGGCGTCGGACGCCTGTTCGCCCGCGCGGGCGTCGTGCCGTTGCAGCACGTCCAGCGTCCAGTCCACAATGGCCTCACCGCTCCAGCCCCGGCAGGCCACGCACTGATCGCGAAAGGCCGCCAGCGCCGCGGGCGGCATGGTCAAAGCCCGCTCCACGGCGGGCAGGATGCGGTCGAACCGGTCGGGAGCCACCACCTCGCCCAGACGGGCGGCCACGGTATCCTCCCAGATCACGCCCAGGTCCGCCACTTCATAGAGTTCGGGGTCACGCACGGGAATGTCCAGCGTGATGACCGGCCGTTCGTACAGAAAGGCAAAGTCGAAGCGCACGCAGGACTTGTCGGAAATCATGACATCGGCCCGGCTCATGGATGCGGTGGCGTCCATGTCCGTATCGAACTGCACGTTGGGGAAATCGCGCAGCAGCTCGTGGATGGAGGCCAGCATGTCCGTCTCCACCTTGAGCGACTGCGGATGCGGCCGGAAAATGACCTCGTAACCCGCCTTGGCCAGATCGACCAGAAACTGCGGCCCGCAGACCGACAGACAGCCCTTGTTGCCCCAGGACGGGGCCACCAGCACCACGGGCGGCGTGCTCCACCCCTTTTTGGGCTGCGCCTTGCGCGCCAGCTCGTCCAGATAGGGCAGCCCGAGGGAGACGCATTCCTTGGCGGGCAGGCCGCGCAGCTCCTCCAGACGGCGGATGCTCGGCAGCATGAAGTCCCCCACCATGAGCACGGCGTCGTAATGGTCGAGGGAGCCCTTCTGGTACATGGCGATGTCCCCCACGCCGTGGCAGACATGGGCCAGACAGCGCACCCGGCGCGGCCGCGGCATGGGAAAGCCCGGCGTGCCGATGTTGGGCGTGGTGGACAGCATCACGTCCGCCCGGCGGTTCGCCGCCCGCGCATAGGCCGCCGCGCCGTTGCCGATGTAGCGGGAGTCCATGAGGTCGTCCTCGATGGTCAGGGCCGGGTCTTCCATATCCATTGTAATATAGGAAAAGGGAATGCCCCGCCGCAGGAGGGAGTCGATGATGGGCTTGAAGGTATAATAGTAGGTACGCCCTTCGGAAAACAGCAGGATGCGTTCGTGGTGCAGCTCCTGCCGGCCCGTCCGCTCTCCCCGTGCCCGGCCCATGACCGCGTAGAGGAGATTTTTCAGAAAATAGAGCACCGTGCCCACCAGACTGATGGCCACGTACACAAGGATATTGCCCGTGCCGGGATCAAGATAGGCCTGCGCGGGCGCGGGAAAGGCCGCCTCCAGCAGGGCAAGCAGGCCGAACCAGCCCGCAACCGACCAAAAAAGCGATGCCCTCACAGCGTGCCCCCCCGCCTGCAGCAGGCGCAGGTTTCTGTCCATCTCCGCAATGCGGCCGCGTCCGTAGTCGATGCACTCCCGGTAAAAGCCCCACAGGCCCCAGATGTAATCCACAATGATCATGGCCTTGAGCAGCCGTTGCCTGTCCATGCCGCAGCAGCGCACAAAGGCGTCCAGCCGTTCCCCGGCAAGGCGCGTCTCCGTCACGAAGCTGGCGTAATCCCAGTACGGCGAGCAGAAACAGGCATACTCGAAGTCGATGAGCTTCATGCTCTCGCCGCGCCGCAGGATGTTTTCCAGCACGAAATCCCGGTGGCAGAAGCGCTTTTCGTCCCTGTCCATCTCCCGGGCAAAATCGTAAATCCGGCGGCGCTCCTCGTCGGACAGCAGGTTGATGCCGCTCTGGCGCTCGTACAGCTTGATCTCATTGAGCACCGACAGGGCCGCATTGGGCCCGTACCGCTCCCTGAAGCCCTCCGGCAGCGGAATGGCGTGCAGCCGCTTCATGAGATCGGCCACCCCCGCAATGGTGGATTCGTCCAGCCCTTCCGGCGTCAGCACCGCATAGCCTTCCAGAAAGTCCGTGGTCTTGATGCCCCCGGAATAAAACGTGCACCCCGGCGTGATGTCCATGCCGTCCAGCAGGCCCAGCATGGCCGAT
Source organism: uncultured Desulfovibrio sp. (assembly GCA_944327045.1). Classification (GTDB taxonomy): domain Bacteria; phylum Desulfobacterota; class Desulfovibrionia; order Desulfovibrionales; family Desulfovibrionaceae; genus Desulfovibrio. The sequence goes on from CALVGJ010000222.1 coordinate 2,860, forward strand.
TCCAGCGTGCGGTCGATGATCTGATCCGTCCCCCGGCCGGGAATCCGCAGCACCATCCCCTTGCCGTGCAGCCGGACAAGATAGGTGTCGTTGGTCAGCCCCTTGAGCTTCTCGGCCATGCTCGTCTCCGAACACTGGTCGGCCAGCTCGTCGGCCGAAAGCAGCCCCAGCGACAGCACGTCCTCCAGACTGTCGATCTCGCACTGCAGCAGTTTCGTCCGCGTGGCGTACACCGGCACGCGGTCAAGAATGCGGATGGCCGCGTCCTCCCAGTAGTCATCCGGGCCGCTGCGCGCCAGCTCCTGCCGCAGCAGCTCGGCCGCCTCTTCCGTCCAGTAGGACACGCCGGACATGGAATACCCCTCCGACGAATCCTTCTTCACCGCCACCACCCGGTCGTCGGCATCGGTGATCAGCTCCCACTCCCTGCCGCGCTCCGTCCTCTGCGTGATGAACTGCGAAACCCCGGGCCGCACCAGCGGCGCCAGCGGACGCCGAATGTACAAATCCCCGTCAATGACGAGGCTGTCCCCCAGCCTGTCCGCCACCAGTTCCAGCGACGAAAAATTATTGGCCCTGTCGTAGCGCTCGGACACGATGAGCCGTACACCGTAGCGCTCCCGCAAATACTCGAAGCACTCCCGCTTGTACCCCACCACCAGCGCGATGTCGTCCACCCCGTCCGCCCGAAGCTGACGAATGGTGCGCTCCACCAGCGGATACCCGCCGATGCTCAGCAACGGCTTGGGCTTTATATAGGTGAGCGGACGCAACCGCGTCCCCAGACCGGCGCATAAGATATTGGCGCGCAAGGCATCTCCCCTTCCGGCACCGGCACGACGCTCCCTCCCCGCCGCAGCGGGAATGCACAACAGCGCCTCTCCAGTGCCGATACTGTTTCCCCGTTCGTTTCCTGCTGTTTCATCAAAAAAACAATAAGAAACAATCTGTTACATACTGCACAACACGCCCGCGCCGCAGTCTCGCGGCAGCACGCGCTTGTTTCGCCTCTTTCCCACATCTTCCCCGGATTGTCCATCCTTCCCTGCCGCCACCGGCTTGTGACCTCCGTCACAGACGGCAGCCTCCTCCGCCCCTGCGCGGGGGACGGGGGGGACAGGGGGAACGGGGGGTGTTTCCTTTTTTTCTTCTTGCGTTGGCTGGCGGATGCTGCCCGGTATCCGGGCTTGGTCGCCTCCCGGCGGGGGGCAGGGGGCAGGGGCTTGCGCAGCCCCTTGCCCCCTACAACCCCGTACCCCGCGTCGGGGCAGCCCTTCTTGACGCGCAGCACGGTTACGCGGGTCGTCCCCTCCTCTCCTCCCTGCCGCGCGGCAGCGGGCGTTCGGCCTCCCGCTGTCCCGCGCCCACGCGGGACGAGCGTCCGTCCGGCGTCGGAGCTTCCGCCCCATTC
>CALVGJ010000223.1 GCA_944327045.1 uncultured Desulfovibrio sp.
CGGCGTCGGTCTTTTCCCAGGTGAAATCGGGCAGTTCACGGCCGAAGTGGCCGTAGCACGAGGTCTTCTGGTAGATAGGACGTTTGAGATCAAGCCGCTTGATGATGAAGTAGGGGCGCAGGTCGAACACTTCGCGCACGGCTTTGGTCAGCACGTCGTCGGGCACTTCGCCGCGTCCCAGCGAGGAGACCAGGACGGAGACGGGCTGAGCCACGCCGATGCAGTAGGCCAGCTGGACTTCACAGCAGGGAGCCAGTCCGGAAGCAACAATATTTTTGGCTACATAACGGGCCATATAGGCTGCGGAACGGTCGACCTTGGAAGGGTCTTTGCCGGAGAAGGCTCCGCCGCCATGATTTCCCATGCCGCCGTAAGTGTCCTGAATGATTTTACGGCCCGTCAGGCCGCAGTCGCCCATGGGGCCGCCGATAACGAAACGGCCGGTAGTATTGATGAAGATTTCGCAGTGTTTTTCATCGAAAAGCCCGGTTCCTTCCAGAACGGGGCGGATGACTTCGCGTTTCACGGCTTCGACAACATCAGCCTGGCTGACGTTGGCGGCGTGCTGCGTGGCTACCACGACGTTGTTGATGCGCACGGGCTTGCCGTCCACATATTCAAAGGACACCTGGGTTTTGCCGTCGGGGCGGAAGAAATCCACCACGCCGTCCGTGCGTACGCGGGCAAGCTGGAGAGAACGCTGATGCGCCCAGTAGATGGGGGCCGGCATGAGCGTGTCGGTTTCATTGCTGGCAAAGCCGAACATCATACCCTGATCGCCCGCACCCTGATCTTCGGGTTTGGTACGATTGACGCCCTGGGCAATATCCGGGGACTGTTTGTCGATGGAGGAAATCACGGCACAGGTCTGGGCGTCGAAGCCCATATCGGAACTGGTGTAGCCGATGTTGCGGATGGTTTCGCGCACCACATGCGGCAGGTCGGCATAGCCGGTGGTGGAAATTTCACCGGCGATGACGGCCATGCCGGTGGTGACCAGCGTTTCGCAGGCCACATGCGCGTCGGGGTCCTGCTTGAGCAGGGTATCCAGCACGGCGTCGGAAATCTGGTCGGCCACCTTGTCGGGATGGCCTTCGGTGACGGATTCGGACGTAAAGAAGTATTTGCCCTTGGTCTGCATTGTTTTCTCCTTGTGGGCGGAATTAGTCTTGCAAAAGGATGTTGTCGATGAGGCGGGCCTTGCCCATGTGCACGGCGCAGGCCATGAGACCGCGTCCGTTGAGCGTATCCAGCGGCTCCAGAGAGTCGGCATCCACCACGCTCAGATAGTCCAGACGGCCCAGCGGCAGATGCTCGGCCCAGTGGAGGAGCACGGCATCCCGCAGGCGCGCGGCGCTGGTTTCACCCTGTGCGGCCAGCCGACGGGCCAGCTCCAGCCCCTGCCGCAGTTGCGGGGCCTGCGCACGCTCGGCCTCGGTCATGTAGACATTGCGGGACGACATGGCCAGCCCGTCAGCTTCGCGCATGGTGGGTTGCGTCTCAATGCGCACCGGTACGTTCATGTCCCGCACCATGCGGCGAATGATGGCCTGCTGCTGCCAGTCCTTCTGGCCGAACACGGCCACATCCGGCTGCACCAGCCAGAACAGCTTCATGACCACCGTGCAGACGCCGCGAAAATGAATGGGACGGCTGGCCCCGCACAGGCCGCGGGCCATGTCCGGCACTTCCACCCAGGTGGCATGGTCGGGCGCGTACATGCTGCCCTCTTCGGGGATGAAGAGCAGATCGGCGCCCTGCTTGCGGGCAATGGCCGCGTCCCGCTCGTGATCGCGCGGATAGGCGGCCAGGTCCTCATTGGGGCCGAACTGGGTGGGATTGACAAAAAGACTGACCACCAGCTTGCTGCCGAGCTCGCGCCCTCGCGCCATGAGAGATTCATGCCCGGCATGGTAATAGCCCATGGTCGGGACGAGCGCGATGCGCTCGCCGTCCTTGCGCCATTGGCGGCATTGGGCCGCCAGTTCCTGAGGTGATGTCAATATCTGCATATCAAGGTTTTGTGATATTGTTACGGAAGGTCTTTTTTATACATGGCTCGCATAGGCTTGTAAAGTCCCATTCCGTCCCCTCTGCCGACAGTTGACCGAACCGCCTCGCAAGGGCATAAGGAAATCTTGTATAGCCGCTTTCGCTGCGCCTGTCCGACCCGCTCGTATGGGTCAATCCCCCGCAACCACAGGAGAATGCCGTGCTCTTCCGCCTGTTTCCCCTGCTCGCCGGACTGATTGGGCTGGTCGTCCTGCTGTCGCCCGAACAGGCGGTGGCCGTCGGCCCCCCCGGCATCTTAGAAGGTCTCGGCCCTTTTTTCTGGCTGAGTCTGGGGGTATCCTTCCTCATCGCCTGCTATCTGCTGCCCCTCATCATCGTATTCTTCTCTACGTTGCTGGGGGGCGGCCTGCCATCCTTCTTCCTGGATAAAGAAACAAAGGAGCTCTTTGCCAGGTGTGATGCGATCCTTGCCAAGTGGAATGAAAGCAGTGCCGAGTCGGAAACATTCCTCACGCTCGAAGCCCGGCGCGCCCTCCCCCCCATTCCCATGCCCGCCTTTGCCCGGAATCTCCCTTCCGACAAGACTGAACGTAAAAAGGTGTATTCTTTTTTCAGCGATCAGCTGGCCAAACGCCCTGAACTGGAGATGGCCCTTGCCGGCGTGACGCTGCATAGCCCGCAGGAAATTCCCGCCGCCTGCGCCCACTGGAGCGACGACGTCTGCGCCCGGGGCGATATCTACGCCGCGGCCCTGATGGCGGCGGCGGCCCGGCTTCGTCCGCAGGGGCTGCCCGACGATGAGGCGAATTTCTGGGAAAGCAGGCTGATTGCCCTGCTGGGTGAAGGCGAGGCCTGCAACCTCATCGGCCTGAGCAGCCTTTTGCTCTATATACACTTGCAGCCGGACAATGCGGAAGTCTCCCTGAACGCCTGGCGGCAGGCCGTCGTGTATTTCCGGCGCAGCGGTCTTGCCGGTCACCTGTCGGGCATGCAGAGCGCAAAATTCCTGGCCTCAACGGGCCACGACGTCCCCTTTGCGCCCCCTGATGGTGCGTTCCGGCAACTGATGCCCCCGCTCGAAAAGCCGGACGACTCATTCACGGAAGTCTTTTTCTGGAGTTTGCGCCTGGCGGAAGCGGGCTGCCCCGCCAGTATGTATCACTTAGGGCGGATGAGTTACAGCGAAGAACCGTCCGCCTTGCTGCAAAGCGAACGCTGGTTTCGCATGGCCATGGAAAACGGCGTCGAGTTTGCCGCCGAGGAGCTCGGCCACCTCTATCTGGAAGGCACGCTGCCGGACGAGACCGGCAAAAAGGCCGCCATCTGCCTGATTGTCTTGGCCTGCATGCGACGCTGGCTCAAGGACCCCCTGGCATTTGTCGACAAGGGCGTGGAACTCTCCGACGCGGACATGAAACAACTGGAGAACGACAGCCGCCTGCAAGGTGCGATCGGGCAAAGGGTTCGCTCGCAGATCGCCGCCTGCAAGGCCGAAGGAGAAGCCCTTTACCGGGAGGGCTCCCGACGCTTTGCTGAATGGCCGCCCGAAAGTGAATCCGCGAAACGCCTTACGGAAGAAATCCGGTCGAAGTTGCCCGAGCTGCGCAAGGCGGCCAAAGCCAGACGAAAGAAGCAGCCTTTGCGGAAGAGCATGGACAGAGCGCCCGCGTCTCCCCGGGAGAAGACGGCACGGGACAGACCGCGCCGTTCGTTCGCCCGGCCGGACAAGCGCTGAGGAGTCTTTACCTTAGAGCATTTCCAGTTTGAAACGCTTGGCGTTTCAAACCATACGGCTTGGCGTTTCGCGGAAAAAACGCGGTTTTTCCGCTCACTTTCGGCCGGGCGGCGCTGTGCCGCCGCCTCGCGTTTCACCTTTTTCAAAGGTGAAACGCTCTAGGTGTAGAGTGTCAACACGTTGTTCACCCTCTGCTCAGACATGAAGCTGGAGGTTTTCTGCCAAGAGCCGAATGGGGGCGTACAAAATTGTAATGATGCGTCCATTTCGACAAGTAGGCTGTTC
>CALVGJ010000224.1 GCA_944327045.1 uncultured Desulfovibrio sp.
CGGGGAGCCGTGCGCGCCAGACAGTGCGCGGCCCGCCGGAGGTCGTCGCGGCCATGCCCCACGCGCACCGTGCAGCGCAGCAGCGCCTGCCCCTGGGGAACGGTGGGATGGCGGGCCGCCAGCAGCAGCAGCCCTTGTTCGCGCAGGCGGGTCGCCCAGGCGGCGCAGACGGCGGCATCCCCCACGGGAACAGCCAGAATGTGGGCATCCCCGCGTACCGTCAGCCCTTCCGCCGTCAGGCAGTCACGGAAAAAGCGCGCCTTGTCCGCCAGCTCCTGCCGCTGCTCGTCCAGCCCCGGCAGGCGTTCCAGCAGAGCCAGCACCCCGGCGGCATGGACGGGCGGCAGGGCCGTGGAGTGCAGAAGCGGCGAGGCCCATTGTTCCAGATAGGCGGAAAAGCCCTCCGGCAACAGCAGAAACGCACCCCAGTAGCCCAGCGCCTTGCCCAGACTGCCCAGCACCATATCCGCCGTTCCCGGCCATTGCGCCGCCAGTCCCCTGCCCTGCGGCCCCAGCGCGCCGAGGGAATGCGCCTCGTCCAGCCAGCCCCAGAAACCGAAGGTCTGCCGCAGCGCCCGCCAGGCGGGCACATCCAGCAGCGTTCCGTCCATGCTGAACAGGCTTTCGCTCATGACCACCGGTTGACGGCTGTCCGCCCCTTCCGCCGTTCGGGCCTCTTCCGCCAGACGCCGCAGGCGGCGTTCCAGATGCGCCATATCCGCATGGGCATAGGGCAGGATGCGCGCCCGACTCTGCCCCAGAAAACGGGTGGCGCTGGCGTGCATGCGCTTGTCCGGCAAGAGCGGCTGTCCGGGCAGGATCAGCCCTGCCAGCGCGGCAAGCTGCGCCTGATAGCCGCTGGCGAAAAAACGGCATTCCGCCGCCCCGAAATAGGCGGCGCAGGCCGCGGCGGCCTCCTCGGCCAGACCCGTCCGTCCGCCCGCCACCCAGGAGGCTCGGCCCGACGGGGCATGTCGGGCCGCGCAGCGGGCCAGCGTCCGCCGCCAGCCCGCATCATCGGCCAGCCCGAGACAATCATGGGAAAGGAAGTCCAGCACGCCGGGCCCGGAGGGCGGCAGCGCCGCCTGCCGTTCCAGCCCGGCCCGACGCTCCAGCGCCAGCCGCCGGGCCAGCTCTCCGCTCAGGCTGTTCCGCCACGACACAGACATTGAAAGAGCTCCTCATAGCGCTTCCGCAGCAGATCAGCCCGAAAGCGTCCGTCATAGGCGCAGAGCCCGATACGCACCTCCCAGCAGGCACGGCGGCACGTCCCGTCAGCGGCGGCGGGCGTGTAGGTCGCCTCCAGCGCATAGATCGCCGCACCGTCCCCCTGCTGCGTCAGCCGGGCCAGCATGTCCAGCCGCCCGTCGAGGACGCACGCCTCCGGCAGGCCCCAGACGGCGGCCGTGGGCGTCCCGGCCATGCCCAGCAGAAAGGCGTGCCGGTCAAAGCCGCAACGGCAACGCTGATGCAGGGCCGCGCACTGGGCCGCCGCTTCCCAGACATGCCAGAACGGTACCCGCCGCAGCCGTCGCCAGGCCCGCAGGCCCGCGTCCTGCACGGCGCTCACGCCGTCCAGCAGCACAAAGGGACGCGGTACGGCGGAAAAATCTATGTCCACAACCGTACCGCCAGCGCGGCGTTCTGACCGCCGAAACCGAAGTTTTCCAGCAGGCCCAGCGGCCCGGTAAAGGGGCTTTCCTCCCGCACAAAGGCCAGATGCGCGGAACAGGGCTTTTCCAGTCCGGCGATGGCGGGCATGAAGCCCGTGCGCCAGGCGGCCAGCAGAGTCAGCAGCTCCACCGCGCCCGCCGCGGCCGAGGCATGCCCCTGACGACTCTTCAAGGCCATGACGGCCGGAGAGGCTGTTGTTCCCGGGCGGACAAACAGACGCTCCAGCAGGGCGGCTTCCACGGCGTCGTTGCGCTCGGTTCCCGTACCGTGCGCCGAGACCCAGTGCGGCCCGTCACGCATACCGGCGGCAGCGGCCTCGTCCAGCGCCGCCCGCACGGCTCGTTCGGCATAGCGGCCCTCCTCGTCCGGCGCGGTCAGGCTGCCGCCGTCGGACGAGGCCCCGAAACCCAGTATCTCGGCATGGATGCGGGCCCCGCGTGCCATGGCCGCTTCCAGCGACTCCAGCACAAAGGCCGCCCCCCCTTCCGCCGCCACAAAGCCGTCCCGCGCCTGATCAAAGGGACGCGGCCCGCAGGACGGCCCGCGACGGCTCAGGGTCTGCGCTCTGGCATAGCCCAGCAGTCCGGCCTCCGACAAGCGCGAATCTCCCGCCGCCACCAGCACGCGCTTGGCCTCTCCCCGGCGAATGCGCCGGAATCCCTCGCCCAGCGCCTGCAGAGCCGAGGCGCAGGCGGCATTGAGGGTCAGACTTTCGCCGTGCAGTCCCAGAAAACGGCACAGCGCCGCCGCTCCCGTATTGGGCAGCCAGCGCAGCAGCCAGAGCGCGCCCAGACGGCTCACATCCCCCGGCGGCAGGCCGGGCTCCCCGCTCACGTCCAGCATGGGCCCGACGGCCAGCAGCAGGGGCGTGTCGTCCGGCAGCAGGGCCGTCCAGCACGGCATTTCCGTTCCGCTGCCGGGCCGGGCGTCCAGCGCGGCCCGCAGTCCGGCCAGTACCGCCAGTTGCGCCCCCCGGTGACAGTAATGCCGGTGCCGCCAGCCGCCCAGCAGACGCAGCGCCGCGTCGGGAGAAGGGGCGCGGGCCATGTCGTCCTGCGGCTCGACGGGGGCCACGGCCAGTTGCGGCCAGTGACGGCTGGGCGCAAAGGGCAGACGCCCCGCACGCAGGGCCGTTCCCACCTCCGCAAGACTGCCGCCCAGCGGCGTGCAGCCGCCCGCCCCGCTGATGACCACGCGCACCGGCGTCATGCGCCGGCACCTGTTACCGTAAAGAGTATGAACATGTTACCTGAGGCCTGTCAGCACAATGCTCCGCTTGTTTGGGGGAGGGGCCCCGCGCTCTGCTGTCGATGCCCGTAAGGCTCCTGCGTCGCCTAACGGGCACGGCCCTGCGGGCCGCCCGTCGGGTCGCTGCCGGCGCGGGAGCGGGTTTCCCTTCCCCCCAAGCCCCCCATCCCTTCCCCAGCGCGCTTTTGCCGGGGGAAGCGTCAGGGACTCGAGGCAAGCCTGCCCCCAAAGGCAAGCGGAGCATGTATGGTTAATTTACCTTATCCATTGCAATAATTTGAAAATTTACATAACAGGCTCTAGCTTCGCGTCATCCAGACGGCGTAATCGGCCAGATCGCCCAGCGTCAGCGGCGACACGTTGTCCCCCGTTTCCCGCCATTGCAGCAGTTCTTCCCGGCGCTGTTCACTCAAATGCGGACAGGCGCGGGCCAGCGCGTCCCCGTCCGCCAGCAACCGCAGCGAACGCAGAAAGGCCGTCTCGTCATCCACCGTGATATGGAACGTGGCTCCCAGACGGATGCTGATTTCCAGCAGATCGATGGATTCGCAGGGCAAGTCCGCCATGAGGCGCGTCCGTTCATGCAACGCCGCCGCATCGTATTCAAAGATATCCGCCGCCATTTGGATGACCCCTTTCAGGGCCTCGTCACGAGTCAGGGACATGTGGCCTCCATCTGTTTGACGGCCCCGAGGCCGCCGTCGATATCCACCGTACAGGCGTTGATGCCGGACGCCTCGCGCGAGAGCAGAAACACCAGCGGCGTCACCGCTTCCTCAAGGCGCAGGAGCCGCCCGGACGGCATGGCGAAAGCCGCACGGCGCGCGGTCTCCCCCCTGGCCAGAAAATCTCGTCCGCGCCCCGCATCCAGCCAGCTCAGGCGCGCCGAACAGGCGGTTACGCCGCGTCCGGCCAGTTCCGCCCCCGCGCTGCGGTACAGGGCCTCGCCCGCCAGCTTGGCGGCCGCATACCAGCCCTGACCGGGCGATGGGCGCAGGGCCGCCGAAGACGAGACAAAGACGCAGCGCCCGAAGCGCCGGGACAGCATGGCCCGCGTCACGGCCCGCAGGGTTCGGGCGCGCAGGGCGATGTCCTCCGCCGCCCAGGCGTCGATCTCCGCGGGGGGCATCCCCGCCAGCAGGCTTTCCCGCCGCGAATGGCGCAAATCCAGCAGATGGCCCGGCAGTTCGCCCAGGCGATCCGCACAGCGCCGGGGCAGGCTTTCAATATCCCCCAGCGGCTCCACGGCAAGCCCCGCCTCGGCGCAGGCCCGCTCTCCGGCCTCGCTGCCGCAGACAGCCAGCACGGCGGCCGCCTCCGCCCGCAGGGCCGCGGCCACGGCAAGCCCCAGCGTACAGCCGCCGCCCAGCAGCAGCACCGGACCGTCAAAGCTCAGTCGCATGCGCCCTCCCCGCTGTCCGGCGCCAGCCAGATTTCCCCCTCGGCCAGCCGCCTGCCGGGCGCGGCCTCCCCCGCCTCCGGCAGAACGGCCGCAAGCTGCCAGCCCACGCGCCGACATGTCGGCACATCCTCCGTACCGAACGGCAAGGCGGCGGACGACACCTGTTTCCAGATCAGGCGGCATGCGCTTCCCGGCGTCACAAAATGCCGGAAACGCGCCTGAGCCATGCGGATCACGGGGCAACCGAAGGCCCGGACCGCAGCCCGGCGCACGGCCTCCAGCAGACAGGAGCCGGGTACGCAGGGCGCGCCGGGAAAATGTTCCTCATGCAGAAAGGCGGCATCGGGAACGCGGAGCTCCACCGGCGGCGGCAGCATCGCCTACTTGTCCCAGAGCGTCAGAAAGGGCTTGGCAGGCAGCAGGTCTTCCAGAGGGATGTCCACTTCCTGCGCACCGGCCGCCCAGGCGGCCACCTGATAGGGCTGGAAGTAGACGCGCACCCCCTGCCGGGTCAGGCCGATGCTGGAAAAGTTGTCCACCTCCCGCGTCGTGCCGTCAAGAATCCATTGATCCATGCGCCCTCCGGCCAGACGTCGTGACAGCACCTTGCGCGAATTGTCGGAGAGCAGGGAAAGGGCCGTGTCCACATCCTCGAAAATATCCACGAAATTGAGGCGCTGACCGGTAATGAGACTGTAATTGAGCGTAATGATGTCCAGATTGCCGTGGGCCCCGCCCGTATAGGTCCAGATTTCAAAGACCAGACTGGCGGCCTCGCGCGAGGGTCGCAGCACCGAGTACGAGACGTGCAGGGCGTAGCGGCTCATGTCCAGCGTTTCGCCCAGCGCTTCGGAACGCTGAAACAGGGAGAACATTTCCTCCTCAAAGGTGTCGGCAATGTTGGTGACCCAGCGGCGCACGTCCGCATCCACGGCGGCGTGCCCGAGAACGGGATAGACAATGGTAATGTCCGGCACGTTCTGCCGTCCCTGCCGCTGCAGCAGGCGTTCGGCCGTTTCCGTCCGATCCTCTTCCCGCAAGGCCTTCCCTTCCGGCGTGATGCTGATCCGGCTCAGACGTCCGCCGTTCGTCAAGGTCCCTTCCGGGTCCGGGAAATCCACGGCGCGGACGCCGGACACTCCCCCCAGCAGCAGGCAGCAGACGGCAAGAAAGACGACCCGGCGAACGACGACCGGCGAGCAGGCAACACAGGCAGGCATGAGCGAAAAGCCCCCACAGGCAAGATTCGGCCCCGTTCCCGGGAGAGGGAGCGGAGCCGTTGCATGGTTGTAGGACCTGTGCCCGGATTCGTCAAGACGACGGTTGCGCGGCGGGCGGGGCAGGTCGGGAACAGTTGCGGCGTCATGCGCTCTTTGCTATGCTGGCATGATGAAGATTACTTGCCCTGACTGCGGATTTTTCCGCGAACTTACCGCGGATCGCGCCCCCACGCGCCCTGTCGTCGCCACCTGTCCCAAATGCGGTTGCCGTTTCCGCTTCCAGCCGGAAGACGGCGCCTGCAACCTTATCGAACACGGACACCCCGCGCCTGCCGTTTCCCCTGTCCATGAAGATGACCCCCTGCCGCCCGGAGCCATAGTCCCCGGCAGAAAGGTTTCCGAGTCTCCCGCCGCGCCTGTCGGCGAGGAGCAGCCTTCCCGCACGGAGGCGAAAGAGCACGAGCCGGATGCCGACAAGACCACGCCGCCGGAAAACGGCGACCACGCGAACGAGGAGGCGTCCCGCCCCACCAACCGGAAAAGTCGCGCGCGCCCCGCTCCGGACGAGGAAAGCACCCCCTGGGACCTGGCTCCCCGACCGGCGGGCTATTTTTCCGCCTTCTACCAGACGACGCTGCGCGTCATGTTCGGCGCCGAACGCTTCTTTGCGCATCTGAATCCCAGAGCGCCGCAGTTCCGGGCGCTGGGCTACGCCATCATCATTGCGCTGTTCGTCCCGCTCTCCCTGTATCTCTGGCTGAACATGAGCATCGACATGCTGGAGCAGAGCATCTCCGAGGCCAATGCTCCCTATCTGTCCCTGCTTCGCGCCATGCAGGCCAACCCCCTGCTGTTTACCTTTTCCGGACTGATGTCCCTTATCTTTTATGCCTACATTGCCAGCGTCCTGCTGTTTCTGGGCTTTCGCATCACCGGCGTGCGTCATGCCAGCTTTCACATCATCTTTCAGATTGTGGCCTACAGCGGCGCCCCCCTTCTGCTCTCCATCATTCCGCTCGGGCTCTATGTGGGCGCCATCTGGAGCCTTGCCAGCATCGTCAACGGCTGCCGCATCGCCCTGCGGCTTGACTGGCCGCGCACCCTGCTGGGCATTGCCCCCATTGTCCTGCTGCTTGTCCTGCTGACGTCCAGCATTCCCTTTCCCCGCTGATTCCCCCGCCGCTTTCCGCCCGGCCGGTCCGCGTGCGGCCGGTCCGCGTCACAAAGGAAACGGACATGCGCCACGGCGCATGTCCGTTTTTGTCATGAGCATGACCGCCTGCCGCCCTCCCGTCTCAGCGGCAATCTTGCGTCATCTTCTCCGCTCGGGGGCCGCAGGCGCAAGGGAGAAGGGACGGTACTGCCGCTCGAACAGCGCGGCAAGCTCGATGAGCCGGGCATCCGTGCGCACGGGCCCCACAAGCTGCATGCCGAAGGGCATGCCGTCAATGCGCCCGCCGGGATAAACCAGCACAGGATTGCCGGTAATGCTGAAAAGGTTCATGAGCAGACGGGCCTTGCCGTAGGTCTCCGCCGGAGCATCCAGACGCGGAGCCGTCATGTACGCCGCGGGCAACAGAAGCGCATCGAGGTTTTCCCCGGCAAAAAACAGCCGGGTGGCTTCCGCCAGCTCCTGCCGCCGGGTTTTCGCCGCCTTCACCTGCTCGGCGGGCATGTCCCTGCCCGCCGCGTAGTCGGCGGCCGGAATGGCGTTCATGCGCTTTCTGGCCGGGCTGGGCTCCACATCCCTGCTGACGTCACGATAGAATTCATGACTGCGCAGGCGATCCACCACGCTGCCCACCTCTTCATCCGTCAGCAGCGGAAAGTCCACCTCCACCAGCGTGCAGCCCAGCCCCGTCCAGCGCTCCACGGCCTCTTCATAGCAATCGCTTACGCCCTCAAGGTGTCCGGCCTGCCGCCGCACGAGACGTGACATGATCCCGACGCGCGGCCTCTCCGGCAGGGAGACAGGCGGCAATGCATCCCGGAGCATGGCCCGCAGCAGAAGGCGCATGTCCCCGGCCGATCTGGCAAAGATGCCAGGCACATCCATGCTGGCCGCCCGCGGATAAATCCCCTGCATGGGCAGCAGGCCCCAGCTCGGGCGCAGCCCGAAAAGACCGCACCAGGCAGCGGGCAGACGCACCGATCCGCCCGTATCCGTTCCTAGCGCGGCAAGGCACATGCCTGCCGCCGCGGCCGCGGCGCTGCCGCTGGAAGAACCGCCGGGAGAGCAGTTGCGCGACATGTGCCAGGGATTGACGGTGGGGCCCCAGCAGGAAGTCCGGCCGCTGACGTGCGCCGCGAACTCATCCATATTGGTCTTGCCGAGGATGATGGCCCCCGCCTCGCGGAGTGCGGCAATGACGGCGGCATCCGCCGCAACAGGAGACGCGGAGGCAAACACGGGGCTGGCAACGGTGCTGGGCAGCCCCGCCACGTCGATATTGTCCTTGACAAGCAGCGGAATGCCGTGCAGCGGCCCGCGGTCTCTGCCGCTCCGCAGTTCGGCTTCCCGTTCTTCCGCCTGCGCCTCGACGTCGGACGCCAGCGTGATAATGGCATTCAGCTTGTCGTTGAGGTCGGCAATGCGGCGGCGGCACTGCCACAGTACATCGGGAATGGTCAGACTGCCCTGCCGCAATTGTTCGGCAACGTCGGAAATGGTGATCGTCCCGTTCATCATGCGTTCTTCTCCCCGGATTCGGCGGCGGTAGCTTCCACGCTGCGCCGGGCGGTTTCCTGCCCCCATATCCAGAGTGCGACAATGGCGATGCCGAAGGCGACGGCCATAAAGGTAAAGACCGCCTGCATGCCGCCCAGGTCAAGGAAGAAGGCCAGATAGGAGGTTGCCAGCACGCCGCCGACGATGCGCGAAACGGCCTCGCCGAAGCCCGTTCCCACGCCGCGCAGCTCCGTCGGATACTGCTCGGCCACATAGACCTTGCAGATGGGCATGATGCCCGTGCCGAAGAAGGCCACAAGCGCGCCGATGATGAGCAGGGCGGTAATGCTCTCCGTCGTGGTCAGCAGGAAAAGCGCAATGATGGTAATGATGACGTACAGGCTCCAGATGGGCTTGCGGCCGTACTTGTCGGCCAGCGGCCCCATGACGATGGAACCGATGCCCCCCAGAACGGTCATGACGCCGGCCAGAATGACGGAGTTGGAGGGCGCAAAGCCGTAATTGGTGAGAATGGTCGGCACATAGACCAGCACGACGTACCATGTGATCAGGCCCGCTGAAAACATGGACCAGGAAACGAGTGAACGGCTCAAATACGGCGTGCGGAAAAGGCGCGTCCACTGCCGGGATGTACTCTTGACGCCGACCGAGGCCTGACGGAGGTTCCGCAGTACCGCCTCATCAATGTAGTTGTCGTCATGCGGCACACCGGCACTGCGCTCCAGTCGCTCCACAAGCTCCAGCACTTCCTTGTGGCGTCCCTTCTTCATGAGCCAGCGCGGGGATTCGGGCAGCCAGCGGTGGAAGAGGTACAGGCAGAAAATGGGGATTCCCCCAACGATGAAGGGAATGCGCCAGGCCGTTTCCAGATCGAAGGTTCTGATGGCCCAGGAGCCGCACAGCGTCGGCAGGCAGTAGGCCGCCGTAAGAATGGCATTGCAGATGCAGACAAGATTGCCGCGCGAGCGCGAAGGCGCAATTTCGGAAATCATCAGATACGGCAGGGGAAAGACCGCCCCGGCCCCCAGACCGGCAATGAAGCGCATGGCCACAATCCAGCCGATATGCGCGAACAGGCTGCCGATCAGCGTGAAGAACGTAAAGATGAACACCCCCCAGAGGAGGACGCGCTTGCGGCCGTAACGATCCGTCAGAAAGCCCGCGGACGCGGTACCGATGACCACGCCCACCGTAGAGCAGGAGCCGAGCAGGCCGACCATGCCCGGCTCTAGGTCCCAGAGCTGTTTCAGCACCAGCAGAACCTGTCCGATCATGCCGATATCAAATGCCTCCATGACCCAGCAGAGCGACAACAGTCCGACAAGTAAACGGACTTCCCGGTTCATGGGCATTCTGTCCAGGCGGGAAATGAGGTTGGCTTCCAGGCGTAGTCGTTCTTCGCTCATGGGAATCTCCTTTGACAAGAATAGTGAATTTAGTCACCACCTCTATCAAAGTCCATTCCAGCTTTTTTACTTTTTGCGCCTCAGCCCCCCTGCTTCACCGGAAGCGAGTCGGCAGACTGATGAAAGCGCATCGGCCTTCATGGAAGGATATATTTTTAATATATTGAATTTATAAAAAATTATTTCAGCATCTCCTCGCACGGCGCGCAGAGAAAACGCCTCTGCGCCAGCCGTTTTTCTTTTCGCCAAAGCGCCTTCCGCCATCTCCGATCTTGCGTGGCAGCGGGTGTTCTTGTTCCACTTATGTCCAATTTAAAAGACATTTTGTTCTTTTTTTCTCCAGACATGTCTTTTTTTACAGGCAACGCCCGCCCGTGTAATCAGGGCAGAAAAAAGCCCGGCACAGCCGACAAAAAACGTCCGGCGAGGTATACGCAGCATGGCGCGTGTGCCTCGCCTTACTGCGAAAAACATTTCAATTTACCGGAATAGCAGAATATCTTTTCTCATGGCATGGATTTGGCTACTTATTCCGCGGCATTGTCGCCGCCGCCAAACTTATGACAGTTCAGGCGTGCGGCCAGACCCTCTTTACGCTGTGCGCGGGAGACGCACGGCGGCCCTCGCAGGAGTTCCGTATGCGTCCCAACGCCCGCACTTCCGTCTTTGTCGCTCTTGCCCTGCTGTTCTGCCTTTCCACCCAGCCCGGGTGCACCAAGGCCCCGGACGACAGCCCGCAAAGCTTCACCACCACCGGCGACTTCAGCACGCCGTTCCAGTTCCAGATCAACAACTTTGTCCGGCGTCAGAATCCCGCGGTCTACGTTTCGCCGCTGCGCCCGGCCGGATACCGCCCCAAGGCACTCTTTGTCCCCTTCCGCATGGTGCAGCAGACGGCAGGGGCGCTGACGGTGGCCGACCAGATTACCCGCCAGTTCTGGCAGGTCTGGCTTTCGCTCAATGCCTTCCAGACGCTGCAATACGAGCCGGAGGCCGGGCCCTATGATCCGCAGCGCGCCCTCTATCTGGCTCGCCGGGAAGGGGCGGAGCTGGTTATCGGCGGTTACATCAATCATTTCATCGACGGCGCTTCCGGCGGCGACAGCTCGGTCTCCCTTGCCGTGGAAATCTACGACGTCAAGTCCGGCATGCTGCTCTGGTCGCTGGCACAGGGCGGCATGATGGAATCCCGTCAGGTGCACGACTTCTATCTCTTTTCCATCAAGGAACGGAATCCTGTCGATGCCTCGGGCTTCATCGTGCGTACCCTGGCCTGGGACATGGGCCACGAAATCCTCTACTGGGTTGACCCGGGCCACAAGCCGCAGGGAGCCAGCGGCGGCGGCAGCGGCATCTTCAGCGGCAAGGGCTTTTAGGGCCTGCTGACACTATCCGCTGCTTCCCTGGGGAAGGGAACACCCGCTCTGCCGCAGAGCAACCCGACCACCAACGGCATAACGCCCTTTCGCGAACACTACGCGCCCGCCGCACAACGGCGGGCGCTGTCGTTTCCGCACTTTCCGCCGTTACGCCCTCTTCGCGCATCCCCTTCACGCCACTCCGGTTCACCTGCCGCCGTTTCTGGCACCCCTGTCCCCCGCACGGCACTTCCCCACCCCACGGACAATGCTCTATGGAAAATATTCCCTTTTTACTTGACCCTTGCCTTACCCCATAGTTTAGCATGGTCTTTCCCCTACCATCTCAACCTCATGAGGAGAGGCATTCCGTATGAAAGGTCAGTTGCGCAAGGCCCGTCAGGCCATAATTTTCTTCTTTTTCAGCACAGGTTGCACATACGGCCTGCTGACGGCCAGAATGCCCGCCCTGCGGGAACAATTGCAGGCAGGCGAGGCGCTTATCGGCATGGCCATGCTCTGTCTGGGTTGCGGCAGTCTGATCGGTTTTGTGGCCATGCACGTTCTGCAACGCCGCTGGAGCACGCGCGGCATACTCCGGCTCGGGAGCGCCTGTCTGCTGCTCTCGCTGCCGCTCTGCGGTCTGGCTCCCACCGGCGTGCTGTTCTGTGCGGCCTGCACCCTGCTGGGCAGCTGCTTTGCCCTTGCCGATGTGGCCATGAATACGCAGGGCATTCTGCTGGAGCAGCGCCTGCGCCACAACTGCCTGTCCGGCCTGCATGCCTGCTACAGCTTCGGCGGTCTGGGCGGTTCCCTGCTGGGTGCGATCTTTGCCGCACTCGGGGCCAGTCCGCTTGTCACTTTCATGACGGCCGCCGGAGCGCAGCTTGTCTGCTGGCGGCTTTTTGCCCCTTACCTGCTGCCCGACCGGACAGAGCAGACGCCGACCGGCAAGGACGACTTGTCGCGGCGGGGCGTGCCCCTGTTCATCTATCTTTGCGGTTTTCTGGCGCTGGCGGCGTATGCCGTGGAAGGTTCCTGCGCGGAATGGAGCGCCCTGCTGCTGCATACGGTCAAGGGAGCTCCTGAAAGCACCGCCGCCCTGGGCTTCGGGGCCTTTTCCGTGGCCATTGCCCTGAGCCGCATGCTGGGGGACGGCTTGCGGCAACGCTGGGGGGATTTTGCCCTCCTGCTGGGCAGCACCGCCGCCGCTGTCTGCGGGCTGGTTACCGTGCTGCTTTCCCCGTGGCCCCTGCTCTGTCTGGCGGGGTACGCCCTGACGGGAGCGGGCATGGCTCCCATCATGCCCGTTCTGCTCAGCCGCGCCGGTTCCCGTGACGACATCAGCCCTCAGCAGGCCACCACGGCCATAGCCACGCTGGGCTATGCGGGCCTGCTCATCATCCCGCCGAGTATCGGCTGGCTTGCCCAATGGTACGGTCTGACCACGGCCCTGCTTCTCCCCCTGCTGCTGGCTCTGCTGCTCATGGTCAGCAGCCTGCTCTTCCGGGGGCCGGGCAGAGGGCGGCAGCACTGAGCACGCCTTCCTCGGGAGCCTTTCAGCCGCACGCGAAAGGCTCCCCGTCCGCCCCAGGCCCCGAGTGCGTCGCGGTTCCGCTTTCGTTATCTCCTATCACCGGCACATGGCAGTGCATGACGCATTCGGCGCTGTTGCCGGTCAGGGCATAACTGCCCATTTCCAGCATGCATACCGGCCCGGCCGGACACAGCCCCCGTTCCCGCAGCAAGGCGGGCAACGCCCGCCAGCAGGCAATCTGCTCTTCCCACGGGCCGCGATGGGCGTAGACGGCATGCAGGGCGGCCGCACTTTCCCAAAGCCGTTCCGGCGGCGTCTCCCCGTCGGCCGGGCCGAAGAGGTCGCCGTCAGCCAGCCGCCCGGTCAGAAAGTCGTCCAGCTGGTACAGAATGCCCGTAGGCAGACCGGGCGATCTCCCGGCCCGGCGATAGCCCTCCATGAACAACGCCGAAGCCTGCACGATGCCCGCTTCCGTATCCAGCCCCCGCATGCGTTGCGGCTGCAGCTCCCAGCGAAACGACGGCATAACGCGCAACAGCAGGCAGTCCACCTCTGTGGCACGGGCTTCCCGCACCACATGCAGCAGGCTGGTCACGAGTCGTTCCCGCTCCGCCAGCCTGCGTCGTTCTTCGGCCAGCCGCCGGGACTTTTCCTCCAGCAGAGGCAAAATGTCCCCCTCGGCAGCGGCGGCAAGACAGGCGCTCATATCCTTGAGCGGCGTGCCTGTCTCCTTGAACAGGGTAATCATGTCGAATTGCAGGAACTGCCTGATGTCGTAGTAGCGGTAACCGTTCTCGCCCTTGTACTGCGGACGCAGCAGGCCAAGGCGGTCATAGTGGAACAGGGTTTCCTTGGTGGTATGACAGAGACGGGCAAACTGCCCACTGGTATAGCGACGGCTCATGGCAGCGTACAACGATTGAAGGTATACAGGGGGAACCGCCAGAGCCTCAGCCGCAGGCCGTGCCTGTCAGGGTATGTTAACACTATTTGCCGCCTGTTGGGGGGAAGGGAACCCCCTCCGCCAGCGCGGGCATCGGCAGCAGAGCGAGAGGTTCCCCTTCGCCCCAAGCAAACGAAGAGTATTGTCCTACGAGGCTCCATGCAGCCAGCAGCGTACCCGGCGGCCGCCTTCCTCCCGTTCGTCGGGCAGACTCTGGAGGCAGACCGGCAGGGCCTGAGCACAGCGCGGCGCAAAGGGGCAGCCTGCGCCCCGCTGCCCCAGCGGCGGCACGCTGCCGGGAATGGCGGGCAGGCGCGAGGCTCCCAGCGGGGCCCGCGACGGGGAAGACTCCATGAGGCCGCGGGTGTAGGGATGCAGGGGCCGGGCAAAGACCTCCGCCGTGGGGCCGTATTCCACCAGATGGCCCGCGTACATGATGCCCACATGCGCCGCCACGCGGGACACCACTCCCAGATCGTGGGTGATGAGGAGCACCGCCATGCCGCGCGCCTGCGCCTGTTCCCGGATGAGATGCAGAATCTGTCCCTGCAGGGTGGCGTCCAGCGCCGTGGTCGGCTCGTCGGCCAGCAGGATGTCCGGGCGGCAGCTCAGGGCCGCGGCAATCATGACGCGCTGCCGCATGCCGCCGGAAAGCTGGTGCGGATATTCCCCGTAGCGATCCGCGGCGGCCGGGATGCCCACCTCACCGAACAGGCGGATGACTTCCGCGCGTGCCTGCGCGGCGGAAAGCCCCGCATGCAGGCGCAGGGCCTCCGCGGCCTGATCGCCCACGCGCAGCACCGGATTGAGGGCCGTCATGGGTTCCTGAAAGATCATGGCCAGATGCCGCCCGCGCAGGGAGCGCATGCGTGCTTCGGGCAGGGTGAGCAAATCTTCCCCTCGATAGAGGATGCGCCCGCCAAGCCGGGCCTGCGGCGGCATGAGACGCAGGATGGCCCGCGCCGTCAGGCTCTTGCCGCAGCCGGATTCGCCCACAAGGCAGGTGATGGAGGCGGCGGGCAGGGCAAGGTGCAGGTCCTGTACGGCGGGCAGCAGTCCCTCCTCGGCGGCGAAGGTGACGTTGAGTCCCTCCAGCCGCAATATGGCCTGTTCCGCGCCAAGGGGCTGCCGGGAACGGCTTTCGGGGGAGACGGAAATGTCGGAAGCAGCGAACATGAATCACCTGGGGAGGCCTGTTCCCCCAGCGGGAAAAGGCCGGAAAGGCGAAAAGGGACGTGCGCACATGAAAGGGCGACCTCGTTCAGTGAACCTGCCGCGTCGCGGCGGCGTCAGCGGATGACCTGCTGTTTGCGGTAGGCCGCATAGGCTTCACGCGTGGCGATGTAGGGGTCAACGGCGGCGTTTTTCAGGCTCTTGTAGGTGGGCAGCAGCGTGTCCAGCGTGTTGAAGCGCAGCCAGAGTTCCGAGGCCGTGGCCAGCTCCCACGGATAGACGTAGAACATGGGATCGGTGAAGCAGTCGCCGATGCGACCGATGCCGTCCCGGATCGAACTCGGCCCGAGGAAGGGAAGCACCAGATAGCAGCCGTGGCCCAGCCCCCAGCGGCCCAGCGTCTGTCCGAAGTCCTCTCCGCTGGGATCGACCGGCACAAGCGTCTTCTTGTGCTTGGCCACATCCACCACACCGAAGCCCACAAAGGTATTGATGATGAAGCGCCCGAACTCCACGCCCGCTTCCTTGAAGCGGAACTGGAGAATATTGTTCACAAAGCGCGTGGGGAACATCGCGTGCTTGTAGAGATTGGACATGCCGCGCCGGAACTGGTGCGGCGTGATGGTCTCGTAAAAGGAATAGACCGGGTCCGCCACATACAGATAGAACACGTCGTTGAAGGCGAACCAGAAGCGGTTCCACGGTTCCAGCGGGTCGGCGATGTTCTCCGCGGGCGCTTCGTTATAGTCGTCCAGACTGTCCGAAAATTCCACGTCCGACGGCGTGACGGTGACGGCTCCGGCGGGCAGGGCCGGACTTTCGGCATCATAGAGACTGGACGGCTGCTGCTGAGCCGGTTCCGGGGAAAGACGCGTATAGGTGGGCTTGGCCTGCGCGCCCGTGGCGGCAATGAGCAGGAGCAGGGTCGCGGAGGCCAGCATCCGGCAGAGGGCGGCAAAGGCCGCCCTCGAAAAGGTTGCACACTTACTTGGCATTGGCGGCGGCTTCCTTGGCCTTGGCCTGCACCCGGGCGATGAGTTCGTCGGGAGCGCCATTAGACAGGATGTCCTGGAACTGGGTGCGGTAATTCTTGACCAGGCTCACGTTCTCGATGAGCACGTCGTAACAGCGCCAGGCCCCGTTCTTGAGCATCATGCGGTAGGCCACGGGAACCTTCTTGCCGTCGCTCAGCGTGACGATGGTGCGTTCTTCGACGCGCGTCTGCTCCTTGTTGGCCACTTCGCCGGTGTAGGCGACCTGTTCGCCGTTGTAACCGTCCACCTTGCTGATGTAGGTGGTCAGCAGCAGGTTGGCAAAGGCATCGGTAAAGCGCTTCTGCTGGTCGGGCGTGAAGGTCTTCCAGCGCGGCCCGGCCGTACGGATGGCGAACTCCTGAAAATCAAAAATCTGCCGCACCAGACCGGCGATCTTTTCCCGCTGGGCCGGGCGCGTCGCCGCGTCGGCGTAGGCCGGGTCCTTGATGCAGTCGAGGATGGCGGTCACGGATTTTTCCAGCGTGTCGCGGGCAGGGCCTGCCGCGGCGGGCCGGACGGAAAGCACGGCAAGGCAGCACAGCAGCGCCGCCAGGGACAGCAACAATGAGGACGCGCGGCGTCCGTTACAGGTAATCAGCATGGTGTTAGACTCCTCCAAAGGCATACTTGCCGATAAGCGATTCCAGGTCCACGGCGGACTCCGTTTCTTCCAGTACGTCGCCGGAGGCAAGGACGTCATCCAGGCCGCCGGGTTGCAGATTGACGTATTTGTCCCCGATGAGACCGCTGGTCTTTATCGAGGCGATGGTATCGGTGGAAAGCTTCAGGTCCCTGTCCAGCACCATCCGCACCAGCGCCTGCCGCTGCATGGGATCGTCATCCAGCGTGATGGCGGCCACGCGGCCCACGGGCACGCCGGCCATCTCCACGTCCGCGCCCACGCGCAGTCCGCTGACGGAATTGAAACGGGCCGTCAGCTCAAACCCCTTTGTCTCGAACAACTCCATGCGACCCAGCTTGATGGTGAGGTAAGCCACGCACACCAGGCCCAGCAGGACGAATATCCCCACGGCCGTCTGACGAAAACCGCTCATGCGGCACTCCTTTTCCACTTCAGCATTGATAAGAGGTTATACGCAGCACAGCGGCAAGATTCAAGCCCGCAGGCCCGCCGCTGGGACAAAAGGACATCAGGCATCCAGCCAGGCGTCGATGGCGCGGCGCACACGCGGATCGCTGTCGCCCCCCTGTGCCGCCAGGTCCCGGGCATCGGCCTCGCGCCGCAGGAATTGCCGCAGATAGGGATCGTCGCGGGCCTCCAGCTCCGCCAGAGAGCCGGAAAAGACGGCCCTGCCCTCGCGCAGCACCAGCACATGGTCGGCAATGGCCCGCAGGCTGTCCAGATCGTGGCTGACCACCACGATGCTCATGGCCGGGAAGCGCCGGTGCAAGGAAAGCAGAAGCGCATCCATGCGGGCGGCGGTGATGGGATCGAGGCCGGACGTGGGTTCATCGCAAAGCAGGATGCGCGGCTCGGTGATGATGGCCCGCGCCAGCCCGGCCCGCTTGCGCATCCCCCCGGAAAGCTGATTGGGATAGTAGTCGGCAAAATCCTCCAGTCCCACCAGCCGCAGCACCCGCAGCGCGGCCTCCCGGATGACGGCCTTGGGCAGGCGGACATGCTC
>CALVGJ010000225.1 GCA_944327045.1 uncultured Desulfovibrio sp.
GCATCGTCGCGGGGCTCGTCTGGGCCAAGCCCGTTTTTGGCGCCACCTTCAACGGCGACCCCAAGGAGGTCATCAGCCTTGTCGTCTGGCTGCTGCTGGCCGCCCTCTTCCATAACCGGCTGACGCGGGGCTGGCGGGGCCGCAAACCCGCTCGTCTTGCAGTCATTATCTTTGGCCTGTGCCTTTTTTCCATCATCGTGGTGAACACCTTCATGGAAACGCACCACGCCTTCATCAGGGGCTGATCTACCACTATGAACTGCGATCTTGTACTTGTGGGACTCAATCATCGCACAGCGGGCGTGGATGTCCGCGAACGCTTTGCGCTGGTCAATCACTGCTCGGCGGACAGCTGGGCCGTTCCCTGTGAAGGAGCCATCAGCGAAGCCCTGATTCTTTCCACCTGCAACCGGGTGGAACTGCTGGCCGCCGGACACGGCGACATGGCGGAACAGATGCTGACCAACTGGGCACATACCTGCAAAGCCTCAGTGGAAGACCTGCGCCCCTATGTTTACATTTACAAGGGGGTCGAGGCCGTACGCCATCTCTTTACCGTCGCTTCCAGCCTGGACTCCATGGTGCTGGGCGAGCCGCAGATACTGGGGCAGCTCAAGACGGCCTACCGTAAGGCTGCTGCCTGTCATACCACGGGAATCATCCTCAATCGCCTGCTGCACAAAGCCTTTTCCGTGGCCAAGCGGGTACGGACGGAAACCGCCGTGGCATCCAGCGCCGTGTCCATCAGTTACGCCGCCGTGGAGCTGGCCAAACGCATTTTCGGCGACATGCCCTCCCATCGGGCCATGCTGCTGGGAGCCGGAGAAATGGCCGAGCTGGCCGCCACTCATTTGCTCCAGGCCGGCATTGCCGAAATTCTGGTTGCCAACCGCACCCTTGCACGCGGACAGGAACTCGCCCGACAGTTCAACGGTCGGGCCATCGCCTTTGAGGCCATTGCCGCCCATCTGGTGGATGTGGACATTATCATTGCCTCCACGGGTTCACCGGAACCGGTCATTCGAGCCCGCGACATCCGCAGCGTACTCAAGGCCCGTAAAAATCGCCCCATGTTTTTCATCGATATTGCCGTGCCTCGTGATATCGACCCCGACGTCAACGGGCTGGACAATGTCTATCTGTATGACATCGACGACCTTAAAGAAGTAGTTGAAGGAAATCTTGCTTCCCGCCGGGATGAGGCTCAAAAAGCTGCTGAAATCGTCAATGAGGAAGTGGGGCATTTCGAGCAGTGGGTACAGGGACTGGACATGCAGCCCACCATCGTGGACATCATTCAGCGCGGCGAACACATGGCCGAGGAAGAACTTGCCCGCACGCTCAAACGGCTGGGGCCGGTGTCCGATGAAGTACGCGAGGCGCTGAACGTTATGGCCAAGGCGCTGGTCCGCAAGATGAATCATGACCCCATCATCTTCCTCAAGGAAGGCGCGGGATCGCATGAAGGCAGCGCCTCGCGCATCAGTCTCATGCGACGCGTATTCAATCTGGACAGCGGCACCTGTAGTCGTGCCACGCCACGGGAGAAAAGCTGATATGCGCGTCTATCTTGCGGAAGACCTGCCGCCGGAACTCTGCCGCCGTCTGACGGACTTTGCGCGGGAGCGGGGCTATGCTTCCTCGCTCGAGGGGCTTTTCTGGCTGCCGGTGCCGGAAAGCCTCTGGTCGCCCCTGCAGCGGGAGCATGCCGCTCGTTGCGGACCGTACGCCGCCTCTCTGGAGATAGGCGAGGATTTCCTGCGTCTGGAACTGCTGGTACGCGCCCGCAACCGCCTGCATTGCGAGTGCATCGCTCCGGCGGACAGCGTTACCCGTCAAGCGCTCATCGACCGGCTGGAAAGTCTCATTACCGAATGTGATCTGCCGCACTAACCACTTTCTTTGTCACCCGATGTTATCTGTCTGACCTGCAACTGTGCCATGTCAGCCATAGTGTCGTCTTCCGTTCCTCCCTTGCCTCCGGCATCACTGCGGGAGCTGCGGCCTGCTGTGGCTCGCGAATGCCTGCGTCTGGAAAAGAGCCTTCTCCGCTACGGGGTGTCACGCGGGCACTCGCTGCTGCTGGCGGTCTCCGGTGGAGCAGACTCCACCGCCCTGACCGTCATCCTTGCCCTGCTCGCTCCCCGTCAGGACTGGCGTCTACACGTCTGCACCGTCCATCACGGCCTGCGGGCTGAGGCCGATGCCGAATGCGAACAGGTACAACATCTGTGCGCGGCGCTGCGTCTTCCCCATCACGTCCGCCATGCACCTGTGCGGGATATGGCCCGCGCGGCCGGAACCGGTCTGGAAGAAACGGCCCGCAAAGCCCGATATGCCCTGCTGGACGAAACGCGGCAGCAAACAGGCTGCCACTGGTTGCTCACCGGCCACCAGCGCGAAGATTTGTGCGAGGATCAGATCATGCGCCTCTTGCGCGGCACGGGCTGGCCCGCGCTGGGCGGTATGCCCGCCTGCGATACGGAGCGCCGTCTTTTGCGGCCGCTCCTGCACCTTTCCGGCAAAACACTCCGGCAGTGGCTGACCGACTGGGGGATTCCGTGGAGCGAAGACAGTTCCAACAGCGATCCCGCCTTTCTGCGTAACCGCTTGCGGCACACAGTCCTGCCTCTGCTGGAAAGGGAAAATCCCTCCTACGGCGAATCGGCTTTCCGCCTCCGGCAACTGGCACAACTGGATGCCGACTATTGGGAAAGCACCCTGGACTCGGCCCTTGCGCTGACACCGTGGCGGTTGACGGAAACCAGCATCACCCTTCCCCGTGCCCTGCTCTGTGCCTATCCCCCGGCCGTGCGCCTGCGCCTCTATCTGCGGGCCCTGCGCCACCTGAACCGCCGCTACGGCGGGCAAGCCCGAGCCGAGCGTCTGCTGGCGCTGGACGCGGCCTGGCATAACAGCCGGGGCAACACCCGCTTCCAGTTTCCGGGAGGGCTTGTGGCTATCCTGCGCGGCGGATCCGTCACCTTCGGAAAAGAAGACAAATTATAGAGTATTTTCAGTTTGAAATGCTTTGCATTTCAAACCATACGGCCTGTCGTCTCGCGGAAAAAGCGCGGTTTTTCCACTCACTTTCGGCCGGACGGCGCTGTGTCGCCGCCTCGCATTTTGCCTTTTTCTGAGGAAAAATGCTCTAAAAACAACAAAAAAAGCCCTCTTTGCCTAGGCAAAAGAGGGCAGCAGCAAGTTTTCTGAATCGTCAGTCCTGCAGAGCGTCACGCACGGTCTGTGCAAGATGCCCGGCATCCAGCCCCACCATGCGCCGCAGCTCAGCCTGTGTGCCGTGCTCCACAAAGGCGTCCCACAGTCCCAGACGGCGGATGCGCTGTCCGCGCAGGGCTCCCTTATCGGAAAGCAGTTCCAGCACCGCGGACGAGAAGCCTCCGGCCCGGACCCCCTCCTCTACCAGCACAAGCACGGCAAAGCGCTCTGCCAGCTCCAGCAACTGGACCTCCGGCAGCGGTTTGATCCAGACGGCATCAAACACTTCCACGGAAATACCTTCCGCCGCCAATGTTTCCGCCGCCTGCAAGGCCGGATGCACACAACTGCCCACCGCAATGAATACGGCATCCTTTCCCTGTCGCAGACATTCTCCCTGCCCGACGGGCAGCAGGGCGGGAGCTCCCTCCAGCGGCACGCCGACACCCGCGCCACGCGGAATGCGCAGGGCACAGGGGGCATTCAGTGTAAGCGCCGTGGCAAGGCAATGCCGCAGCGCGTTTTCATCACGAGGTGCCAGCAGATGCATATTGGGAATATGGCGCAGATAGGCCATATCAAATACGCCGTGATGCGTCGCGCCGTCCTCGCCCACCAGCCCGGCTCGGTCGATGCAAAAGGTTACGGGCAGATTCTGCAGACAGACGTCATGCACGATCTGGTCATAGGCCCTCTGCAGGAAGGTGGAATAAATGGCCACCACGGGCCGAAGCCCCTGGCTGGCCATACCTGCCGCAAAGGTGACGGCGTGCTGCTCGCAGATGCCCACATCGGCAAAACGATCAGGGAAACGATCCTGGAAAGCCTGCGTGCCCGTGCCTTCCGGCATGGCGGCGGTGATGGCCATGATGCGCTTGTCCTCTTCGGCCAGCGCCACCAGCGTCTTGCCGAACACGCTGGTATAGGACGGAGCCGAAGCCGTGGCCGAGGGCACGGCCTTGCCCGTTTCCGGCAGAAAGTGCCCGACGCCGTGGTAATGGGTGGGATCAAGTTCCGCCGGGGCATAGCCCTTGCCCTTGCGGGTGCGGATATGCAGCAGCACCGGCCCGTCCTCCACGCTGGCCGCCATTTCAAGGTGCGTCCGCAGGGCAGTCAGATCGTGACCGTCCACAGGCCCTATGTAGGTAAAACGCAACGCCTCAAAGAGCATGCCGGGTGTGAAGAAGGATTTGAAGCTCCACTCCCCGCGCATGGCATAGGTAGCCAGATGATTGCCGATACGCGGCACAGTACGCAGAAAGGCCAGTACATCCTTGCGGACCTGCCGTACCCAGCGGCGGGAAAGCGTGCGGCTCAGGAAGCGGGAAAGCGCGCCCACATTGGGGGAAATGGATATCTCGTTGTCGTTGAGCACCACAATGAGACGCCTGCCCATGTGACCGGCAAGGTTGAGCCCCTCGAAGGCCTCTCCACCGGTGAGAGAACCGTCCCCGATGACCGCCAGCACATGATGCTTCTGATGCAGGTAGTCCCGGGCCACGGCCATACCCAACGCCGCCGAAATGGACGTAGAGGAATGTCCCACGCCGAAATGATCGAAGGGGCTCTCCTCCCGACGCGGAAAGCCGGAAATACCCCCCAGCTTGCGGAGCGTGTCAAAGACGGCATGCCGACCGGTCAGCAGCTTGTAGGCATAGGATTGATGGCCCACATCCCAGACCAGCTTGTCACGGCTCATGTCGAATGTGGCCAACAGGGCCAGCGTCAGCTCCACCACGCCCAGAGAGGGTGCAAGGTGGCCGCCGTTGCGTGCCACCACCTCGATAATGCGACGCCGCAGCTCGTCCGCCAGCTGCTGAAGCTGACCGTCCGTGAGATTTCCCACCTGCGTAGGCCCGGCAAGGGAGTCGAGCAGCGGCGTTGTGCTTTCACTATCCATTGCTAGGCCGTTCTGTTGACTGTGTAATCCGCCAGCGCAGCAAGGAAGGCGGCTTCCTGCCCGTCAAAACGGGACAGCGCAGCCTGCGCACTGTCGGCATAGCCACGCGCCAGTTCCCGGCTCTTTTCCAGTCCCACGAGCTTGGGATAGGTGTTCTTGCCCTGCTCCTCATCGCTCCCGGCAGGTTTGCCGAGCGTCTCGGTATCCGACACCACGTCAAGGATATCGTCGGCGATCTGAAAGGCCACGCCCAGCGCCGCCCCGAAGTCCCCGATGGCCTTGAGCGCATCCTCACCGGCCCCGGCCAGCAGAGCTCCGCACACGCAGGAGGCGCGCAGGATGGCCCCCGTCTTCATGGCGTGCATGAGGCGGAGCTGATCCAGGCTGATGCTGTCCATGCCAGTGAAGATCATGTCCCATTCCTGACCGCCTACCATGCCGGACGAACCAGCCGCCAGCGCAAATTCCCGTAAGGCGGCCAGCACGCGCTCCGCAGGCAGATCAAGGCCGCTCATGACATAGAAAGCGTCCGTCAGCAGGCCGTCACCCGCCAGAATGGCCGTAGCCTCGTCAAAGGCCTTGTGGTTGGAGGGCTTGCCGCGTCGCAGATCGTCGTCGTCCATGGCGGGCAAATCATCGTGAATCAGGGAGTAGGTATGCACCATTTCTATGGCCCCGGCAAAGGGCAGCACCTTTTCCGGCGCAAGGCCGCACATGGCCGCCGTACTCATGCAGAGCACGGGGCGGAGGCGTTTTCCGCCCGCCTGCAGACTGTACAGCATGGATTCCTTAAGGCGCGGCGGCAGCTCCCGCCCGTCCAGACAGGAGGCAAGCCAGACTTCGACTTGTGCTCCGCGTTCCTTGAGCAGTTGTTTCATTTCCTGAGGCGTCATATGCTCTCCTCCTCGTCCGGCTGACGACCGGACACGGCATCCGTAAGAATCAGATCCTTTTCCTCGCCATCCTGCCAGATAGTCAGCTGATGGCGAGCCTTTTCCAGTTGTTCCCTGCACAGACGGGAACACTCCACGCCCTCTTTGTACAGGGCCATGCCCTCTTCCAGCGGTAACCGGCCTTCTTCCAGAGCGGTCACGATTTCCTGAAGGCGTTCCATGCGGCCTTCAAAGTCGGCCGGAATCTTGCTGCGTGAGTTCTTCATGTTTTACTTGAGAGGTTGAACGACGACCGGTGCGGCAGCCGCGGCAGGCTGTGCCGCGACCTCTTCCCAGGGGGCAAGGAGAGGCTCCACGTCCACTGACTGCCCCTGCACGATGAGAGAAAGGTGCAGATGCGGCCCGGTCACGCGCCCTGTGGCCCCGACCTTGCCGATGATCTGGCCCTTGCGCACCTCCTGCCCGTTCCGCACCAGCTGCTCGGACATATGCAGATAGGCGGTAAAAACGCCCTGTCCGTGATCCAGATACACAGTCTTGCCGGAAAAATAGAGATCATCACACAGCACCACCCGCCCGTCGGCACAGGCCTTGATGGGCGTTCCGCTGGCGCCGCGCAAATCAAGACCACGATGATAGCCGCGCGGCTGTCCGTTAAAGACACGCTTCAACCCGTAAAGACTGGAAATTCCCCCCGGCACGGGCCGCGTGAGGGGCAGAGCCCACTGCCGTACGGGCGAGTAGCTGGCCAGCGCCGCCTTGACCTGCGCCCTGTCCCGGCGGATACGCTCCATGACCTTGGCGGGCGGATCCACATATTTTTTGTCCACGGTCAGTTTCTGCACCGGGCGCTTGCGGTCAAACAACGTTACCATTGTCTGGGGAGCACGACCGCCGCCTGTTGCCGAAGCTGCCAACGAAAGGCATTTTTCCTTGGCTTCCAGCGGCACGGAAAGCAGCATGACGGCCTGCCAGGCCTGTGCTCCCTGCGGCGTGACGACAGTCTCGGCCTGCGCGCGCCATTCCTTGCCGCGCCAGACAAAGGTCACATCCTGCAGCGGAACGTCAGAGACTGCCAGCGCCAGAAAGGCATCACCGCGCGCCACCTGTTCCGGCGCTTCAAGCCGAAGCGTCGCCGCCTGCGCCATGACGGCCCACAGGCAGCACCACACGGCAACTGCCCCGGGCAGCGCCATCCGGCCCGAACGGTGCAATATGCCGGAAATCCGCAGCAAGCACTGGGACATCATTATTCTCCTTTTACCGCCATTGACGTCTTGCCCGCACGGGGGCGAATCTGGGCAACTGTAACCCCCAGTGCGCCATCCTGCAAGCGAATGTGCAACTCCTGTCCGTCGTGCGCCTGCCGGACACTATGCACCACCGCCCCTTGGTTGTCGGCGACCAGCGCATATCCGCGCTCCAGCGGACCAAGCGGATCACAGGCTGTCAGCCGCAGCGCAAGACGTTCACGTTGCTCTTCCGCCCTGCTCACCAACTGCCGTCCGCCCGCATGCAGACGCTGCTCCCACCACAGGAATTCCTGCTGTCGCCGGGACAGCAACCGGGGTAACGCTGCCCGCAGACGTTCCTCCAGCGCATCGGCTTCACGCGTCGATGCCGCCAGCCGGGCCGGATTCCAGAACGAACGCAGCACCTGCGCCAGATGATCCGTCTGGCGCTGCCGTCTGACCAGCATCTCCCGCACGGCCCGCTGCATGGCAAACGACAAACGACGTCGTGTGCTCTCCAGCCGTTCCAGCTGGCGCAACGGCGCATGCGCACGCAACAGGCGCGCCAGATGCCCCAGCAGCAGTTCCTGCCGCTCCAGCCGCCGCTGCATGCCGCGAAAAAGGGCGGCCTCCTGATCATCAAGAAGCTGAATCAATTCCTGCCGCGAGGGCCAGAGCAGCTGCGCCGCATGAGAGGGCGTCGCGGCCCGGACATCGGCCGTCAGATCCGCCAGCGTCACATCCACCTCATGCCCGATACCGGCCAGCACAGGCAAACGGGAGCGATACACCGCCTCGGCCACTTCCTGCTCATTGAAGGCCCAGAGGTCTTCCAGAGAACCACCGCCGCGAATGAGGACAATGACCTGTGGGCCATCAGGCAGCAGAGCATGGGCATTGGCCGTTTCCAGAGCGCGCACGAGGGACGGAGCAGCGCCTTCTCCCTGCACGACCGCAGGATACAGCCGGATATGCGCCGCCTGTCCGCGCGGTGCGGCCAGACGCCGGAAGTCATGGATGGCCGCCCCGTGGGGTGAAGTGATCAGCGCCACCCGCGCGGGATTCCACGGCAGACGGCGCTTGCGCTCCTGCGCAAAATAACCGAGTGCGGCAAGGCGGCGCTTGCGCTCCTCAAAAGCCTGGGCCAGACCTCCCTGTCCGGCAGGTTGCACAAGCTCCACCACCAGCTGGTATTGCCCGCGCGGAGCATATATGCCCACATGTCCGGCACAAATGAGCTCAGCACCCTGCCGCAACAGTTCTTCCGGGGCGGGCGGCGGCGTTTCAAAGACTTCGCCGGTCAGGGGATCAAAAGGCCCCCGCTGGCGTTGCTGCTGCCGGAACCAGACGCACTGGAGCTGCGCCTCGGCGTCCTTGAGCGTGAAATAGAAATGCCCGGATGCGGGACGGGAGACATTCCCCACCTCGCCCCGCACCCAGACAAAGGGAAAGTGACGCTCCACCATGCGGCGGAGCTGTTCCGTCAACTGGCGGACGGACTGAATGGTCATATCTTCCGACACGGGCCCTCTCCGGCCCTTGCCGCGTCAGCAAGAGCCGTCTTCCGCCGTTTTGCCTTGCCGGATCAGGCCATGCGGGCCTGCCAGCCCTGCCGCACGGTTTCCATCCAGCCACTCAACGCCTCCGACAGCGTATCCAGCGGCAGTTCGCCCTTTTCGCCCGTACGCCGATCCTTGCATTCCACAATGCCGCGCGCAAGTCCCTTGCCGCCCACAATGAGCTGCATGGGCGCGCCGATGAGGTCCGCGTCCTTGAACTTGACGCCGGGGCGTTCCTCCCGATCGTCCAGCAGCACGGAAATGCCCTTTCCTTCCAGCAGGTCATGAATTTCATCGGCTCTGGCGGAAACGTCTTCCTTGCCGGGATCGAGATTGAGCAGGATACACTGCACCGGGGCAATCTGCGGCGGGAAGATGATGCCGTTCTCGTCGTTGTTCTGCTCGATGGCCGCCGCCACCACGCGGGAAACGCCGATGCCGTAGCAGCCCATGATCATGACGCGTTCCTTGCCGTTCTCGTCGAGGA
>CALVGJ010000226.1 GCA_944327045.1 uncultured Desulfovibrio sp.
GGGAAACCCGCTCCCGCGCTGGCGGAGGGGTTTCCCTTCCCCCCAACAGGCGGCAAATAGAGTTAACAGGCCCTAATACGATTTCGGAAACAGCTTGGGATCAACCGGCTTGAAATGCTTTTTCATGATTTCCTTGCCGCCGTCACCCATAAGGGAAACCGCACTCGCCAGCTTGCCGTTGCTTGTGAAATACTGCCGCCCCCTGGCAGCGCCCTGCGAGAACTCCACCACATAGCTGTCCCCGGACTTGATCGGATCGCTCACGCTGATGCCGGAGGCCTTCAGCGCCTCGCACACCTGCGTGCAAATCTCCTTGAGGGACGCGGGGGCCGGAGTCACCGCGACGCTCAGCATATCCTTCTGATTCGCACTGACGGCAACGATGTTCACCGCCCCCTTTGGCGTGTCATCCTGCACCACCGTCCAGCCGGACGGCAAATCCAGTATGAAGAACTCGTTTTTCACTTCCTCGGCGCGGACGCCGACAGCCAGCAGCAGCACGGCCAGCAGACCGCCGCAAACGGCAAAAAATCGTTTCATCCTCCATCCTCCTTTACGTTTTGCCGCCCTCCCCCGACGGGAAAGCGAGACCCTTTGCATCGTTCCCGGCCTGCGCCGTCACGCCGTGCCGGAGACGCCCACAGTCTGCCTGCGGAGGCGGGAGGCGTCAACCGGCACGCCTGCGCGTGGAATCGTCCTTCCCCTTTTTTCCGCAGTACCGGAGGGACGGACATACGCCTTGAGCGCCGCCGCTTTCCCGCCTTCCTCCCGGAAAACGCGTTGCGGGGACGGGATCAGGGACGGCCGCTGCCCGAAGGAGATTGCCTGCGGCTGCCGTCGGAGAGCTGACTACCAGTGCAGAAGCACGGACAGGGGGATGCCGTCCAGCACATGGCGGCCGTTGAGGGCGTCCAGCTCCATGAGCATGCAGCAGCCCGCCACGGATGCGCCGCTCTGACGTACCAGATGCAGCATGGCCTCCGTCGTGCCGCCCGTGGCCAGCACATCGTCCACAATCAGGACGCGGTCCGTCTCGCGCAGGGCATCCTTGTGCAGGCAGAGGACGTTGGAGCCGTATTCGAGATCGTAACTGGCGGAAAAGGTGGCGCAGGGCAATTTGCCGGGCTTGCGGATGGGGGCCAGCCCTATGCCCAGGCGCTGGGCCAGCGGCGCCGCCAGCAGAAAGCCCCGGGCTTCCGGGGCCACAATCATGGAAGGCCGCAGGGGGAGCGCCTCGGAGACCATCCAGTCAATCACGCTGCCGAAGGCCGCCGGGGAGGCCAGCAGCGGCGTAATGTCGTAAAAAAGAATGCCCGGCTTCGGGTAATCGGGAACCTGTCGAATGAACGCACGGATATCCATAAGTTCCTTGGCTGTGGAAAAGTGGTTGATAGGACGTTTCACACTGAAAATGCTCTAAGCAATTCCACATTGAAAATGTGGATTGCTCCGGTAGTCGCGAGAGCGACTACCCGCAACCGAACACACGGAAAAACCACGCTTTTTCCGTGATGTGAGGGCAGCGTCAGCAGGGAAATCGGACACAATTTCCATGCGAACCCGCTCTAGTAGGAGGCCGGAAAGAGCCTGGGGTCAACCGGCTTGAAATTTTCCTGCAGTAACGTCTTGCCCGGCTTGTCCGTCTCGCCGAAAATGGAGATCACACTGAAATGCGTGCCGTTGGCCGTGACGTACATATTTCCCTTTTTTCCCGCCCGGGAGAACTCCGCCATACGGGTATTCCCGGAGGTCTTCGCTTCGCCTACGGTAAGGCCTCCTGCTTCCAGCTGCCTGCTGATGGGCGAGAACAGCTCGTCAAGGGAAGCGGTTCCGGGAAGTTTGCTGATCGCGATAGCCACAACCACTTTTTCGGCATTGTTCCGGACAGCCACTCTGCACCGCCCCTCGGCAGCCGGGTTCTGTGTCACCGTCCAGCCGGACGGCAAATCCAGTATGAAGAACTCGTTTTTCACTTCCTCGGCACGGACGCCGACAGCCAGCAGCAGCACGGCCAGCAGACCGCCGCAAACGGCAAGAAATCGTTTCATCCTCCCTCCTCCTTTACATTTTGCCGCCCTCCCCCGACAGGAAAGCGAGACCCTTTGCATCGTTCCCGACCTGCGCCGTCACGCCGTGCCGGAGACGCCCACAGTCTGCCTGCGGAAGCGGGAGGCGTCAATCCGTTCCCGCCCCGGTATTCCTGACGCACGGGCACGGCCGGGCCGCCCTTCCCAAACAGGAAGCCCCGCCGCCGGGAAGCGACAGGGCTTTTTCGTCCAGCGGCACGATCCACGCCCACGGCGATCGAAAAGCAGAATGCCGGGCGGCGACACAGCGCCTCCCGGCCGAAACCGCGCGGGATGACCGCGTTTTTTCCGCGAAACGCCAGGCCGTATGGTCTGGGACGCTTCGCGATCCAAACGGAAAATGCTCTAGTAGGAAGCCGGGAAGAGCTTGGGGTCAACCGGCTTGAGCTGCTTTTGCAGGAATTCCTTGCCGGTGTCGAGGGTCTTGCCGATGATGCTGACCACGCTGGCCTGCTTGCCGTTGGAGGTGAAGTAGTGGACGCCGTTGGCCACCCCCTTGGAGAACTCCACCACATAGGACTCACCGACCTGCTTCATTTCGGAGAACTTGAAGCCGTCGGCCTTCATGTTGTTCACGGTCTGGGTGGCGATGTCCTTGATGGGCGCGGTGGACGGCATGGCGGCGACACTCACGGCAGTCCCGTCCTTCTTGCTCTGGACGACGGCCACGGTATTGCCGTTGGGCTGTTTCTGCACCTTGCGCGGCATTTTCCAGTCAGCGGGCAGGTCGAGCGTAAAGTAATCGGTCTTGACTTCCTGAGCACAGACGGCGACGGCCAGCAGCAGCACGGTCAGCAGGCTGCTGCCGCAGACGGCAAGAAACTTCTTCATTTCCAACACTCCTGAAATTTCCTGTCCTTCCCCGTGGACAGGGCATTATGCGGACTACCGGTCCCGGCCGACTAGAGCGTTCTGCCTTTGAAAACGGCAAGACGCGAGGCGGCGGCACAGCGCCGCCCGGCCCGAAGTGAGCGGAAAAACCGCGTTTTCCCGCGAAACGCCAGGCCGTATGGTTTGGAACGCAACGCGTTTCCAACTGAAAATGCTCTATGGCGGCCGTTCCGGTCGAAAGGCCGGGGAAAGCGCCTGCGTACCCTGCCCCTTCCGGCGAAAAGAGTCAATCTTTTCCGCTGGAAAAGAGGTGGGCAGAAAGCCGCCGCAACGACTTGCGCAATGCGCTTGTGCTGTTGCCTGCCGGAGCGTGCCTTTACGCTTTGGCTAGAGCGTTTCCCCTTTGAAAAGGTGAAACGCGAGGCGGCGGAACAGCGCCGCCCGGCCGAAAGTGAGGGGAAAAACCGCGTTTTTTCCGCGAAACGCCAGGCCGTATGGTTTGAAACGCAAAGCGTTTCAAACTGGAATTGCCCTATAGAGCAATTCCACATTGAAAATGTGGATTGCTCTGGTAATCGCGAGAGCGACTACCCCCAACCGAACACACGGAAAAAACCACGCTTTTTCCGTCGTGTGAGGGCAGCGTCAGCAGGGAAATCGGACACAATTTCCCTGCGAATCCGCTCTAGTAGGAAGCCGGGAAGAGCCTGGGGTCAAGCGGCTTGAAGTTTTCCTGCAGTAACGTCTTGCCCGGCGTGTCCGTCTCGCCGAGAATGGAGACCACGCTGAAATGCTTGCCGTTGGACGTAAAGTACTGAACGCCCCTGGCCGGCCCCTTGGTGAACTCCACCACATAGGACTCCCCGACCTGCTTCATTTCGGATACCTCGAGGTCCTTGCCCTTCATCTTGTCCACGATCCGCGTGGCAATGGCCTTGATGGGCCCGGTGGACTGCATGATGCGGATGCCCACGATGGTTCCGTCCTTCGTGTTCTGGACGACGGCTGCCGCGTTGCCGTCGGGCTGGTTCTCCACCTTGCGGGATTTCCAGTCAGCGGGCAGGTCGAACGTAAAGTAATCGGTCTTCACTTCCTCGGCGCACACGGCAACGGCCAGCAGCACGGTCAGCAGACTGCCGCCGCAGACGGCAAGAAACTTCTTCATTTCCAACACTCCTGAAATTTCCTGTCCTTCCCCGTGGACAGGGCGTTATGCGGGTATTCTTTCTGAGCGGGCATCC
>CALVGJ010000227.1 GCA_944327045.1 uncultured Desulfovibrio sp.
ACCGCGCCCGCGAGCTGGAACGCCAGTTCCGCGAGCTGTCGCGCGAAGTGG
Source organism: uncultured Desulfovibrio sp. (assembly GCA_944327045.1). Classification (GTDB taxonomy): domain Bacteria; phylum Desulfobacterota; class Desulfovibrionia; order Desulfovibrionales; family Desulfovibrionaceae; genus Desulfovibrio. The sequence goes on from CALVGJ010000227.1 coordinate 52, forward strand.
ATGCCTGCCGTGGGGATCTCTTTGCCCACGCCGTTTCCGACCTCGGCCGTCATGCCGATACCTGCTTCAGTACGGACTCCCTGCTTGACGGCCTGTACGCTTCCCAGACCGTGGCCGAAGATCAGTTCAAATTGGCCATGACGTCGCTCATGTGCCAACTGCGCCTCTGCCTCAACGTCGCCGTGGCTATGGGCCGATAAAAAAACAGGGGCCGGGAACCGGATGATCCCCGGCCCTTTCCTCTCCTCCCTCTGCCATTGTCAAAGAGCGCCGTCCGTTTCGGGACGGACAAGCGGCAGGGGGAGGAGGGGCATTGACAACGCGGCCAAAACCTGTACCTGATTATGTACAACAAGGGAGGACGCCATGTCGCAATCCATCACCTATACCGAGGCGCGCCAGAATCTTGCGGAAACCATGAACCGCGTTTGCGATCATCACGAGCCCGTCATCATCACCCGCCAGAAGTCGCCTTCCGTGGTGCTGATGTCCCTTGAGGATTACAACGCCATCATGGAGACGGCCCATCTGCTGCGCTCGCCAGCCAATGCCGCCCGCCTGCGGGATGCCCTGCAGGCCGCCGAGTCCGGCGAGCTCGCCCCCCATGACCTTGAGGACTGACCCCATGCTGCTTGCCTGGACGCCGCAAGCCTGGGAGGACTACCTTTTCTGGCAGGCTACCGACAAACGCACGCTCAGACGCATCAACGAGCTGTTGCGCGATGCGCTCCGCCAGCCCTTCGCGGGGCTGGGCAAGCCGGAGCCGCTCCGCTTCGAGCTGGCAGGCTGCTGGTCGCGCCGCATCAATCAGGAGGACAGGCTCGTCTACCGTCTGGACGGGCAGGGCACGACGCTGATCGTCCTGCAGTGCCGCTACCATTACTGAGGGCGCGCCTCTCCTCTTCCTCTCCTCCCTCTGCCATTGTCAAAAAACGTATTTCCTACCAGAAAACAGGGCTGCCCCAGGCTTGCCGCTGTCGTTCCAGGGCACGGCTGCGCTCCGTAGCCTCGCCGAAATCGCCCAGTCCGGACCCGTGTCCGTACCTGTCCGCATGGGCGGCAAAATCATCGAGCTCCCTGTCCAATTCCAGTTGTCTCCGCTCACGCTGGAGCTGGGCACGCCTGCGGGCGTCCTCCTTGAGGGCTTCGCTGTGCGCCTCCCGCCGCTGCCGGGCAAAGCCGTCCTGCACGCCGCCCCGTTCCGCCAGCGCCAGATCCGCCGCGCTCAGTTCGCCGTAGGGTGCCAATCCTTCCTGTAGCGGCGCACGTCCTTGCCCCTCTGCCATGCGTTGCAGTACTCCGGACACGGCCCCCGCGGCCTGCGGATCAAGGCTGCTTGTCTGCCCCGGCGTGCCCGGCTTGTCCGTCCCCGCCTGTGGGGCCCCTGCCGTGGCGGGCGGCGGCAGGGCCGGGCCGCCGCCCCACTCCCGCCACATCAGGTCCTGAGCGGCGAGTTCCGCCTCTACCTGACTCAGATTCTTGTCGCGCTTCCTAACCTCCTGCACATTGGCTTCAAAGGCGGCAATGGCGGAATGGGCGCTCAAGCCGGTGCTCTGCATGATATTTTCCAGAAAGGCAGCCTTGGCATGGTCGGTATGTTCCTCGCCGGTCTCGGGATCGCTCCGGGTGACGTACCGGCTGATGACGCTCCTGTCCCCGTCCGACAGCTTGTAGGGCTTGCCTCCGCGCTTGTCGCCTCCGTCGCCTCCCCCGCTTCCCCGCGTCGTCTTCTGCGGCGCAAAGGGGGAAAATCCCATGCGCAAGAGACCGTCCACGCCCTGCGCCGTGCCCACCTTCTTGCCGCGGCGGTCAAAGACCTCGAAATAGCCCGGCTGGTCATAATTCTCGTGGGAATTCTGGAGGATGGCGATACCGGCGAACCTGCCTGCGGCATCGTAGAGCTGGCGCTGTTTTTCGGGGTTCAACCGATTTTCCGAATTGCCCATGACGGTTCCCCAGTAGTATCGCGCGGCTGCGGCATTGAAATCGAGGTTGACGGGCACGACCTTGCCGTCTAGTCCGCGCAACATGCGCTGTTCTCCGCGCATGATCCCCCGCAGCATGGATATGCTTTCCTGCGGCGTGAGGACTTGCCCCGTCTCCACAAATTCGCCGTTGTGCTTGTCGGAGCGGAACAGCACCTTGAAATTGCCGTCCGGTGTGGCCTGCAATCGGGAGGGCAGAGGAGATTTGGCCGAAAGCTGTTCCATGAGCGGCATGAACTGCTGCATATCCCCGGACTGATAGGCCTTGTCCACGGACATGGCCTGCACGCGCCAGTCCTGATAGAGCTTGTCCGATACGGCTTCCATGCGTTTCAGCATGTCGAGACGCCCCTGCTCCGTCCCGGCGCGATCCTTGACGAACTGCCCCACGGCCTGGGCATGCCAGTAATCCTGCATGCCGGGATCGTTCTGTATGGCCTCGAAACCGCCCTGCTTGAAAGCCGCGCTCACATCGTCATAGGCGCTGCGCAGACGGGCCTTGTCGTAGAGGTTCCAGGCGCCGTCCGCCGCACCCACCAGCCCCTCGACGCCCCGTCCCACGGCAGCCACCGCCGCCGCCCCCTTGTAGAGATCGTCCCAGAGATTGCTTTCATGCTTCACCGTGGTGGTGGTCTGCTTCGTCTGCGCGGCCGCGGCCTGCGTGGCTCCGCTCATGGCCGCCTGGGCCATCTGGGCCGGATTGCTGTTCGGCGAATACAGGGGCATGTCGTCCTCCTCCCGTTGTCTGTCAGAAAAAGAATGAGGTCAGCGCGCCGATGCCCGCCCCGACGAGCGTTCCCACGCCGGGCACGGCTGAACCTGCCGCCGCGCCTGTGGCCGCACCGGCGGCGGCCCCCGTCGCTCCTGACAGCAGGGAACCGGCGGCCATGCCGCCCAGGATACCCCCGGCAGCACCGCCCACCGCCTTGCCTACCTGCCCGCCGGTCTGCCCGGCGATGGCCTCGCCCAGCGCCTTGCCGCCCAGAGAACCGGCCACGCCGCCCACCGCCGAACCGCCAAGCGAGGCAAGGGAAAAACCGCTTCCCGCGCCCGACGCCGCCGCCCCGGCGGAACCGTCGCTCACGCCTTCACCGATGGGCTTCGTCAGACTGCCGGGCGTCATGCTCCCCAGCGTACCGGCGGCCTCCTCCCTTGCCATGTGCAGTCCGGCCTGTGCCCCGCTGCCGGCGGCCTGCTGCGCCCCACTCTGCAACTGCACGCTGGGCAGTCCCATGTCCGCCGCCTGTGCGGCCTGCATGGTCCCTCCGGCAGGCGCGGCCCCCGCGCCAGTTGCCGCGGCCTCGCTTGCGGCGTCGGGCGCGCCCAGCCCCTGCAAAAAGCCCACGGCATCGTTGCCCATGCCGTAAAGGGCCTTGCCTGTGCCGTAGAGGCCCACCCCCTGCCCGATCAGCTGCCCCGGCGTGGGCACGGGCGCCTCGACCTCCGTCCGCGGCCCTTCCCGTGTCTGGCTGCCCATGGTGGCCGTGGCCTGCTGAAAGGCATCACTGGCCCGCTGGAACGGATTGCTCGGTCTGTACAATGCCATGCCCGCACACCTCCTTGAGTATTTTCAGTTTGAATCGCTTCGCGTTTCAAACCATACGGCCTGGCGTTTCGCGGAAAAAACGCGGTTTTTCCGCTCACTTTGGGCCGGGCGGCGCTGTGCCGCCGCCTCGCGTCTTGCCACTTTCCCGGCAAGACGCTCTATGAGGACATCGCCCCCATGTTTTGCAGGATGCCGCCCACGCCGTTGAAGGAGGCGGCAGCCTTCAGCCGCTCGAAATTCTCCTGTTCCGCCCCCACGCGGGCCTGCGTGCGCGCCCCGGCCAGCTGGGCGGCCTTCTGCGTGTCCAGAGCCGCTGCCACGCCCTGGAAGCGCCCGGAATTGGGATTCACCCCCATGCGGGCATTGGCGCGTACCGTCTGCCCCTGCACGTCCTTCCAGGCGCCGGCGGCGTCCGCGGTGGCCAGCGCCATGCGCTCGTTGACGTCCACCCCGCTGGTGGCCGACGAAAGGAATTTCTGCGCAGCCTGCGTCTGCTGCGGCAGCAGGCTGGTGGCCGCCTGCAACTGCTGTTTGTACAGATCGGTCTCCAGCGGCAACATTTCCATATTGGCCTTGGTCTGCGCTATCTCGTAGGGTTTGAAATGCGTGGTCCACATATCGTAGTAGTCGCGCGCCCAGGCCTGCTGTTCTTCCGACAGGGTGGCCATGCGGTCATTGTAGGCATAGTCCACCGTATTGGTGGTGCTGCTGCCGCCGCCGCTGCCCCCCATGCACTCGGCCACAGGCCCTTCGTACAGTTCCCCTTCAGCTTCCAAAACCTCGCCTGTCCGCATATCCAGCAGGATGCGGCTGTAGATCATGCGTCCCATACGGCCTCCGTATCGTCCTCGTCCGTGAGCCCCAGCATGTCTCGCGTCACGGCGGTGATGACCCCGCCCACGGTCTCTCCCCGCGCAGCCAGCCAGACAAAACGGGGGATGACGCCCACCTTGCGCCAGCCGCATTGCAAGGCGGCCTTCCAGGCCAGCGGATTGTCCTCCGGCGTGACGCCGTACAGGCAGTCGAACAGATGCCCCTCCGCATCCCGGCGCGTCAGCAGGTAGCGGAACACGCGCCGGCTCAGGGCAAGGCGCGTCTCCCTGCCCCAGAAAC
>CALVGJ010000228.1 GCA_944327045.1 uncultured Desulfovibrio sp.
GAACAAAAAAACATGCCATTCATACCTGAAAAATATGGAATCAAAAGCGCTGGTTCAATTCCGCGTGCCTACCGCCCGCTGAAAAATCTGAAACCCAGGCTTCGATGGAAGAAAGATGATGCGCGACGGCAGAGCCGACGAAAGCCAGCATGATGGAGCATTTTCAGTTTGAAACACTTCGCGTTTCAAGCCATATGGCCTGCCGTTTCGCGGGAAAAATGCGGTTCATCCGCCACTTTGGGCGGGACGGAACTGTGCCACCGCCTCGCGTTTTGCCTTTTTCTAAAGGCAAAACGCTTACATCACCCCAAAAGAGAAGAGAACGCATGAAAGGGATAATAAGAAGGATAAACGACAACCACTGTAAAAATTTGTTTTTCCAGCTGGTTATTTAATTTAAAATGCAACTCAATATATATTTATAAATATTATATCAATAAACGAATTATACTAAAACGCGAATAATATCTTTGTATTATACATTCTTTTCAATAAATGTGATTTTTTGTGCTAACATTATATTGCTATCACGTCAGGTTTGGGCTATGAAGAGAAAAAATGAACTGGATATTTCATAAAAAAGCATAGAAAATTTCGCATTGAGAATTATATATATTGTTTTGTCTATAAAAAGAAATCAATGTATCAACTTATAAATAAAATATTACCTAATGAGATCAGCCGTGCAGGCCATACCGAAAAGGTACGTGTATAGAGGCCGAATGTTTGAGGAAGTGAGTTGTTTCCAAAAACGTCAAGGAGGATTTTCATGATGAAGTCAACCAAGCGCGTTGCGACATTGACGCTGGCAAGCGCAGCCTTGCTGGGTCTGCTTGGGACTGGGTACGCGGGAGCGGCGACGTACGATACCGTGTACTACGGCGGCAAGATTTACACCATGTCCGAGGACACGCAGAACGGCAAGAACATGAAGGCGCTGGATCCGTCCCAGGCCATCACGGTGGAAGCTGTCGGCGTCAAGGGCGGTAAGATTGTCTATGCCGGGCCTCAGTCGGGCATCAATCTGGATGATGCGACCAACAAGGTAGACCTCAAGGGCAAGACCATGCTGCCCGGCTTTGTGGACGGTCATGGTCACTTCCCCGGGCAGGGCACCAAGGACCTGTATCAGCTCGACCTCGGCAGCCCGCCGCTGGGCACCATGACCAGCATTGCCGACTACCAGGCCGCGCTCAAGCCGCTCTGTGAAGCTGACACAAACGACGAAGGCATCTTGGCTGTCGGCTATGACGACACGCTGATTGAAGACATGCGCCATCCCACGTCGGCGGACATTGAAGCTGTCTGCCCCGGCAAGAAGGTCTATCTGTCCCATATTTCGGGGCACGTCGGCGTAGCGAGCTACCGGCTGTTCCAGGAGGCCGGGCTGATTTCCGATACACAGGGAACGCCTACGGACAAGCTCACCAATGATCCGAAGTTGAGCGGCGTTGAGCGCAAGAACGGCAAGGTCACCGGCGTCCTGTTTGAAATGGATGCCATGGGTTCCGTAACAAAGCCCTCGCCGAAGCAGGATGCGCAGCTTGGCTTGGCCCGTGCTTCCGAAGTCTTCCTCTCCAAGGGCGTGACGTTGGCCGATACCGGCGGTGCCATGATCGGTGGTACATCGGGTAGCGACGTGACCTATCAGGTAGGCCTGAGCAAGGGGAATCTGGGCGTACGTGTGGCAGTACATCCCTTCCTGATGCCGACTTACGGAATGTACTCCACACTGAGCAATCTCGGATGGACCAACCTGCCCAAGGCACCGACCAGCGCTGCGGATCAGCCGACTGCGGCCGACTATCTTGCGAGCAATGCCAATCCCGGTAACGCCCCTGCCGTCGGTGCCGATATCACTTCCAAGAAGTTCGGCAACACCACGCATGAAATTGCCGCCAACTTGCCGCCGGATCGTCTGTTCTTGGCTGCCTACAAGATCATCGGTGACGGTTCGCCGCAGGCCTATACTGCGTGGATGAAGGATCCCGGCAACTATGATTGGGCTGACTACACGCCTGCCAACAGCCATGTGAACAACCCGGACAGCCCGACAGCGGGCACTAAGTATGACAGCCCCAACTACTTCAATGGATTGGACGGTACTATCAATGTCTGGCCCGAAGACCTAAAGGCGCTGATTGAGCTGGCCCATAAGAACAACGTCAGCACGGAAACTCACACCAACGGTTCGGCGTATGCCGAAATGTGGCTGGAAGCGCTGGAACTTGCGGTTTCCAAGTATCCTGACATTACAGACACCCGTCACACCTCCATCCATGCCCAGACCTTTGAGCGCGATGTGGTGGAACGCCTTGCCGGCAGTTACGATACGGTCAACCCGAAGATGTCCAACCAGATGTTCGGAGCCTTCGGCAACAGTGTGGACGGTACGCCCGGCGACTATGATGCCTCGCAGGTTAATGGTGTCACGAAGGAAAGGTTGGCCGAGCTTATGCGGGCTCAGAACTTCTTTGCCTCTTTCTTCATGACCCATACCTACTACTATGGCGAACGGCATCGGGATACCTTCTTCGGCCCCGGCCGCGCCTATAATATCAGCCCTGCCGGCTGGGCTACGGCCTTTGGCCTGAACTACAGCCTGCATAACGATAACACGGTGACGCCCATTGAGCCCCTGCAGAGCGTGGAATCGGCCATTACGCGCCTGTCGGCTAAGTCGCTTGTGTCCCCCGGTGGAGAACCTATTTACTACACCGGTACCCAAGCCAAGGATAATGTGGACGCTACAGATACCTTTAACCAACGCAAGATTGACGGCGTGGAATCCGAGCCGCGCGATTTCTACGTCTACGATCAGCGCATCAACGTGCTGCAGGCTCTGCATGCCGTGACCATCAACCCGGCCTTCCAGAACAAGATCAGCGACCGCATCGGCTCCATTGAAGAAGGTAAGTATGCGGACTTCGTCATTCTGGATGACGACCCCATCGCCGTTGCGGAAAGCGATCCTACCCTGATCTCCGATATTCGCGTCGCCGCCACCATCGTAAGCGACGAAGTCAAGTACGGTATACTGCCGAACGCGACCACCTTTGCGTCGGATGTGAAGGCCGGTTATCTGCCCGGCTACAACATCCCCACCGCAGTGAAGACGGTTGTCAAGGAAGGGACGGAAGCCGATCAGGTATATGCTCCCGGCAAGAACGAAATCCGCTTGGCCTGCTTCCAGCTTAATGCCACGGCAGAGCCCGGGCAGACGGTTCTCTTCCAGATGGCCATGCTGGGGAACGGCAAGCCGGTCAGCGAAATTCACCTGTATGATGCTACCGATACCAGTAAGGCGGAAGAGTTCACCTATGGCCTCAACAGCCGCGCCACCACTGGTAACTTCTGGATTGCCGACCAGAAGAGCCCCAAGGTGATGAAGGAGGCGACTGAAGTACTGGAGAATGATGGTGCCTATGTCGTGTACTTCACAATGACGGCGGATCAGAGTGGTAATATCTCTGCTCCTATTGTCCTTGTAAGCGGTAGCCAGGACGGCTCTGAAGACGGCAAGCCGGATAACAACAGCCCTGTCCTCAAGAAGGCTGCTACCAGTGGCGACAGCAACGGCGGTTGCACCGTGGGCACGAAGCCCTCGTACGACCTGACCATCCTGCTTGGCATGCTGGCCGGTCTCGTCGGCCTGCGTGGCCTGCGCCGCCGTTTCTTCGGTGGTTCCAACAGCTAGTAATCACTCAGTAACCTGACCTATACCCGCACCGGTCAGGGTGGATTTTCCGCCCTGACCGGTGCGGCAGTCCTTGCCGCTGGCAAGGACTGCGGACGGGATGACGGGGCAGAGCCGATGGCCAATTTCACATACCGGGCGCTGGATCAGGAAGGAAAGATCCGCAAGGGCATGATTGATGCGCCATCCCGTACGCAGGCCATCGCCAAGGTGCGTGACAAGAAGCTGCTTCCCATTGAGGTTGTTCCATCCCGTGAGACTGCCCCTCGCAAGAGTGCTGCGAGCAAAGACGAAGCATCCTCATCAGGCAGCGGTGCGCAAACTCCCTTCTGGCAGCGTGCGTTTTCTTTGCGTCGCTCCGTTCCGCGCGCCGCTGTTGCCGGTATGGCACGTCAGCTTGCCACGCTTCTCCGTGCCGGTCTGCCGCTGGATCAGGCACTGTACGGCCTGTGCGGTGACGGGGACAAGTCGCCCATGACGGCTGTCATCAGCGAGCTGCGCGAGCAAATTCTTTCCGGGCACGAACTGGCGGACGGCCTTGCGGCCTTTCCCGGCGTCTTTTCCTCAACCTTTGTCGCTATGGTGCGGGCAGGGGAGTCCTCCGGTACGCTTGAGCTGATCATGGAACGCCTTGCCTCCCATCTGGAGCGGCAAGTGGAATTGCAGCGCAAGGTACGGGCGGCGCTTGCCTATCCGATTCTCATGCTTGTGGTGGGAACGGCAGTCATCGTCTTCCTGTTGTACTTCGTCATTCCACAAGTTACCAAGATTTTTGCCGATATGGGCAAGGAACTTCCGGTTCCCACACAAATCCTGCTTGGCTTGAGCGATTTTCTGCGCTCGTCGTGGTGGATGATTCTTCTTTTTGCCCTGCTTTCCGGCATCGGACTGTGGCGGGCAGGGCGCACGGAAAAGGGAAAGCGATTTCTTCAGCGAGGGTTACTGCGCTTTCCTCTCTTCAGCGGCATTTACGCCCCCCTTTTGCTGGGCAATATGTCACGAACGCTGGGCATGCTCCTGAAAAACGGCGTTTCGCTCCTCAAGTCGCTGGTTATCGTCAAATCCATTTCCGATAACGTCATTTTGCGAACCTCCATCGAAAACATGATTGATGGCGTTCAGGCCGGCCACGAACTTTCCGGCTTCATGGACAACGAGCTGATCTATCCGCATATTGCCCGGCAGATGGTGACGGCGGGCGAAAAGAGCGGCCGTCTTGAAGATATGTTGCTCTGGATCGCCGACGACTGCGACAGTCGGGTTTCAGCGCGTCTGCATATGTTGACAGCGCTTCTTGAACCCATCATGATTCTGGTACTGGGAAGTATTGTCGGTTTCGTGGTCATTGCCATTATTCTGCCCATATTCGAGATGAGCACTCTTGCCGGTTAGATGATGAAGGTCCGCTATCTGCACAAAGCCGCCGCCATAGCGCTCTGCATCGGCGTTTCCTATTTTTCCGCACGGGCGGCGGCTCATTTCTGGGGGCCTCCCGTTGCGCCGCTCACCCAGCTCACTCCAGCCGGCCTGTCAGGCGGACAGGAGACACGTTCTTCCTCAGGGCGTGACATTGCCGTCATCCTCAAGCGCAATCTCCTGCATGCACGAGTCAATCCTCCCGCCGCCATGTCGGGAATGATCGACAGTGACGGCAATCCCATTTCACAGGACAGGCAGGCCGCACTGGCAGCCGCCGAAATGGAAAAGCTTCCGCTCAGCAAGCTGGGCGGCGATCTGTTGGGAACGGTTGTCGATACCTCCGGGAATTTTCCGAGCCGGGCCATCATTTCCCTTGAAGGCACGCAAAAAGCCTATGCCATCGGCAGCGAGCTCAAGGGGTGGCGCATCATCTTCATTGACAGACGTACCGTTGTGCTGGAGAAGGCCAGTCGCCGGGAAAAGATGCTGGTCGGGGGAAAGCCCGTTGAAGGAGCCCCCTCCGGCACGTCCGGCGGCGCGGCTGTCAGCATGAACCTTCGTCGTGACGAGATAGAAGCACAGATGCAGGACCTGCCCGGCCTGATGCAGCAGGTCGGCTTTACGCCGAGTGAGGTCGAGGGGACATACGGTCTTTCCATCACACGCATTGAATCCGGCAGCTGGTTTTCCCGGCTTGGTCTGCAAAAAAATGATCTTCTCGTTCAGGCAAACGGACAGCCTATGACGAGCTTCGGTGATCTGGCAAGTTTCGCCGGCATTGCCCGGCAAAAGGAATTTCGTATCGAGGTGCTTCGCAATGGAAGACCTCTCGTCATGGAATACAAGATAAGCGAGTAAAAATATGACCATACTGCAGCACAAAATGCTCCGGCTGTTGTGCAGTCTTTTGCTGCTGGCAAGCATCAGCCTCTGTGGCGCAACAGCGGCAACCGCTGCCGAGGGCAGCATCTCGATGGATTTTGAAAACGTCGATATCCACACATTTATCAAATACATCAGCGAGTCCACGGGCAAGAATTTCATTACCGATCCCTCCGTCAAGGGAAAGGTCACCGTTTATTCACCGATCAAGATCAGCCCGGAGGAGGCATTTGAAACATTTGTCTCCATCCTGCGCGTGCATGGCTATGCCGTGCAGCGCAGCGGCTCCAGCTGGAAAATCGTCCCAATGAAGGAAGGTCTGGGGCAGGGGAGTGAGGCCACGGTAAATGAGCGGGGCGGCACGCCCGGCGATGCCGTAACCACGCACATCATCCAGCTCAAGGTCGGTGTCGCTTCCGAGCTTGCCAAGGTACTGCCCTCCCTGCTCGGCAAGGACTACGCCATCTCGTCCTACACGCCCTCCAATACCCTGGCTATAACGGCTCCCTCCAGCGGTATCGACAAGGCACTGACCTTCATCGAGCAGGTGGAATCCAGCAAATCCCGCGGCCAAACCATCACGATTCCGCTGCAGCACGGCGACTCCAAAACGCTGGCCGAAAATCTTTCCAAAATTCTTAAGGGCAAGGATGAGGAGGACGGCAAGAAAGGTCGCCTTACCCTGAGCCTTGTGGTGGCCGACGAGCGCACCAACTCCCTCATGATCTACGGCGACAACGAAACGCTTGCCATGGCCCGCTCAACGATTGCTTCCCTTGATATTCCCACCCCCAAGGGCAAGGGCGATGTACACATGGTCACACTGGACAATGCCAAGGCCGTCGATCTGGCTCAGGTGATCAATACTCTTGTGGAACGGCAGCTTTCTTCTTCCTCGGAAAAGGAAAAAGCCGATATCGTGCTTTCCAAGGACATCAAGGTGGTGGCCGACCCCTCCACCAACAGTCTGGTCATCACGGCCCGTCCTGATGAATTCGACGCGCTCAGCAACATCATCAAGCGCCTTGATATTGTCCGTAAGCAGGTCTTTATCGAAGCCCTGATCATGGAAGTGAACAGCGAACGCTCCATGAATTTCGGCGTCAGCTGGGCGGTCGGCGGAAATTATAATGATATTACCGGGATTGGCGGCGTGAACTTGTCCGACAGCGCCATATCCCTCGGCTCAAACAAGATGGTCGGCCTGCCCAGCGGCGTTTCGCTGGGGACTATCTTTCGCGATGCCTTCAGCGTAGGAGGTACCTCCTACAATATCCAGTCCATCCTGAACGCAACCAAGGGAGATACGGACGTCGAAGTGCTTTCGACGCCGCAGCTGCTCACGCTGGATAATGAAGAGGCCACCGTTGAGGTAGTGGACAACATTCCCTATACCAAGGAGTCCACTACGCGTAACGACAATGACTTCACGACCCAGTCCATGGATTACAAGGACGTCGGCGTAAAGCTCAAGATCACCCCGCGCATCAGCGACAGCGGAGCGCTGCGTCTGGAAGTGGAACAGGAAGTAAGCCGTGTGACGCAGGGTCTTGTCTCGCTGAGCAACGGGGATCAGATTGTGGCCCCCACAACGCGCAAACGGACCATCAAGTCCACCATCCGCCTGCTGGATGGGCAAACCGCGGTAATCGGAGGCTTGCTGGACGACTCTCTGACCTACAATGAGCAGAAAGTTCCGCTTCTCGGTGATATTCCGCTTCTCGGCTGGCTGTTCAAGAACAGAAGCAAGGAATCGACACGAACCAACCTGTATGTTTTCATTACACCGAAGGTCATCCGCTCCTTTGACGATTCCGCGGATCTGACCCACGACAAGCAACTGTTCCTGCATGAAGCCGGTATTGACAGTTCCGGCCTCGGCCTTCCTGCCATGAGCCGCCCCAAGCTGCTCAAGCCTGTCTGGGTCAACTAGGACTGTTCACAAAAATTTTAGCGTTGTTCAGATAATATCTTTCGCCGCGTCTGCTTGCTGTATCGCCCCCCTGATAAAAGCACACAGGGAGAGGGGAGAGGTGGGAAAAGGTAAAGCCCTCCGCCAGCGCTGGAGGGTTTTCCCTTCCCCCACAGCAAGCCGAGCATTGCATTCACGCTCCAGAGGAAATCATGCTGCTGGAAAGGCTGCTTCAGGAAGGATCGCTTGATCCGGATGCCCTGTCATCCTGCATGGACAGGGCGGAAACAGAAAACGTACCGCTCGAGCAGGCGCTTTTTGAAGCCGGACATATCGAGGAGCGGCAGTTTCTCGCCATATGCGGCGAACGTTACGGCATGCCCTTTGAGCCGGAGCTGGGGGCTTCCGTGTGGAACGAGGGAAGCCGCTGGCAGGTCGATGCGGAGCTCATGCGGCGCCTTTCCTTCGCCTGGCTGAAAAAACGTCAGGTAGTTCCGCTGCGGGATGCTGACGGCAACATGGTCATTGCCGCCGCCCGCCCCTCCGGCTGGCTTCACGCGCAGGAGTTCGGCGTTCTGACCGGGGAACGCCCCCGTTTCTGCCTCCTTGCTCCTGAGGCCGCCATTGAGGGCATCATCAACAAGTTGTTCGGCGAAGGTGCGGAGGATGACGGAGACTCCGTAGCCCATACGCTGGACGGGGCCGAAATTGTCGAGGTCGAGGATGACGGCGTTGAAGATTGGCTTGAAGATGTCAGCGACCTGCCGTTCATCAAAACCGTCAATCTAATCCTCGCCCAGGCCTTGCGGGCAGGGGCCAGCGACATCCATATCGAACCCTTCCGTGATATTTCCCGCGTCCGTTTCCGCCTTGACGGCGTGCTGTACGAACGACACACCATCAATAAGGCGCACCATGCCGCGGTTGTTTCCCGCATCAAGGTCATGGCCAAACTGAACATTGCCGAAAAGCGCCTGCCGCAGGACGGTCGTATTGCCATTGTGCTGGGGGGACGGCAGGCGGGGCTGCGCGTCTCCACGCTGCCGACATCGTTCGGCGAGCGCGTGGTGCTGCGCGTTCTGGAAAAGAACGAACGCATTCTCTCGCTCGGCGAGCTGGGACTTGCCGAAGCGGATTTTTCACTGGTGACACGCCTTGTGTCCTCCATGCACGGTATTGTGCTGGTAACCGGCCCTACCGGCAGCGGGAAGACGACCACGCTCTATGCCGTCCTCCAGCAAATCGCCTCGCCAGACAAAAATATTCTGACCATCGAAGACCCTGTGGAATACGAACTGGACGGCATCGGACAGATGCAGGTCAACTCCCGGATCAACCTGACGTTTGCCGACGGCCTGCGCGCTCTCGTGCGTCAGGACCCCGACGTCATCCTCATCGGTGAAATCCGGGACGGCGAAACCGCCTCCATCGCCGTACAATCCGCCCTGACCGGCCACCTTGTCTTTTCGACCCTGCACACCAACGATGCACCGAGTGCTGTTATTCGCCTCGTCGACATGGGGGTGGAGCCTTTTCTCCTGTCCTCAGTATTGCGGGGTGTCATTGCTCAGCGTCTGATTCGTGTTCTTTGCCCCGAATGCAAAAAAGCGGACAACCTGACTCCAGCCGAGATGGAAAAATTCCGTGCCGCAGGATTTCCCGTGGATCGACGCACAACTGTCTACCGCCCCACGGGCTGTCCGGCCTGCATGAATACCGGCTATCGGGGAAGAATGGCCATTTACGAAATCATGCAGGTAAGCGACGCCATTAAACGGCTTATTGTCGAACGGGCAGATGCTGTTGCCGTTCGTGCCCAGGCGGAAAAGGAAGCCATGCGTTCCCTGCGCCATGACGGCCTGGGAAAGGTTCTGGCGGGCATGTCCAGCATTGAAGAAGTCGAAAGAGTCGTTCGGATATGAAGTTTTTCGGCGATATTACGCAGATAAAAGAATTTTTCTCCTTCGGTGGCATGGGAGGCATCGGGTGGAAGCCCTCCGCGCGGCATATCCTGTACCTCGCCATCTTTCTGTGCAGCTGGGTGATTTTTTTTGCGTACAGCTACGGCTATCGCATGCTCGAGGCCAGACTTGCCTCCGCCCTGAACAGAGGCGCGACGCAGGGGATTCTGGTGGATTCACCAGTACTGGAAGGCCTGATTCCCAGTCTGTCCGCGCGGGAGATTTCCCTGAATACGGACAAGGTAACCCTTTCTCTCGAAAATCTCAGGGCCGACCTGCATCTGTTTCCGCTGCATGTTACGATCTCCTGCCGTCTTGCCGGTGGAACTGTTACCGCGCGTTTGGAACCGAATTCCTTCAGCTCTCCCTTTCCCTTGCGGGTGCAGGGTGAACTGAAGGGGGCCTCTCTGCCGGAACTCATAGCCGGCATGCGACGTGAGTTACCGGTAAGCATCACGGAAGGCAAGATTGATCTTCGCATGGATGTTTCCGCCCCCAAAGTTCCCCGCAATGCCGGTTCCCTGTCCGGAAAGATTTCCCTTTCCCTGTCCGAGGGGAGGTTACGACACGGCCTGCCCATACTGCGCGTCGAGGAGCTCACCCATATCCGGGGAGGGACGGAAGTCACGCTGTCCGCAGGCAATCTGCGCATAGAAAGCCTGTCCGTGGAATCGGGCGACATTGCCTTTGAGGCTGACGGCAATTTGCGGCTCGCCGGCCAGCTTGCCCAGACGAGCCTTGACCTTAAAGCCATGCTCAGACTGCCGCCGGAACGGGTTGAACTTGCGCTCTTGCCCAAGCGAACTCGTCAACGGATTGAGAGTCAGGGCAAGGTTCTTCTTCGTGTCGGCGGTACGGTCGCTTCGCCGTCGCCAAGTCTGATGGATTAGAGCATTTTGCCTTTGAAAAAGGTAAAATGCGAGGCGGCGGCACAGCGCCGCCCGGCCAAAAGTGAGCGGAAAAACCGCATTTTTTCCGCGAGACGCCAGGCCGTATGGCTTGAAACGCGAAGCGTTTCAAACTGAAAATGCTCTAGCAGGAGCCACTAGTGGATCGGCTTGTTCTTGTTCATGCTCAGCAGTCCCTGTCCGCGGTCGTATGTCGCATGGGACTGCGCGCGTGCGAAATCTTGCACACGGCCACTGTCGAATGGAACGGCGGCGGCGATGATGCGCTTGCCGCAAGCGTAAGCGAACTCAGGCGATTGTGCCGCAGTGCGGGCCATGCGGGAGTATGGGCCGGAACGGTATTCGTTTGTCTGGCTCCCGATATGGCCCTGTTCCATGACCGAAAAACGCCGAGCACCTCGGTTTCAGTTGTAAAAAAGTCGGTCAGCGTCATGCTTGAGGCGGATTTTCCCTGCGACACGACGGAGCTGCAGCATCGAATAACCATCACCAGCCGGGAAAGAGGCAAGGGCGCGCATTCCATTTCAACCAGCGTGCGGAGCGATGTGCTCCGAGCATGGCACGCCGCCCTGAAGCAAAATGATGTGGCAGACTGCCGCATCACCACAGCGCCGTGGCCGATTCTTGCCGGCCTGCCCCCCCTGAAGGAACAGGCGCTGCTGCTTTACGTCAAGGAAGGCCGATGCGTTGCCGTTGCGCTCGACAACAGGGGTAAACCGCTGCGCATCTGTCCCCTGGGGTTTCAGGCGCCGCCGGCGGCAGAAGAAACAACCGAAGGCACCGGCAGCGTCGAGACTCCGTTGCCGAATGAACAGCGGCAGAACAATGAGGTCTCCATCGCCGCATCCATCCGGAGGGAGTGCGCACTGGTATTCGGCGGGCTCGACTGCCATCCCCGGCAACTTCTGTTGTTTGGCGATACGGTGGCATCCGGGGGGCTGGCGCATCGCCTCGGCGAAAGCTTTGAACTGCCCGTTGCACTGCTGGGGCGCGATCTTCCTCTGGCCCGTCACCACGCCCGAATCGGCGAAACTGACAGCAACCGATTGCTGGCCATCTGCCTTTTGACGTCCACTCTCCATCCGCTGTCTCCTCTCCGGCCGCCGCTGTTCTCCACCCGGCTGCAACAGCGCCCCCTGTCCGGGATGGTTACCCGATTCTGGCCGCTTGCCGCCGGACTTGCCTGCCTTGTCGCCAGTTGGATGACGTCCGTAGGCATTGAAGGATTCAACAAGCTTGATCAGGCGGAACGTCTGCAGGCAAACATGCTGGGAGAATTGCGCAAAGCTATGCCTGATGCCCCCCGCAATGCCTCGCTGATGAAGTTGCGTACAATTCTGCGCTCACGAATGGCAGAGCAGGGGGCAGGGGCCACTTCCACCTCCGGAAGAACGATTCTCGGCTTCCTGCAATTGCTGCACGCACAGGTTCCGCCTGATGCCAGGATACATATAGGTCGCCTCAGCTATGACGCCGGGATATTCCGTCTTGTCGGCACGGCCTCAAAGTATGAAGAACTTACCACACTGCGGGACGCATTGCTTGGACAGGACGGCATAGCGGATGTGCAGCTTGTGAACGCCGCTTACCGGGGAACATCCGGCAATACGACGTCCGATGCCCGAACCGCACCACAAAACGGAAACGTGGATTTTGAAATGAGCGTGACATGGGACAGATAGACATTCAGAAAAATCTCCCCCTTGTCCTGGCTTCAGCGGCAGCGCTGCTTCTGCTGCTGATCGTGCTGTGGCTGCGGGGCTGGTCCGACGAATGCGATGCCACCCTGAAAAGAACATTGCAGCAGTACGGGGAGCTGCAGTCGCATCTTTCACGCTATACGGCCCAGCGACAAGATACGGCACGAACATCCCGAACCGAATCCGAAAACCTGTTCAGGCTGCTCAACGAAAAAGGCACGGAACTCGGCATTGCCCGGCGGATTGAGGGAATGCGGCCCGCTTCCGGGAAGGATGCCGCAGTGGAACTCCTTGATGTCCGTGTCCGCTCCCTGTATCTTGCGGAATGTATCAAACTTATCGAATCGCTTGAACAGACGGATCAGGTGAACATCGACAGCATAAACATACAGGTGACGGACAAGGGCCTTCTCAATGTCGATATGCGCATATCCAGAAGAAAAAAATAATACTGCCCGCAGGCAGGCCTCGGCAGGCTTTACGCTTCTGGAAGTGCTGGTGGCGCTTTCCCTTCTGGCTATTGTTGCTCTGGCCGTCATACGAGCGTGCGGTGAAGGACTTATCCAGGTGGGGGACTCAGGATGGGCGGATACGGCAGTGCGTGTTGGGCGTGCCAAGATGTACGAAGTTGTTCTGTCCGGCGGTAACGGGAACCTGCAGGGTTCATTTTCCCCGGAGTATCCCGACATGAAATGGCGCGCGCAGATGCACGACCTGCAGGACTTTCCCGGCAGGAGGCTGGAGTTCATCATCACAGAAGGAGAAGGGAAGGCGCGACATGAAGTTACCATGGAGCAGATATTGTATCCCTGAGACTTCCGCAGCCTCGCCGGGGGGCTTCACCCTGTTTGAAATGCTGATA
>CALVGJ010000229.1 GCA_944327045.1 uncultured Desulfovibrio sp.
GTGCGCGCCCTGTATGCCGAAAACATCGAGCTGGTGGACCGCCGCATCGGCATGCTGCTGGATTCCATACGCGAACAGGGACTCTGGGACGAGACCATGATCATCATCACCTCGGACCACGGCCAGCCCATGGGCAAGGGCGAGCACGGACACGGCATCATGCGCAAATGTCGTCCCTGGCCCTACGAGGAGCTGGTGCACGTTCCCCTGCTCATGCACATTCCCGGCGTGGAAGGCGGCAAGCGCATCAAGGGCTTCGTGCAGAATGTGGACCTGGCCCCCACCATGCTGGACGTCCTCGGACTGACCGGCGAGGGCATGGACAGCGGCTACGGTTTCCCGGTCTTCGGCACCGAAGACATGCAGGGGTACAGCCTGCTGCCCCTCATCCGCGGCGAGGTGGACAAGCTGCGTGATTTTGCCATTGCCGGTTATTACGGCATGTCCTGGTCCATCATCACCGAGGAGTACAGCTACATCCACTGGATTCTCAAGGATGCCAGCCATCTGGACTACACCAGCGCGGACAATCCCGGAAGGGAAAAAATGGAAAACGAGGCCATGTGGTCCTGCACGGCCGGCGCCAGGCAGGAAGTGCCCGACAGCGACGAGCTGTACGACCGCCGCACCGACCCCTTCCAGCTGCGCAACATCATAGAGGAGCAGCCGGACAAGGCCGCCGAGCTGCTGCGCACGCTCAAGCTGCACATCGGCGAGCTCAAGACCATGTAAACAGAAATGCGGGAGAATCAGCATGTTCACGCCCCTTGACGACGCAAGTTACGAAGCGGCTCTGCACGGCTGCGAGGCCGGAGTGGCGCTGTTCCACAAGAAGCTTTGCCCCCACTGCAAGAATATGGAAAAGGTGCTGGAAAAATTTTCGGCGCAGGCGCCCGGCGTCAGCCTCTTCAGCATCGACATCGAGGAAAACCCCGCGGCCGCGCAGGCTTTCGGGGCGGAGCGCGCGCCCACCCTTCTGGTCATCAAGAACGGCAGCGTCACCGGCCGGAAGGCGGGGCTCATGAATCCCAGGGAAACGCTCGCCTTTTACAAGGCAAACTGAAACGCCTCGCTCGGGGCGGCGGCCTGACGTCGCCCCGCGCCCAACGACACGGAGAAGCATAGTGAAAGAAAGGCATGCCTGCGATCTGCTGATCATCGGCGGCGGCCCGGCCGGCATGACGGCGGCCGTCTACGCCGCACGGGCCAATCTGCGCACCGTTCTGCTGGAAAGCAACATCACCGGCGGGCTGGTCAACTCCACGCATACCGTGGAGAACTTTCCCGGACGCCCCGGCATTCACGGCATGGAGCTGATGGAAAGCCTGCGCGCCCATGTGGACAGCCTGTCCGTGACCGTGGAGGAGGTCTGCGAGGTGGAGTGCCTGCTGCTGGACGGGCAGGAAAAACGCGCAGAAACGGATGCCGCCGTCTATACGGCAAAGGCCGTTATTCTGGCCACGGGCCGCCACCCCATCCCGCTGGAAACGCCCACCGAAGCCGAGGAAGTGCACTACTGCGCCATTTGCGACGGCGCGCCCTATGTCGGCAAGCGGGTGCTGGTGGTGGGCGGCGGCAACAGCGCCTTTGACGAAAGCCTGTATCTTCTGGGGCTGGGGGTCGAGCACATCACGCTCGTGGAAAGCACGGACCGCTTTTATGCGGCCCAGTCCACCCGGGACGCCCTGCTGGGGAGCGGCAAGGTCACGGCGCTCACCCGGACGCGGGTGCACGACCTCATCGTGCGCGGCGGGCATCTGGCGGGTGCGGTGCTGGAAAAGGATACCGGCCGCGACAACGTGGACGTGGAAGGCGTCTTCGTCTTTTTGGGGCAGCGGCCCAATAACGCGCTTTTTGCCGATCAGGTGGAGCTGACGGACGCCGGCTACATACGCGCGGGCGAGGACATGTCCACAAACCTGCCCGGCGTATTCGGCGCGGGCGACATCAACCACAAGCCCTTCCGGCAGATAACCACGGCCATGTCCGACGGCACCATAGCCGCCCTGGCAGCGGAACGCCACATCCGTTCCCTGTCCTGACAAGGTGCGGGCGGCGCTGTCCGCCGCCTCGCGTTCCGCCTTTTTCAAAGGCAAAACGCTTTACGACAACATCGAGAAGGAGGAACCAATGAAAAAGAAGCTGGCAGTTCTGCTTCTGGCGGCAGGCCTGTTGCTGGGCGCTTCGGGCACGGCCTCGGCCATCGACTTCAAGGTCAAGGGCTGGTGGTGGATGGCCTTTGACTACGCGGGCGGGGGGGACTTCATGGGCAAGACCCGCACGGGAGCCAGCAAGGTCGGTTCCCGCCAGCAGGGGCCGCACATTCCCATGGACAACTTTGAGGCCTGGAATCGCCTCATGTTCAAGCTGGACGCCGTGGTCAACGAAAACCTCAGCGGTACCCTGATGTTCGAGATCGGCGATCAGATGTGGGGACAGAACTCGACCGGCGGCGCGCTGGGCGCGGACGGCGCTGTCGTGGAAGTCAAGAACGCCTATATCGACTGGATGGTGCCCAATACCGACCTCAAGCTGCGTATGGGCCTCCAGCTCGTGGCCCTGCCCAGCTTCACCTTTGAAAACAACGTCTTCATTGACGACGTAGCCGGCATCACGGCCAGTTATGCGTTCAATGAAAACGTCAGTCTTACCGGCTTCTGGATGCGGCCCTACAACGACAGTTACACGCAGGATGTCACCCTCGGGCATAACGAGCCCACCAACTTCCTGGACAATATGGACCTGTTCGGCCTGACCCTGCCCATGCGCTTTGACGGCGTCCGCATCACGCCGTGGGCCATGATGGCCGGCGTCGGCCCCAACGTCATGGCGCTGACCGGCGCCGCCGACCCGCTGACCGGCGTGCCGCGGCTGCTCACCAATCCCGCCGTCATCAATCCGCAGGCCGGGCAAACCTGGGGCCAGTTCACATCCGGCATGCTGCCCGCGGCCATCAGCACCAATGACCAGCGCCTGCGCAACAACAGCTATGCCACCGGCGTCTGGGCCGGTCTGACCGGGGAAGTGACCATGCTCGAACCCTGGCGCTTCGCCTGGGATGTGAACTACGGTTCCCTTACCGGCGACAAGGGCTATCTCAACCGCTCGGGCTGGATGGTCAATGCCCTGCTGGAATACAAGCTGGACTGGGCCACGCCCGGCATCTACGGCTGGTATTCCAGCGGCGACGACGACAATCCGCACAACGGCTCCGAGCGCATGCCCTTCATCTCGCAGGTCAACATTGCCGAGGACTCGCTGTCCAACTTCGGCTTCCGCTCCTCGCCCTGGGTCAACAACGAGGGCGTCCTGGGCGGCAATGCCGTGGGACTCTGGGGCGTGGGCGCTCGCCTGAAGAACATCAGCTTCTTGGAAAACCTCAAGTCCACCCTGCTGGTCAACTACTTCGGCGGCACCAACGACACCAGGATGGCCTCCTACATCCTGGGCCGCCACAATACGGACAGCTCCGGCCGTCAGGTCTATCGCCGCTGGACCGACTTCAGCTCCAATTACGGCGTGTACCTGACCGAAGCCGACACAGGCATCGAAGTCAACCTGAACAGCCAGTACAAGGTCTACGACAATCTCACCGTCCTGCTGGAACTGGGCTATATCCATCTCTGGCTGGATGAAAGCAGCTCGGGCTGGGGACGCAGCGGCGGCTCCCCGTACAACAACCTCAACTATCAGGACGCCTGGAAAGCCAGTCTGGGTTTCCAGTACGCGTTTTAGCGCGTTTCAGCTTTGAAAAAATGGTTTGAAGCGCGAGGCGGCGGCACGCCGCCCGGCCCGAAGTGAGCGGAAAAACCGCGTTTTTTCCGCGAAACGACAGGCCGCAGGAGTGACACGCAAAGCGTTTCACACTGAAAATGCTCGAGAGGCTGTGAACACTATTCATTGCTTATTTGGGAGGAAGAGCTGGGCATTTTCGCTTTGACCATGTACGAAGGCACGGCGCATATGCGCTGGCGCATGCCGGAGCGAGCGTGCTTTTCCGCTTTGACGGCAGAAAACGGCAACGCGAATCCACTGTGACCCGTTCACACCGCAGACGGTTCATTTTGTGGAGGGGAGGAATCGGGAGCGGGACGCATGAGCGTACCGTCCGCGCAAAAGGTCGGCGGGCGGCACAAGGGGGGATGCGTCCTGCCCCCGCACTCATGCCCCTGCCCTGCTGTTCCGCGCCGGGCCTTTTCGGCACGCGATAGGAAAAAAGTCGAAGAGATGGGACGGATTCGGGCATGAAAAATCTTCTGTGACGGGCGGCGGCATTAAGGACATTTTGCCTTTGAAAAAGGCAAAATGCGAGGCGGCGGCCCCCGGCCCGAAGTGAGTGGAAAAACCGCGTTTTTTCCGCGAAACGACAGGCCGTATGGTGTGCAGCCCAACGCGCTTCATACTGAAAATACGCTAGGTAGTGTCCAGAATTTTTCGCAGATTTTTTGAGGCAGTCCAACAAGTCAAGCAGGATTTCCCGGCACGGTCCTTGCGAGCGACACCTTCACATATGTCGCGGCTGCAAGGACCGTGACGGGGGCC
>CALVGJ010000230.1 GCA_944327045.1 uncultured Desulfovibrio sp.
GGCGCGCAGGGGCCCATGGCCGCCGTGTAGAGATGGAAGGCCGAAAAGGCGATGCAGAGCAGACGAATGAGGATATCCATCCAGCCCTTGAAGGTGCGGTAGACCGACTCCTTGTCGTACTTGGCCACAATTTCGGAAACGTCCATGGTTTCCTGACTGCGCGCCACGGCCACATGATCCACATCCTCATGGCGTTCCTCTTCCAGGGCAAAGCCGCCGGACCCCTCCTTGTCAATGACCCTCATTCGTTCTTCATGACTCATCTGTTCACCTCAATCTCACGCAAAAAAACATTCCATGACAGTCCAAGCCCCGCACGCGGCGGGGCATTGGTGTATCAGGCTCAGGGCCTGTCTTCAATACGAAAGGTCAGGGCCGCCCCCGGCGGGGCCACCCTGTCCAGGGGCAGCTCGTGCCAGCCGCCGCCCACAACGGGCAGCAGCAGGGTGTGCCTGGCCACGTGCCCCACCCGCAGATCAAAGCGCGGCAGGGCCCGGTGAAAGCCGCTGATGACCACCTTTCCGTTTCCCGTGGACATGCGCTGCCCGCCTTCCGGCATGTGCGGCAGCCCCGCCCCGAAATCCTGATAGACGGTCTTTTCCAGATAGAGGCAGCCGTCGCTGACGACAAACCAGTCCGTCACCGGCGTCAGCGCCACGGAATGGATGTAGCGGATGCCGAATTCGCTGCCGTTGCCGAACGGCAGCAGGATGCGCGTCTCTCCGGCGGCATTCGTCACGCGCAGCCGCAGGACGGAGGGTCTCTCCTCCGTCGTTGCGGCCACGCACAGGGATGACGCGACCGGAATGCACAGCGCCGCCACGACCAGCAGCAGAAGAAAAGCGTTTCGACCGCGCAGCATGGGTCAGCTCCCGCTCCCCTACTGGGGCAGCTTCACGCCCTTTTCGGCAAAGTACTTGGCCGCGCCGGGATGGAAGGGAATGGTAATGCCTTCGGCGGCGCGTTCCACGCTGATTTCCGAACCCTTGTTGTGGGCCTTGGACACGGCGTTGAGGTTGTCATAAAGCGCCTTGGTCATGGCGTACACGTCCTCGTCGGACATGTTCTTGTTGACCACGAGAATGCACTGCACGGACAGGGT
Source organism: uncultured Desulfovibrio sp. (assembly GCA_944327045.1). GTDB lineage: Bacteria > Desulfobacterota > Desulfovibrionia > Desulfovibrionales > Desulfovibrionaceae > Desulfovibrio. The sequence continues at coordinate 1,103 of CALVGJ010000230.1, forward strand.
GGGCACGGGCTTGTCCTGCCCCTTGTAGGTACCGGCGGGGATGGCGTCCTTGACGAGGAAGGGGAAGGTGTTCACGATCTCGTCCACCTTCTTGCCTTCCAGCGGCACGAAGACGACGTCCTGGGCGGTGGTGATGTCCTGAATGGCGGGATTGGGCGTGCCGATGGTGAACACGAAGCCGTCAAGCTGGCGGTCCTTGAACTGATCCGCGGTTTCGCCGTAGGGCAGGAAAATGGGGTTGACGTTCTTGTAGTCCAGCCCGAAATATTTGAAAATCTGACGGCAGTTCACTTCATTGCCGCTGCCGCGCGCGCCCACGGACACCGTCTTGCCCTTGAAGTCCTCCAGCGTCCTGACCTTGCTGTCCTGGCTGGCCACCACATGCAGGTATTCGGGATAGAGGCGGCCGATGGCCACCACGTCGGTCATCTCGTTGTCGGGGCGGAAGGGCTCGGTACCCTTGTAGGCCGCATCGGCCACGTCGTTCTGCACAAGGGCGAAGTCCACCTCGTGGGCCTGCACAAGGCGCATGTTTTCGCCGGAAGCGCCGGTTGCCTGCGCGGTAACGGAGAATTTGCCGTCACAGTTGCTGCTGATGACCTGGGCAATGGCCCCGCCAAGAGGGAAGTACACGCCGGACGTGCCGCCGGTGGCAAGCGTCAGATGCTTGGGGCCGGCAAAGGCAAGCGAGGCCGACAGCAGAAGACCGCAGGCCAGAAAAAGACTCATCACGCGTTTCATGTTCACAACCTCCAGAAAATGCGCAAGATGACGAAAGGGCGTACCGCCCGGCACGCCGCCGGAAAAATTTTCATAGCGTATAAGGGAGGGAAGCGCAACGCATGTCCGCCGCCTTCCTTCGCCTTCCCGGACAGGGCCGCGACCTGTTCCGCACGACGGGCGGCCGTCTTGCCTGCCACGGGGCAAACGTGTATGCTGCAAGCCTCGGGAAGTCCGTGAAAAAACGCTGCAACGCCAACGTGCGGGAGGGAGCATGCCGCGTCGTTCATTTTCCGTGTGTCTCTGTGCCGTCTTTCTGTTCGTCATGACGCTTTCGGGCTGCAAAAGCCAGTACGGCGAACAAAAAACCACGGTCAATTACTATCCGCAGTGCTACACCCCCGTGGCGGAGCTGCGCAAGGATGAAAACAGCGTCGGCACCAGCACCGCCGTGGGGGCCGCGGGCGGCGCGCTGCTCGGCGCGCTCATCGGCGGCCTGAGCACCGGCAAGGTGGAAGGCGCGCTGGCCGGAGCCGTGGCGGGCGGGGCCGTGGGCGCCGTGGGCGGCCATGCCTACGGCAAGTCCCAGGCGCAGAAGCGCGACGCCCAGTATCTTCAGGCCTATGCCCAGCAGCTCGGCAAGGAAGCCCAGAGCATGGACAGGGCCACCGCCGCCGCCACCGTGGCCATGAAGTGCTACGACAAGGAATTCAAGGCCGCCATCGCCCAGTACAAGGCGGGCGGCATCACCCGCAGCGAACTGGATGACCGCTACAAGGAAATCCGCTCGGGACTGGAAGAAACGGCCTTCATCCTCAAGTCCACGGCCACGACCATGGCCGAACGCGACGCCGAATACCAGAAGGCCCTTGCCGAGGACTATATCAACGCCCAGCCCAGGCGCCGCCAGCCCACGCCGGTACGCCAGCAGGCCTCCGCATGGAAGGAATCCCGCGACAACCTCGTCCGCACGCAGGCCGAGCTGGAAAGCCGCCTCGTGGCCTACGAAAACGGCTATAACAGCGCCACGCTCTAAGGGCCTGTCGGCACTATTTGCTGTTTGTTCCGGGGGGAAGGGAAACCCCTCCGCCAGCGCGGGAGCGGGTTTCCCTTCCCCCCAGGCCCCCCCATCCCTTCCCCAGCGCGCTTTTATCGGGGGAAGAGTCAGGAACACGAGGCAACCCCGCCTGCAAAGGCAAGCGGAGTGTGTATGGTTTATTTGTCCTATCTAGTGACATTATTTGTAAAACTTGTGTTGACAGACCCTGGAGCGTTTTTTCCTTGAAAAAAGGGAGCGCGAGACGGCGGCACAGCGCCGCCGGCCCAAAGTGGGCGGAAAAAAACCGCACGTTTTTTCACGACGCGACAGGCCGTATAGTGTGAAACGTTTTGCGTTTCACACTGAAAATGCCCTGACGTGACGTCGGGCGTTCCTTCCGCGGGACGGATCGCCCCATTCCCCAGCCGCAGGCATGCCCATGAATACCCTCATTGCCACATCCCGTCGCGGAGAGATGCGCGCGCTGGCCGTACAGGGCATTTTTGCCACGGACTGCCATGCCCAGTTGCGCGGTCTCATCCTGCGCCACCTCAGCCCCGCCCACGCGGCCCTGCTGGCCGAGCCCCAGCATGATGCCGAAAAACGGAATATCGACTGGTACGCCGACTGTCCCGGCACGCCCGTGCGCTGCGCCGACCTGCCGGAAAGCGAGGCGCAGGCCCTGCGGGCGCGTGCCGCCGAACTGGCCCGCGACATCAGCGACGCCGCCCGGCGGCTGCGCGAGACCAGCGGGCACGAGCACGGTCTTTCCGGCGCGCTGCTGGCCCTTGCGCCCCTGCACGCCGCGGACGACGACCTCTGGTCGGTGGGCGGACAGCCCGTACTCATCAACTGGGGCTTTGCGCCTGGGGGGCCCGGTGCGGAAGCGCAGGACCTCACCCGGCTGGGTACGGCCCCTGTCGCCGCTCCGGCGGCGGTTGCGGCGGCCGCGCCCGTTGTTGCGTCCGCGGGCATCGGCCGCGGCTGCCTCTGGTGGTTGCTGCCCCTCCTGCTTCTGCTGCTCCTGCTCTGGCTCCTGCTGGCCGCGCTGGGCCTGCTGCCCTCGCCGCTGCCCGGCGGCTGCGTGTCCGCACCGGACACGGCGGCGCTGGACAAGGAAAAAGCCCGCACCGCTCCGCTGGAAACAGAGCTGGAGGAACTGCTGCGCCGCCTGCGCGAACGGGCGGCCCTCTGCCGTCCGCCGGCCAGTCCGCCTGCCGTCACGCCGGACGAGCCCCGGCCCGAGCCGGAAGTGATCGAGCCCTTCCTCGGCGAGACGCCGAAGGAAGAGCCCAGGCCCGAACCGCAGCCGAAGCAGGAACCGAAGCCGGAGCCCAAACCGGAACCCGGGCCCGAGCCAAAGCCCGAGCCAAAGCCGGAACCGAGGCCCAGGCCGCGCAAGGGCGAGGATATGACCATTCCCGACGATGCGGCCAAAAAGCAGGACCTCAGCTTTCTGGAAGGCTGCTGGGTCAGTGAGACCGGCCTGTATTCCCACCCCTCCAATCTGCCGCTGGTGGCGGAGTACTGCTTCGACAAGAACGGCCGCGGACGGCGCTTTGCCCGTGAAAAGGGCGGACGGGTCTGCAGCGGCCCGGCGCAGGCGCGCTTCCGTAACGGCAAGCTGTATTTCGAGGCCGATTACGCCGCCTGCCCGCGCGGCAGCCGCTTTGTGCCGCAGCAGGTGGAGTGCACCGGTTCGGATACGCGCACCCACTGCCGCGGCAAGGAACTGAAGGAAGGCCGCGGCACCACCTGGGATGCCCGCTTCAAACGAAAGTAATGCGCTGACGAACCGGCGGCCCCCCCGACGGGCCTGCCGGATTCGCCGCCGCGTCCACGCTGCCCCGCAGCCCCGGAGTGTATACGATGAGCCAGACCACGCCACCCGCTGACGACCGCCCCGAAGCTCCCCGGAACGAGACGACGCCGCAGGATGACGCCGCCCGCCCGGCCCCGGAGGCCGCGCCGTCCGCAACGCCCCCCCTGCCCTTCTACCGCCGCCCGCTGTTCTGGAGCCTCCTTTTCCTCGTGCTGCTGCTGGCGCTGCTCGGCTGGCATGTCTATCGCCAGTGGCAGACCGCCCGCGAGCTGGAAGCCCGGCAGCAGGCCGAGCTGGCCGCCGTGCGGGAACGCAACGAGGCGCTGGAAGCCTATCTGAAGACGCTGCGGGAGCTGCTCGCGCAGGACCCCTGCGTCGTCAGGGAAAAGCTGCCCACCCTGCCGCCGGCCCCGGCCGGAGTGGCCGGCCCGCCGCTCATGCTGCCCGGCGATCCGGCGGAAACGCCCGCCCCGAAGAAGGACGCCCCCGCCTCGCCGCAGCCCCCCCTGCCGCCCGCCCAGCCGCCCCGGCAGGAGGTGACGCCCGCCGCCCGCGCGGACAGCCTGCCCCATCTTCTGGAACAGGGAACGGTGCTCGTCCTCGCGCAGCAGTCGATGGGCCTTTCCATGGGCTCCGGCTTCTTCATTTCGCAACGCCACATCGTCACCAACGGGCATGTGGTGGGCGACGCCGCGCAGGCCTTCGTCACCAACAAGGCCACCGGCAAGGTGCTGACGGCCCGCATCCTCCACCGCATCGAGGAGGGCGGGCACGACGTGGCCGTGCTGGAGCTGGACGCCCCCGCGCCCATTACCCCGCTGACCTTCTGTTTCAGCGTTCAGCGCACCGAACGGGTGAGCGCCTGGGTCTTCCCCGGCGCGGTCACGGGGGATGATCCCAAGTTCAAGGCCCTGCTGGAAGGCAATACCGCCTCCGTGCCGGAAGTGGTCTATTCCGACGGCTCGGTCAACGTGGTGCAGGAGCGCGATCCCGCCATCATCGTGCATTCGGCCACGGTGTCGCAGGGCAACAGCGGCGGCCCGCTGGTCAATCAGGCCGGGCAGGTCGTGGGCATCAACACCTTCATCAAGCTGGACGGCGAATCCTACCGCCAGTCCAGCATTGCCGTGGTCAGCAGCGCGGTGGCCCGCTTCCTCCAGCAATGGAAGATACCCTATCTCGAGGCCGGGCCCGCCGCCGAAGCGGACAAGAAGGCGGACAAGAAGGCGGACGGCGCGGACGCCCGCCCCCCGGCCGCCTCCGCCGCGCCGAAGGAGAGCCGTTCCGCTCCGGCGGGAGTCTGAGTCATGGCCCTGGCGCAAACCTACCTTGCCCGCAGCTCGCGCGGCGACATGCAGGCGCTGGCGGTACGCGGCATCCTCGTCACGGACTGCCGCCCGCAGTTGCACAGCATCATCCGCCGTGCGCTGGGGGCGCGCTGCGCCGCCCTGCTGGCCGAGCCCCAGCACGACGCCGCCCGGCAGCATATCGACTGGTACACCGAACGCGAGGGCAGGCCCCGGCCGCTCGCCGCCCTGCCGCCGGAAGAGGCGCAGGCCGTGCGGGAAAAGGCCGCCCGCTACGCCGCCGCCATTGCCGATCTCGGCAGGCAGCGCGCCGCCGCTCACGAGGCCCCGAACGGCCCGGACGCCGCCTCCGGCATTGCCGACGAAATGCTGCCCCTTGTGCTGTGCCACATAGCGGATGACGACCTCTGGAGCGTGGACGGCGAACCGGTGCTCATCAACTGGGGCTTTGTCCCCGGCCATGCGGGCGCGCAGGCGCAGGACCTCTCCCGCATGGGGCTGGCCGCCGTCCCCGCCCCGCCGTCACCTTCCGCACTTCCGGACGCCTCTCCGGTCGCGCCCCCCGTCGGCGGGCCGGTCGGTCGCGGCTGTCTGGGCTGGCTGCCGCCCCTGCTGCTCCTTCTTCTCCTGCTCTGGCTGCTGGCGGCCGTTCTCGGTCTGCTGCCCTCGCCCCTGCCCGCGGCCTGCGTTCCGCAGCCGGATGCGGACGTGCTGGAACGGGAAAAGCAGCACGGCGCGCTGAAGGAAGCGGAGCTGGAAGCCCTGTACCGTCAACTCCGGGAACGGGCGGCCCTTTGCGATCCTCCCGCCCCCCGGGCCGCGCCCCGGCCCGCTCCGGCCACGGTGGAGCCCTTCTTCGGCGAGACGCCGCCCGAGCCGGAGCCCAAGCCGGAACCCGAGCCGAAGCCCAAGCCGAAACCCAAGCCGCAGCCCAAACCCGCGCCGCGCAAGGGCGACAGCATGGAAATTCCCAAGGACGCCGCCAAACAGAACGATCTCAGCTTTCTGGAAGGCTGCTGGGCCAGCGAAACGGGCCTGACCGCCGTGCCCGCCGACAAGCCGGTCATTGTGGAGTACTGCTTCGACAAGCACGGCAACGGCAAGCGCTATGAGCATGTGGAAGGCCGGGAAAGCTGCGTGGGCCCGGGCAGGGCCCGCTTTCAGGGCAACCGCCTGCACATGGAGTCCCCCTACGCCCAGTGCCCGGACGGCACCCGCTTTGTGCCGCACAGCATCGACTGCACCGGCTCCGGCCGTTCCACCCTCTGCAAGGGCCGGGAACACGACGAGGACAATACCCGCTGGACGGCCCGCTTCAGAAAACAGTAAAGGATTATGGTCATGGAACATCTGCCGCATTACCTTTCCCCGGTCAGCATCATTCCCGGCGGCTGCCCGCAGTTTCTGGACCTGAGCGTGCCCGTGGAGGCGCTCCGCAAGCTGCGCCGCCACTTCCGGGAGGAAAAGAAAGCCGATGCCGACGGCGCGGATCGCTACAGGCACTATCTGCGCTGCCTTGCGGAGAGCGACGGCGGCTTCATCGACCAGCTCACCGCCCAGCCCTGCGAGCCGGATTACGACATCAATGCCGAACGCTGCCTGGACGTCTGGGAAGGCCGCTGGCTGCCCGTGCCCTTCCTGCGTACCCTCGATCAGCTCTGGCCCGACGGCTGCCGCCGCTTTGAATACGGCCCCTCCAACTGGTCGCGCGCCTACGTCACCCGCGACGGCGGCACCCCCGGTCAGGTGCGCGTGGTCATCGCCTTCGACACGCAGGTGGAGGATCGCCCCGCCGAGGGCGACCGCTATTTCGCCCTCTCCCCGCAGGATGTGGCCGCGCACGGGCATTTTCTGCTGGCCCACCATGTGCGGGACAATTCCTGGTTTCTCAACGAGGCGTGGATCGACGAATGGCTGTCCGCCATCTACGGCGACTACCGGCAGGGCAAATACCGCGGCCACGGCTCATGGCGCGACGACTCCCCCTATGTGCTGGAACACCTCGCCAGCTACCTCACCTGGCTGGACGTGGTGCGCCTTGCGCTGAACGATCTGGCCGTACAGGTCATCAATCCCGACCGCGACACGCCCGTGGACGTGGATTTCATCCTCGACATCGGCAATTCCCGCACCACGGGCATCCTTGTGGAGACCCTGCCCCAGCGCCCCACCAACCTCAACGACAGCTACCTGCTGGAACTGCGCGACCTCGACCAGCCCCAGCACGTCTATGCCGAACCCTTCGAGACCCGCGTGGAATTTGTGGACGCCCTCTTCGGCAACGACGCCCTCAGCCGCCGCTCCGGACGGCAGACGCCCGCCTTTGCCTGGCCGTCCGCCGTGCGCATCGGCCCGGAGGCCGCCCGTCTGGCCACGCAGGCCGTCTGCGCCGAGGGCAGCACCGGCATGTCCAGCCCCAAGCGCTACCTCTGGGACGAACGCCCCTGGCAGCAGACCTGGCGCTTCAACACCGGCGGCAAGAGCGAACCCATGGTCAGCCGCGGCCTCTTCGCCCGGCAGCTCAATCCGCAGGGAACCCCGCTGGCCTGCTTCGACGACCCGCTCTTCAAGCGCAGCGCGGCCCTCAAGAAGCAGCAGCCGGAGCCCATCTTCGAGTCCCTCTTCACCCGCTCCTCCCTCATGATGTTCATGATGGGAGAAATCATCACCCAGGCCCTCATCACCATCAATTCCCCGGCCATCCGTTCCCGGCGCGAACTGCCCAACGTGCCGCGCCGCCTGCGTCGGCTCATCTTCACCGTGCCCACCGCCATGCCCGTGGCCGAAAAACGCATCTTCCGCCGCTGGGTGCTCTGGGCCGTGCGCGTCATCTGGGAGGGCCTCGGCTGGTCGCCGTGGTTCGTGCCCGGCAACCTCAAGAACGCCCCCGCCGCGGGCGACTACCGCCGCAGCCCGCAGGTGCGCTGCGACTGGGACGGGGCCAGCTGCTCGCAGCTCGTCTACCTCTACAACGAGCTGGCCGTGAAGCAGCACGGCGACGCCCACCACCTCTTCCGCCTGCTGGGCAAGCCCCGCGCCGTCTGCAACAATCGCCCCTGCGTGCGCGTGGCCTCCATCGACATCGGCGGCGGCACCACCGACCTTTCCATCACCACCTACGAACTGGCCAGCAGCGAAGGCGAAACCGCCCGCATCGTCCCCCATACCGCCTTCCGCGACGGCTTCAACGTGGCCGGGGACGAGGTGCTGCGCGAAGTGGTGGTCAATCACGTCATCCCGGCCATCAGGAACGCGCTCATCGCCCGCGGCCTCGAGGAACCGGCGGCCCTGCTGGCCCAGCTCTTCGGACGCGACGCCATCGGCATCTCGCAGGAAGACCGCAACACCCGCATGCGCCTTGTGCGCCAAATCGCCGTGCCCGTGGCCCTGGGCCTGCTCGCCGCCTGCGAATCCACCGAGGAGGCCGACAGCCTGCGCACCTGCACGCTGCGCGATTTCTTCCTTACCGCCGACGACGAAAAAAAGACGGCGGGCATCGCGCCCGCCCGGCGCGCCCCCTGCCCCCAGCCCGCCATTCTGGAGGCCGTCGCCCGCATGGTACGGCGCCACGCCCCCCACATCGAGGATTTCAACATGCTCGATGTGCCCATTACCATCAACCCCGCCGCCGTGGACAAGACCATTCGCGATACCCTCGGCCCCACCCTCTCCGCCCTCTGCGAACTGGTGCACCTCTACGACTGTGACGTGCTCCTCCTCACCGGTCGCCCCAGCGCCTGGCGCGGCGTGGCCGCTCAGGTGCTCTCCAAGCTGCCCGTGCCGCCGGATCGCATCCTGCCCATGCGCCAGTATCATGTGGGCAACTGGTACCCCTTCGCCGACGTCCTCGGCCGCATCACCGACCCCAAGACAACCGTCGTCGTCGGGGCCATCCTCTGCGCCCTCGCCGAAGGGCATCTGGAAGGCTTCTCCTTCGACTCCGGCGCGCTGCGCCTTACCTCCACCGCCCGCTACATCGGCGAACTGGACATAAACAGCAAACTCTCCGCCCCCAAGGTCTGGTTTACCGTGGACGTCAACAGCAAGGAGGAAACAGACCTCAGCCGCGCCGTCTCCTTCAACGGCCCCCTGACCATCGGCTACCGCCAGCTCGCCGTGGAACGCTGGCCCACCACCCGCTATCACCTCCTTACCTTCGCCACCGAGGCCGCACGCGCCGCCGCCGCGGGAAAACTCCCCTATACCGTCCAGCTCCACCTCTCCGTGGAAGGACAGTGGGACGACGACCCCCGCCCCGAAGACCGCGACCGCCGCACCGAAGGGGAATTTTCCATCGACAGCGTCACCAACGCCCGCGGCGACAGCGTCAATGCCCGTGACCTCGAAATCCGCCTCCAGACCCTCCAGCTCGACGAGGGATACTGGCTCGATACCGGCACCGTCACGACGTAAGCGGTCGTTTGTTTTGGGGGGAAGGGGAAGCCCTCGCCCAAGGGCTGTTCACTATTCGTTACCTGTTTGGGGGGAAGGGGAACCCCTCCGCCAGCGCTGGAGGGGTTCCCCTTCCCCCCAAGCCCCCCATCCCTTCCCCAGCGCGCTTTTAC
>CALVGJ010000231.1 GCA_944327045.1 uncultured Desulfovibrio sp.
GGAAGGGGAACCCCTCCGCCTGCGCGGGAGGGGTTCCCCTTCCCCCCAGGCCCCCCAACCCTTCCCCAGCGCGCTTTTACCAGGGGAAAAGGCAGGGATACGCGAGGTAGCCCCTAATAGTAAGCGGAGCGTATACGGTTAATGCATATCGTCGCTTGAAATAGTTTGTAAAATTCATGCTAATAGCCTTTGGACGACGATGGAGCCTTACGGGCATCGACAGCAGAGCGCGACCGAAAGGCGGCCGCAGGCCGTGCCCGTTGCGACGCAGGAAGCTACGGGCATCGACAGCAGAGCGAGGGGTTCCCCTCCCCCCCAAAAAGCATGCTCAGAACAGCGTCAGCAGGCGCTAAACGATATATTGCCGGGGGTTCACTTCGCCCATGAGGCAGAGGAGCTCATAGGGCAGCACGTCGGCCAGCCGGGCCAGTTCGCAGACTGTGACGGGGCGTTCGCCCGGGGCGGCCTTTCCGCCCATGAGCCAGGCGGTGTCCCCCCGGCTGACGTCGGGCAGATGACTCACGTCGGCCATCATCATGCTCATGCAGACGCGTCCCACCACCGGGGCGCGGCGTCCGTGCAGAAGCACCGATGCCTTGTTGGACAGGTTGCGCGGGTAGGCTGTGGCGTAGCCGCAGGCGATGACGGCAATGGTCATGTCGTGGGGGGCGGTGAAGGTGCGGCCGTAGGACAGGCTCTGTCCGGCCCGGAGCTGTCGTACCTGCATGACCGGGGCGCTGAGGCTCATGACCCATTCCAGACCCGCGCCGCGTTCCTCCCACGGGCCGCCCGCAAAGGGGTTGCCGCCGTACAGGGCCAGTCCGGGACGGCAGAGCTCGAAACGGGCCTGCGGCAGGCCGAGCGTGCCCGCCGTATTGGCCAGCGAACGCGCCAGACCGGGCCAACGCTGCCGCAGGGGTTCGCACAGACTGCGGAAACGTTCTATCTGTTCCAGCGAAAAGGCTTCATCTTCGGGCATGTCCGCGCTGGGCATGTGCGAAAGGGCCATGACCGGCACAAGCTGCGGCATGTGTTCAAGGGCGTTGAGCAGGGCGGGAATGTCCGCAGCGTCAAAGCCCAGCCGTCCCATGCCGGTATCCAGCTTGAGGGCGATGTCCAGCGTGTCGCCGCGCCCGCTCAGGCCCTCTGCCGCATTCTGCAGGTCCTCGAAGCAGGCCACCACCGGCGTGAGATGGGCGTCGGCGGCCTGCGTCCACTCGTTGGGACAGAGTGCGCCCATGAGCGTCACCACCCGCTGGCGGTAGCCTTCGTCCCGCAGGGAAATGCCCTCGCTGACGGTGCCGACGGCGAACTGGCGTGCTCCGGCGCGATCCAGCGCCCGCGCCACCGGCAGCAGGCCGTGCCCGTAGGCGTCGGACTTGATGACCGGCAGGATGGTCTCCGGCGCGCCGAGACGGGCAAAATTGCGTTGCAGGGCGGGCAGGTCGATATGGCAGGCGGACGGGGTAAAGATGCAGGTCATGCGCGTGGCTCCAGCCGGAACGGAAAAGCGCCCGCCGGTGCATGGCGAGGCGAGTTCCTGTCATAGCAACATGCGGCCGGATAGACAAGAAAAAGTCTAGACTTGCCGTGCCCTGCCCCCCGGAGCGGCAAGGGCGTCGTGCGCGGCCTGTGCCGACGGCGCACGACGGCCCTGTGGCTCGAATTTCCACGCCCGCGGCCTGCGCGGCTTCCTCGGGATAGATGGCGGCCACCCCGGCCAGAAAGTCCGCGTAGCGGTTTTCCAGAATGGCCTGCCGCGCCCGCCCCACAAAGTCGAGAAAATACGTCAGGTTGTGCAGGGAGTTGAGGCGGAAGGAGAGCAGCTCCTTGCTGACGTAGAGGTGGCGCAGATAGGCCCGCGAGAAGGTGCGGCAGGTGTAGCAGCCGCACTGCGGGTCCAGGGGGCCGTCGTCCTCGGCATATTCCTTGCGCTTGATGTTGATCTTGCCCTGCGAGGTGTACAGCGTGCCGTTGCGGGCATTGCGCGTGGGCAGCACGCAGTCGAACATGTCGATGCCTGCCGCAATGCCGTTGGCGATGTCCAGCGGGGTGCCCACGCCCATGAGATAACGGGGCTTGTCGGCGGGGAGCTGCGGCGCGATGTCGTACATGAAATCGTACATGACGGGTTTGGGCTCGCCCACGGAGAGGCCGCCGACGGCAAAGCCGTCAAAGTCGTGGGCGCAGAGCTCCTCGATGGAGCGGCGGCGCAGGTCCTTGAAGAAGCCGCCCTGCGTGATGGCGAACAGCAGATTGTGTGCCGTGCCCGCCGGATAGTGCTGCCGGGCGCGCAGGGCCCAGCGGGTGGTGAGCGCCGTAGACTTGTCTGTATAGGCGTAGTCCGCTCCGTGGGGGACGCATTCGTCCAGCACCATCATGATGTCCGAGTTGAGGCTGCGCTGGATGTCCACCACGTTTTCCGGCGTGAACAGATGTTTGGAGCCGTCCAGATGCGAACGGAATTCCGCGCCTTCTTCCCGCAGCTTGCGCAGGGAGTTCAGGCTGAATATCTGAAAGCCGCCGCTGTCGGTGAGGATGGCGCCGGGCCAGGAGGCAAAGCCGTGCAGGCCGCCGTGGCGCTCTACCAGCTTGTGGCCGGGGCGCAGATAAAGATGGTAGGTATTGCCCAGAATGATGGGGGCGTTCATGGCGGCCAGATCGTCGGGGGCCACGGCCTTCACCGAGCCGACGGTGCCCACGGGCATGAAGATGGGGGTGGGGATGTCCCCGTGAGCGGTGTGGACGATTCCCGCACGGGCAGCGCCGTCGGTATGCAGCAGGGTATAGGTGGAATTTTTCATGGCGGCAGGGTAGCCGCAGGCGGGCCGGGACGCAAGGGGGCGGCAGGAGAGGGGCGAAGGGATTTTTCAGGCGAGCAGTTCGCGACCCGGCACAAGGTGGGCCAGCCGTTCCCGCACGATGGTCTCGGACTGATTGGCGTAGCAGTAGAGGCAGCCGTGCAGGCAGGTGGAATAGGCCCCGATATCCCGGCTGGGCAGGCAGCGGCAGGCCGTGCGCTGGGAGCTGTCGCGCGGTGCGGTGGCGTCTTGCGGTGCGTTCGTGCCTGTCAGGGGCAGAAGCGATCCCTGCACCGGCGCGGGGGGCGGCCCGCACAGGCGCTGCACCTCCGCATCCCGCGGACAAAGTCGCCGGACGAGCTCGGCGTCCACGCAGGCATTGTGCGCGATGCCCAGAGTGCGCAGGTCGATGGTCTCGGCGCAGCTTGCCGGTTGCAGACGCCGCGGCCAGCCGTCCGTCAGCTGCCGCAGGCCCGCGGCCAGTTCCCGCTGTTCGTCGGAAGAGGGGGCCCGCAACGAAGGATCGTGGCGCCGCAGGGCGTTTGCCGTCTTGCGGTACATGTCCAGAAAGCTGAAGACCAGTTTTTCGGTGTACGGGGCAAGCCTGCGGCCCAGCGCGTCGATGCGATCCAGCAGGCGCGGCACGCTGAGGCCGCCGCCCAGAATGAGGGGATCGAAACGCCAGATGACGCGCTCCGGCCCGATGGAATCCGCCAGACGGTAGAAGGTATCCAGACGCCGGGCTAGCGGCGGCACATGCGGCTCCAGCCCCTCGGCGGCGTAGTCGTTGAGGGTGAACTGGAAGTAGAAGGCATGGCCGCGTCCGGCGATCTCCCCCAGATGCGGCAGCAGGGGCCGGGGATTTTTGCTCCAGAAGACGAAGACGCGCGCCGTGTCCAGCGCGATGGCGCTGACCTGTCGGCTGTTGCAGGGGTTGCGCCGCAGACAGTAGCCCGCCCGCAGCCGTTCCATGAACCAGTCCGCATGAAAGGCCGGAATGTCCGTGGCCCGGCTGGCGGAAACGATGAGCGGGCTGACGGCCGGGAAGTCTCCTTCAGCGGTGAGGAGGCGGCGTGCGGCTGGGGCGGCGCTCATTCCAGATAGATCATGCGGCGCGTCATGCCGCCGTCCACGACAAGGTTGATGCCGTTGATGAAGTCATTGGCCGGGTCGGCCAGAAAGAGCGCGGCGCGCAGGATGTCGTCAGGGCGGCCCACGCGCCCGGAAGGATGCTGGGCATGGTCTTCAGGGCGCAGGGCGGCGTAATCGCCGGTCTCGATCCAGCCGGGGCTGATGGTGTTGACCGTGATGCCGCTGCCGTGCAGGGAGACGCAGAGTGAGACCGTCAGCGCCGTGATGCCGCCCTTGGACGCGCCGTAGGCGTCCCAGTGGGCCTCGTTCTGCAGGCCGCGTGTGGAGGCGATGTTGATGATGCGGCCGTAGCCCGCGCCCGCATTGGCCGCCTGAAAGGCCCGACAGCAGAGGAACGCGCCGCGCAGGTTGGTGTCCAGCACGTTGTCCCATTCCGCGGCGGAGAGGGCCGGCAGCGGTTTGCAAAAATGGCTGACAGCGCCGTTGTTGATGAGCAGATGCGGCGGGCCGAAGCGCTGCCGGGCCAGCGTAAAGGCCGCCTGTACGGAATCTTCCTCCCGCAGGTCCATTGTCGCGGACAGGATACGGGGATGGGAAAAGCGGGCCTCTTCCCTGTCGCAGGCCAGCACGTCGTAGCCCTGCGCGGCAAAGCCCTCGCAGAGACAGCGGCCGATGCCGCGTGCGCCGCCGGTGATGATGGCTGTGGGCATGGAACCTCCCGTATGCACGGATGCTGTTTGGGTGTGGCGGATTTCGGGGGGCGGCGAAAACCTTGCACTGCCCTTCTCCTTCTGCCACAAGACGGAAAATACGTCACGCCGACCCGTCCCGCAAGGAAGGGCAAGGAGGAAACTGCCGTGCTTGGGGAGAACCTGCTGCTTTATGTGCCCATGTCCGCCCTGCTGGTCATCATGCCGGGGCCGGATTTTGCGCTGGTGACGCGCGTGGCGCTCGCCCGGGGACGAGCGGCAGGCACGCTGGCCGCCTGCGGCGTGGCGCTGGGCATCGGCCTGCATACGGCATTGGCCATGCTCGGCATCAGCGCGGCCATTGCTCATTCCCGCCAGTTGTTCTGCCTGCTGGAATATGCCGGAGGCGCCTTCCTCTGCTGGATGGGGCTGCAATCCCTGCGCAACGCGCCCACGGCGGCACAGGCTGTCCTGCGTTGCGGTGAAGCGTCCCCGGCCGGGCCTGCCGCGTCATCCTTGCGCCGGAGTTTTGCACAGGGCTTTCTGACCAATGCCCTCAATCCCAAGGCCATCGTCTATTTTCTGACCTTCCTGCCGCAGTTCATGCAGCCGGATGCGCCGCTGGCCCCGCAATTTCTGGTGCTGGGCGGCATTCTCGGTCTGCTCGTTCTGCTCTGGTTCGTCACGCTGGCCAACCTGTTGCAGACGGTACGCGCCCTGTTTCTGCGTCCGCGTGTGCAACTCTGGCTCTACCGCTGTACCGGCATATTCTTCCTCTGCTTCGGCGTGCGGCTGGCGCTTTCCGCCCTGTAGCGGCAACCACGCCTTTCGGCCTGTCAGCTTCCGGCCCCGAAGGTCAGTCGGGCGATGAGGCCGCCGCCGGGGCGTTCCAGCAGGTGCAGTTCGGCATTGTTCTGCCGTGCCATGCTGCGCGCGATGGACAGGCCCAGACCGCTGCCGCCTTCATGCCGCCCACGGGCCGGGTCCAGCCGGAAAAAGGGTTCAAAGACCTGCTCGCGCTTTTCGGGCGGGATGCCGGGGCCGTCGTCTTCCACATCCACCAGCCAGGCGCCGCTTACGGGAGAGCGATGCAGGCGCACCACGATGTGCGCGGCATAGCGCAGGGCATTGTCCACCAAATTGTCCAGACAACGGCGCAGGGCGTGCCCGCGAATGGGCAGGATGCAGCTCGCGCCCCCGGTTTCGGCTAGAAAGCGCAGGCGTTCGTCCGTGACGGATGGCGGCGCGGCGGCATGCTCCTCGCCGGAGAGGAGGGAGGCCAGCCGGTCGGTGACCAGACTGTCCAGAAAGGCCGCCAGGTCCGTGCGGTGCAGGTTTTCCCGCGGAATCTGGGCTTGTCCCAGCTCTTCGCTGCTGCGCATGATGGCCGAAAGTGTGTTGACGTCCGCCTGCAGCTTGCGGCGCAGCACATCGTCGGGCACTTGTTCCACCCGCAGGCGCAGCCGGGTCAGCGGGGTGCGCAGATCGTGCGCCACGGCGGCCAGCATGCGCTGATG
>CALVGJ010000232.1 GCA_944327045.1 uncultured Desulfovibrio sp.
CATATCCACGGCAAAGGTCTGAAGGCCCGCCGAAGCGGAGAGCTGGGCCGCCCGCTCGGAAAACCAGCGCTCCACATCCTGCGCGTTCTTATCCCCGTAGCCGTCCGTCAGCGTGCGGGCCGTCAGCTCGGCAAGCCCCTGATGCTGCGGCACGAGCAGGGCATTGCCCCCGCCCTGACGGAAACTGAGCGCCACATACGGTACTGTGGCATCCCGCTGCAAGATGAGCGTGCGCCCCTGGCCGAGGTCGATGGTCTGCGATGCGGCCGCGCCGCTTTCCGCCGTCCGGGCGGCGTCATCGGTCGCCTTCGTCTGCCAGTTGCGATCCAGAATGGCTTCCAGATCGGGTATCCGGGCATCCTGCGGCGCAAGGACGCGCACCCGTACCCGATCCGGTCGAATCCACCGCTGCAGGGCCTCCCCCAGACGCGGGCCGTCCACCGTGGACAGGGCGCTGCGCAGATTGCGTTCCCCCTCACGGCCGCCCAGCTCGAACTGCACCGTTCCCCGCCACGAGGCCAGCCCGTTGAGGGTCTCCCCGGCGCGATCCACGGAATCGGCCAGATTGAAGCGGGCGCGCTCGATGGCGTCCCTGGGGAAGTCCTTGCCGTCCAGTGCGGCGAGGTCGCGCGTCAGGCCGTCCCAGAAGGTTTCGAGGTTGTTCGCGTCCAGCGTGGCCGTCAGATAGACGAGCCCCGCACGCCTGAGACTCATGTTGCCCATGGCGATGCTGTCCACAAGGCGCTTTTCGTACTGATACTTGCGGTAAAAGGTCGAGGTGCCGTCCCCGCCGAGCACATAGGTCAGCACGTCCAGGTCCACGGAACGGATGTCCGGCAGACCCGGCACAGGCAGGGCAAGCCCCAGATAGACCTTGCTCCACGGGCCGCGCACGATTTCCACACGGGGACCGCCGGGCGCATGCACAAGGTCCACCGGAGCGGAGGCCGTCAGATCGGCGGTGTTCTTCAGCCCGCCGAAGAGCTTTTCGGCATGGGCAAGGACCTGCTGCGGTTCGATGTCGCCCGCCACCAGCAGCAGCATATTCTGCGGCTGATACCAGGTGGCGATGTAGTCGCGCAGATTCTGCACCGTGATGGCGCGGATGGTCTCCTCAAAGCCGATGATGGGCCGACCGTAGACGCTGTTTTTCAGACCGGCCACCTGCAGGGACTCGAACAGGCGACGGCGCGGCTCGTCGTCGTCCCCGTGCAGCTCGGAAATGATGACGTTCTTTTCGCTTTCCAGCTCGTCGGCGTCCAGCGTGGCGTTGAAGGCCATGTCCCGCACTACGTCCATGCCCGTTTGCCAGTGCTTGGCGGGCATGTCCGTCAGGTAATAGGTCATGTCGAAGGACGTGGCGGCATTGAGGTAGCCGCCCAGTTCCTCCACATCCTGCGCGATCTGCCCCTTGGGGCGGTTCTTGGTGCCCTTGAAGACCATGTGCTCGAGCACATGGCTGATGCCGGCCTGTTCGGGCAGTTCATTGGCCGATCCCGTGCCCACATAAAGGCGGGTGCAGACCAGCGGAAAACGTGCGTCCTTGATGATATAGACCGTCAGGCCGTTTTTCAGGCGAGTCAGCATTTCCTCACCCTGCTTCAATTGCTGGACGGCGGCTGCGCCGGACGTCCCGGTTGCGGCGGCGGCCCGTGCGGGCGTCGTCATGAAGCCCAGCGCCATGCAGACGGCCAGCCAGCCTGCCAGAAGTGCTTTTGTCATAGAGTCTCCCCGGCACTGTCGTGCCGTCAATGTTGGAACAGTCTATCTTACCCGCGCCCCGCGGCACTGGCAAGCGGCAAGATGGCGGGCCTGCCGCCGGGTGCGAGAGGTGCTCTAAGATTCTTTCCTCTCGGGTCGATAAGATATATTGGGAGACAGGCGGTCGAAGATGTCGCGCCGCTCCCCCTTCGGAGGTAAGAGAATGAAACTGGCCGTCAAACTGAGTCTGAGCGTTGCCCTGAGCGCCTGCGGCGCCGTCGTGCTTGCCCTGCTGTCCTACATGGGAGCCGACGCCATCCGGCAATCGGTTGCCGACGTTTCGCGCACCGTCATGCCGACCGCCGCCGCGTCCGGGCATCTGGCGGCCCTGCTGGGCGATCTGCGCGCCGTGGAGCTCCAGATAGCCTTTGCCCCGACGGATGAAGCCCGACAGGAGGCATCCCGGCAGGGCGATACGCTGCTTGACGGGCTACGCAAGGCCATTGCCGCCTTTCCCGTACAGGCCGCGGCCGTGCGCACCGCCGACGGCGCGGCCATTGCCCAGCAGGCCGGAACGCTTGCCGAGGAACTGCGCCGCAAAAGCGCCTTTGACGCCGCAGAGGAGGAATCCGCCTACCCCCGTTACTGGGGCGTCTGCAAGGCCACGCTCGAACACTACATGGACGGGTACGGGCAGATTGCCGCCGCCCGGCGGGAACAGGGCAACCCGGAGCAGGCCCTGCAGCAGCGGGTCTTCGGCGAAAACGGCGGTACCTACCGCGCGGCCCGCGATCTCCTCGTGGAATTGTTCAATCGCAGCAGCCGCATTGCCGAGGTGCGCGCCCAGGCTTCCCTGCACAGAACCGAAGCCACCCAGCGGTATATCCTGCTGACGCTCGGCATCACGGTGCTCGTCACCGCCATCTTTACCGCCTGGATCATCCGGGACACCCTGCGCAAGCTGGGCAAGGACCCCGACGAACTCATGGCCGTAACCGACCTCATCGCTCAGGGGCGGCTGGATATCGCCGACGACGGCGAGTCCTACGGCGTCTTCTCCAACATCATCAAGATGTCCATCAACCTGTTTGAGCATATGCGCAAGGCACAGGACGAGGCCTACAAGGCATGGGAAGAATCCGCCGTGGCGCAGGAGGCCATGCAGAAGGCCGAAGCCGCACAGGCCTATGCCGAACGCGCCCGCAAGGAAGGCATGCTCAACGCCGCCACCCAGATATCCACCATCGTGCAGACCCTTACCGCCGCCATCGAGCACTTCTCCCAGCAGATCACGCAGGCGCGTGAAGGCTCCGCCACCCAGGCCGCTCGCATCACCGAAACGGCTACTGCCATGGAACGGATGAACGCCTCCGTGGCTGACGTGGCCCATAACGCCGACGCCGGTGCCGAGGCCGCTCAGGACACCCGCACCAAGGCCGAACAGGGCCGCGAAACCGTCAACCGCTGCGCGGCCAGCATCAACAACGTGCGCGATCACGCCGCCGCCCTCAAGGGCGATATGGAAGCCCTTGCCCAGCATGCCAGCAGCATCGGTGAAATCATGGGCGTCATCAGCGATATTGCCGACCAGACCAATCTGCTCGCGCTCAATGCCGCCATCGAGGCCGCACGCGCCGGGGAAGCCGGGCGCGGCTTTGCCGTGGTGGCCGATGAAGTCCGCAAGCTGGCCGAAAAGACCATGTCCTCCGCGGGAACCGTGCACACCGCGGTGACCAGCATCCAGCAGAGCACCCGTACCAGCGTCGAACAAATGGAAGTCTCCATGAAGCTGGTGGAGGAATCCACGGAGCTTGCCGAAGCCTCGGACGCCGCCCTTGTGGACATCGTGAACACCATCGGCCGGGCCGTGGATCAGGTGAAGGCCATTGCCGACGCCAGCGAACAGCAGTCCACCTCCAGCACGGCCATTACCCAGAATATCCAGCACGTCAGCGATATTGCCGAAGGTAACGCCCAGGCCATGCTGGATGCCGCCAACAGCCTCCTCGAAGTCATGGAACAGGTGCAAATTCTCCGCGATCTGGTGGACGAACTCATTGAAAAGTCCGGTGACAGCCGCAAGCCGCATGCGGAGAATGCCTAGAGTGCTTTGCCTGAAAAAGGCAAAACCCGAGGTGGCGGCACAGCGCCGCCCGGCCCGCAACGGCAGGACGTAGCGGCATTGCAGATTTGTGCGGGGGAAAGGAGGGAGCTTTTTGCAAAAAGCCCCCTCCTTTCCCCCGCGCCCCCTTTCCTCCCGCAAAAAATCCTGTTCTGGAGGATGCCGGGAGACGCTCCCCGGCAGGCCGCCCCCCGACCGCAGGTCCCCCGGCGGCATGCCGAAAATGCCCCTCAGGGCCTGTTCACACTATTTACGGTTTGTTTGGGGAAGAGCCGGGGGCACGATCCCCCTGCCCCCGAAGGCAAGTGGAGCGTGCACAGCTTACTTGCGTTATCTATTGAAATTATTTCTAAAATTTGTGTTACTCTCGCCTTGGCGAGACATCTTGCGGCGTAGAGCTTGTCGCCGGGACACCTCGCTTTTTTTCTTCATGGCACGACTGTCGGGAGCCGGGGAAAGCCTGTGCGCCATGACGGCGTAGCATTCGTGGAATAGAGCAATTCCACATTGAAAATGTGGATTGCTCTGGTAGTCGCGAGAGCGACTACCCGCAACCGAACACAC
>CALVGJ010000233.1 GCA_944327045.1 uncultured Desulfovibrio sp.
GAAGGGCCCCTTTGTGAACAAAGGGGCCCTTCCCCCCACACTCCCCATCCCCCCAAAAACTTTGTTTGTCCAGACGCCGAACGTCGCGTCACGCAGGGCGGTGCTCGACCTCAAGCCAGCCAAACTCTGAACAAGTCAGCATGCATTTTTTCGGCATCCTGTCGGGGGGACGTGAGAGGCGGGGGCCCTGCCGGTAAACGTCGCCTTGCATCGTTCAGGGCAAAATTTTGGGAAGGGAGAGAGGGAAACCGTTTTTCAAAACGGTTTCCCTCTCTCCCTCGCAAAAAAAATAAAAAACCGCCAACAAAACGAAATATCAACGCAATAAGCGGCCTTGCGTGCAGCGTTCGTGCCCGGCGAGGTCGGTATGGGTGGTCACGTTGACGAAGCCGGAGCGGGTGAGGATATGGCGGACAGCTTCGCCCTGACGCCAGCCGTGTTCCAGCAGCAGATGGCCGCCGGGGACAAGAGAGGCGGTCGCCGCACGGCAGGCGGCCCGTAGATGGGCCAGACCGTCAGCGGGAGAAAACAGTGCGCTGTGCGGTTCGTGGCGCAGGACGTCCTCCATGACTTCGTGGCGCTCGGCAGGGGAGATGTAGGGGGGATTGCTGACCAGCAGATGCAGACTGCGGCGAGCAAGTGGAGCGTGCTCCATATCGGCCAGCACGCAACGCAGACAGTGCGCCACGTCATGCCGTTGGGCGTTACGCCGGGTAACAGCCAGAGCTGCCGGGCTGATGTCCAGAAGCAGGCCCTGCCAGCGGGGGCGCTCGCAAAGGAGTGTGATGCCGATGCAGCCCGATCCGGTTCCGAGATCGGCAAGATGAAGGGAAGCGCCAGAGGCAAGGTGCGCTTCCGCCTCCTGCATGTAGCGGAGTGCCAGCTCCACCAGTAATTCCGTTTCCGGCCTGGGGATGAGCGTGTCCGTCGTGACGGCGAAATCACGCCCGAAAAATTCCTTTTGCCCCAGAATATGGGCCAGTGGCTCCCCGGCACAGCGTCGGGCAACCACTTCGTCCAGCCGGGTGACCTGTTCCGGTGTAAGGGGACGGGGCCCGGCCAGAATCAGCCCTGTGCGATCAAGGCCGGTAACGGCCTGTGCCAGCGCACGGGCGCAGACATGCGGGCTGTCGTCGCCTGCGGCACGCAGACGGGCGGCGGCCTGCTGCATGAGCATGTCCAGAGTATCTGTAGGAAGCATGGGGATGCCGTAAAGGAGTATGGCCGCAGGAGAGAGGGCAGGGGAGAGGAGCCGGTACAAGAACGACTTCCCTCCCCTGCGTCTTCGGATTACTCGCTTTTGGGAGCTGCGCGCCGGGACGTTTTTTTCGTCTTAGGCACGTCCTTATCCTTTTTCTTTCCGTCGGGGGTACGGCGGGTCTTGCTTACGGCGGCATGGCCGTCTTTCAGGGTGCCTTCGGCAAAGGCCAGCTGCAGCACCTCGTCGTAATGGTGAACGGGGTGCACGTCGATACGTTTGAGCAGGTCTTTCGGCACTTCCTCAAGGTCCTTGACGTTCTGGCGAGGAATGATGACATGCTTGAGGCCGCGCGCCACCCCGGCAAGGATTTTTTCCTTGATGCCCCCCACGGGCAGGACACGCCCCTGAAGGGTGATCTCTCCGGTCATGCAGAGGTCTGCACGCACGGGTTTGCCGGTAAAGGCGGAGATCAGCGCCGTGGTCAGAGTCACACCGGCCGAGGGGCCGTCCTTGGGCGTGGCCCCGGCCGGCACATGCACATGAATATCGTGCTCCGTGGTAAAATCGGTGGGAACATCCAGCGTATCGGCCCGGCTGCGTATATAACTCATGGCAGCCTGGGCGCTTTCCTTCATGACATCCCCCAACTGGCCGGTGAGCAGCAGCGCGCCCTTGCCGGAGACGGCGGAAGCTTCCACCGTGAGCACCTCGCCGCCCGCAGGCGTCCAGGCAAGGCCAAGAGCCATGCCGGGCAGGAGTTCCTTGTCCTTTTCATCCTCGATGAAGCGGGGAACACCGAGCAGCTTTTCCACATCCTTGTCCGTGAGACTGAAGCTGCCCAGATCACCCTCGGCACGCCGTCGGGCCAGCTTGCGGCAGACGGAACCGAGTTCGCGTTCCAGGTTGCGCAGGCCCGCCTCGCGGGTATATTCCTTGATGACCGCTTCCAGGGCGGCGTCATCCAGCGACACGTCGCCATCCTTGAGGCCGTTTTCCTCGACCTTCTTGGGCAGCAGATGGCGGCGGGCGATGATCATCTTTTCCTGCAGGGTGTAGCCGGGCAGGGAAATGACTTCCATACGATCGCGCAGGGCGGCCGGAATGGTGTCCAGATGATTGGCCGTACAGAGGAACATGACCCTGGAAAGGTCAAAGGGCACGTTAAGGTAATGGTCACTGAAGGAGTTGTTTTGCTCCGGGTCGAGCACTTCCAGCAGGGCGGAAGAGGGGTCGCCGCGAAAGTCCGAACCCAGCTTATCCACTTCATCCAGAACAATGACGGGATTATTGGTGCCGGCCTGCTTGATGGCCTGAATGATACGGCCGGGCATGGAGCCGATATAGGTGCGGCGGTGTCCGCGAATTTCCGCTTCATCCCGCATGCCGCCCAGAGAAATGCGCTGGAATTTGCGGCCCAGGGCGCGGGCAATGGAGCGCCCCAGTGAGGTTTTGCCTACGCCGGGAGGACCGGCAAAGCAGAGGATGGGACCCTTGGATTGCGGATTGAGCTTGCGCACGCTCAGGAACTCGAGGATGCGATCCTTGACCTTTTCCAGACCGTAATGATCCTCATTGAGAATGGCTTCGGCATTGG
>CALVGJ010000234.1 GCA_944327045.1 uncultured Desulfovibrio sp.
CCGGCAGGAGCGGCCTTTTCCTTTGCCTGCGCGGCAAAGGCGTCGCGGAGTTCCGCGAGCCGGGCTCCGGCCTTTTCCAGCAGGGCTTCCCGGGCTTTTTTCTTTTCCCGCAGGTCGGCCTTGCCGCTGACGCCCTCTTTTTTCGCTTTCCGCAGTATCTCCTCATATTCCTTACGGGTCAGGCAGGCTTTGGCGAACATTTCGTTGTCACCTTGCAGCATGAGCTGGGCAGCCTGCTCGATCTCCCGTATGTCGCCGTCCTCATCGAGGCAGGTCTCGAGGGCGGTATAGTACAGGAGCGCCTTGCAGTCGGTCGAAGGGGGGAAGGGCTTCTTCTCTCCGGCAGGATTGAGGATAAGGACTATCCTTTTCAGGGCGCTCAAAATTCCCAGGCTCATGGCCCGTGCGTAGGCTTCCAGAGCCTTGCGTTCGTCATAAACACCGTATTCATGCACGGAGTGGGCGTACCCGAAGTGGAAATTCGCCTGCGCCGATCCGGCGGCGGCCGCCGCCCCCATCCAGTAGCGGGATTCCGGCGTCCGTGCGCCGTCTTCGGGCACATCCCGCGGAAGAATGAAAAAGTCCGGATGCTCCGGCATCCGAAACGTCTTGTCCGGGAAGTCCGCGGCAAGACGGGCCAGACCGTACATGGCCTCGGGGTGTCCGAGGGCGACGGATTTTCGCAGGTATTCCGCCACGATCCGGTTTATTTCTGTCTGGGGCAGTCCGGGGGTGGCGCTGATGGTGTGCAGTATACAGGCCAGAAGGTAGCAGCCTTCCTTTTCACCGAACAGGCGGATGAGCCACTCCTCCCAGAAGGAGGCGGGCGCGCCGAAAAGGGACGCCCCACCGTTTGGCCGTTCCAGCGTACTCAGGGCGACCAGCAGCAGGAAATCGACCGGATCACCATTCAGTGCGTTGTCGCGTATTTTTTCCGCCGTGACCTTGTCCTGTTTCCGGCAGATTTCGTCCGGCTGCATGAGCCGGAGCGGGAGCTCCGCTTCCGGGCAGGGGGCCTGTTCGGATGTTGGGGAGGCCGTTTTTCCGGCGGCTGGGGAAGCCTCGTCCTTCCGGGCCTCCTCGCCCTGTGAAGGGGAGGGGGTAAGCAGGAGGCCAAGCACGAAGAGCGGAGCGAGCAGGGAGCGGAGCAAGGTGAGCCTCCCGCGGGCAGCGCCGGGAGATGCAATACGCCTTGCCCGGCGGCGCGTGAACCGGGCGGCGGATGCCTGTCACAGGGCAGGATATGCCCCGGGTAGACGTTTTGCCAGAAAAAAATGGGAAGAATTTTTTTATTGACTTTGAAATTCTTTTTCAATTAGTCTGCTTTTCAGAAAGGACATCAAACCTGCGCCGGAAGGCGCAGCTTCAGGAGAAGGCCCATGTGCGTGACGCTTATCGGCGGTATGGACAGACTCAAGCCGGAGTATATTGCCGCGGCTCGCGAGGGTGGCGCCACCCTCAAGTGCATCAGTCGCAATGAGCGCAACTTTACGGACAAGATCGGCAATCCCGACGCCATTATCGTCTTTACCAACAAGGTTTCCCATGAGGCCCGGCGCAAGGCGCTGGAGCACGCGCGATCGCGGCGCATTCCCATCCACATGATCCATTCCTGCGGCGTGTCGTCGCTGCGTGATTGCCTTTCCGCACAACGGGCTTGACAAGCGCGGGCAAATATCGCATCACAGCGTCCAGAAAATGAATTTCAATTCTTGCTGGAGGCGGCAAGAATGTGCGAGCGAGGAGATCGGAAATGAGTGCTGTCATTCAATTCAGCGAGGCGGGGAAGCGTGCGGCGGGACAGCCGCTGCGCATTGCGCTGGCGGGCAATCCCAACTGCGGCAAGACCACGGTATTCAACGCCTATACCGGAGCGCGCCAGCATGTGGGCAACTATCCCGGCGTCACGGTGGACCGCAAGGAAGGCGTGGTCAGGCACGGAGGCGAAAACGTCACTCTGGTGGACTTGCCGGGAACCTATTCCCTGACGGCCTATTCGCAGGAAGAGATTGTGGCGCGTGCGGAGCTGGCCAGCGGCAGGGTGCAAGCCGTCATCAATGTGGTGGACGCCTCGGCGCTGGAGCGCAACCTGCTGCTCACCGTGCAGATGCTGGAAATGGGGCTGCCCGTGGTGCTGGCCTGCAATATGATGGACGAGGCCCGCAAGGCGGGCATCCATATTGATATTGATCGCCTGTCGCACATGCTGGGCATTCCGGTGGTCTCCACCGTGGCCCGCAACGGCGAGGGCCTCAAGGAGGCCATGAGCGAGGCCGTCCGGCTGGCGCAGGCGGGAGAGCGGCGCGTGCTGGAAGTCAACTACGGGGCGGACGTCAACGAGGGCATCATGGCCATGCAGGCCATTATCGAGCGGGAAAAGCTGCTGCCCAAATACGCGCCCCGCTGGATTGCCGTCAAGCTCATGGAAGGCGACCCCGAACTGCGGCAGGAGCTACGCGCCGCCAACGCCACGGCGGCTCAGGAGATGGAGGGCATCTGCCGCCGGGTGGCCGACCATATCCGCACCGGGCACAGCGTCAGCATGGAATCCCACATCACGGACGCCCGTTACGGCTTCATCCGCGGGTTGCTGCGGGACGGCGTCGTCCGGCAGGATGCGGGCAAGGACCGCCTCGCCCTGTCCGACAAGCTCGACAGGGTGCTGACCAACGCCTTTTTCGGCCCGCTCATCATGCTGGCCGTGCTTTATGCGGTGTTCCAGATCACCATCGAGATCGGCGCCTATCCGCAGGGCTGGGTGGAGGACGCCTGCGGGGCGCTCGGCGAGCTGTTCGCGGGCATCATCCCTGAAGGCGACTTCCAGTCGCTGGTGGTGGACGGCATCATCGGCGGCGTGGGGGGCGTGCTGAGTTTCGCGCCGCTCATCGTCATCATGTTCGCCCTCATCGCCTTCATGGAGGACAGCGGCTACATGGCGCGCATCGCCTACATGATGGAC
The DNA here is from genome assembly GCA_944327045.1 of uncultured Desulfovibrio sp. Classification (GTDB taxonomy): domain Bacteria; phylum Desulfobacterota; class Desulfovibrionia; order Desulfovibrionales; family Desulfovibrionaceae; genus Desulfovibrio. The sequence continues at coordinate 2,960 of CALVGJ010000234.1, forward strand.
AGGGTGTTCCGCGCCTTCGGCCTGCACGGGGCCTCGGTCATGCCCTATGTCATTTCCGGCGGCATCGCGGGCGGCTGCGCCATCCCCGGCGCCATGGCCACCCGCACCCTGCGCAGTCCCAAGGAAAAGCTGGCCACGCTCCTGACCCTGCCCTACATGAGCTGCGGGGCCAAGCTGCCCGTGTTCCTGCTGCTGGCGGCCGCCTTCTTCGGCAGTCAGGCTCCCACGGTGATGGTGCTCATCATGTTGTCCGGCTGGGTCTTTGCCCTGCTGGTGGCCCGTCTGCTGCGTTCCACCATCATCAAGGGCGAGGCCACGCCCTTTGTCATGGAATTGCCGCCCTACCGTCTGCCTACCCTGTTCAGCGTGCTCATGCACTGCTGGGAACGGACATGGATGTACGTCAAGAAGGCGGGTACGGTTATTCTGGCCATTTCCATCATCATCTGGGCCGGGCTGACCTATCCCAAGCTGCCTGAAGAGGAAGCCGCCGCCTTCGATTCCCGCATCGAGGCCCTGAACGCCCAGATGGAAGCCCTGCCCGAGGGCGACGCCGCCCGCGCCGCGCTGGAAGAGCAGGTGACCAGGCTGGAAGAAGAGAAGGGCGCCGCCGAACTGGCGCACAGCTTTGCCGGTCGTCTGGGCAAGTTCATCGAACCGGCCACAGCGCCCGCCGGTTTTGAATGGCGTACCGACATCGCCCTGCTGGCGGGCATTGCGGCCAAGGAGGCCGTGGTATCCACCCTGGGCACGGCCTATTCCCTCGGCGATGTGGACCCCGAGGACGCCAAGCCGCTGGAGGCCCTGCTCCAGTCCACGCCCGGCTGGTCCAAGGCCACGGCGCTCTCGCTGATGCTCTTTGTGCTGCTCTATTCCCCCTGCTTCGTCTCGCTGGTGGTCATCCAGCGCGAGGCTGGCGGCTGGCGCTGGCTGTTCTTCAGCCTGTTCTTCAATACCGCGCTGGCCTATGTGGTTTCCGTGGCTGCCTACCAGATCGGGCTCGTCGTCTGGAACTGATTTCGTCTTCATCCTCCTCCCGTGCCCGTGCCCACGCCTTGACAAGGCGTTGTGGCACGGGCATGATTTTTCCCAACGGCAATCGACAGGGCCGTCATGGCGGCGGTTCCGGGTTGTCCTGAGCAGGGCGTTGCGGTTCCCCCCGAACGGCAGGGCGGCGGATTGCCCCTTGTCATCGCAGCCTTTGCCCGGCGCGTGCGAATAAGATGGAAGGATGCACCTGACATGTGCTGAGGAGGTTCCCATGTGCGCCGTCATACGCAGTATATCGCTGTTGCTTTTGCTCTGCCTGCTGGCAGCGGACCCGGTACAGGCCTTTGTGGCCTATGTACGTGACGTTGAGGACAGCGACTGCATTTCCGTCACTCGCCGCCGCAGCGGGAAGGGGGAGGCGGAAACCTATTGCTTTTACGGCATTTCCACGCCACGCGGCAGGCAGCCCATGTCCGTGGACGCCAAGGCGCTGGTGCGGCGCATGCTCAAGCCGGGCACGCGCGTGACCGTGCAGTCCCCCCTCAAGGACGACAAGGGACGGCAGCGGGCGCTCATTTATGTGGACGGCATCTCCCTGAGCTCGTCCCTGCTGGAGGCGGGACTGGCCTGGATGGACAGAAGGAACTGCAAGGCCATGTTCTGCCCGCGCTGGTACCGCACCGAACAGGAAGCAGCGGCGGGGCATAAGGGAATCTGGGGACTGGGCCTCAACTCCATGCCGTGGCAGTGGCAGGAAGAATAGCGGGAGAAAACGATGAATATCACTTGGCCGCAGGAATTTCAGGATATGCTGGCAGGCTGGCAGACCGACCCCGTGGGGGCGCGTCCCGCCTTTGAGGAGTATGCCGCCCGTCTGGCGGAGCTGCCCGGGGTAACGCTCTCCTTCAAGGCCCGGCCCGGCGTGAGTTATTCCCTGCGCGCCCGTCATGCGGCGCAGAAAACGCGGGAAGTGTTCGTGCTGGTGGACGTGGTGGACGACGACCCGGAAAATCGCTGGCTCTCCGTCTGCTTTTACGCCGATATGATGACCGATCCCGATGAGCGCGGCGATTTCGTGCCGGGCGGCCTCATGGGCGCGGACGCCTGCTGCCTGACGCTGGATGAGGACGACGGCGAAATGCGTGCCTACATCGCCGCCCGTCTGGCCGAGGCCGCCGCCGCGGCTGCCGAGGGGCGCGAGTGAACGACGGCGCGGGCATTGCCCTTGATTTTGAAACCTCCGGTCAGGCGGCGGACAGCGCCTGCTCCGTGGGCATGGCCCGTCTGGAAGACGGCAGGGTGGTGGATCGCTTCTATGCGCTCATTCGCCCGCCGTCTCCTGTTATCCGTTTTACCGAGGTGCACGGGCTGACCTGGCCCATGCTCAGGGATGCGCCCACCTTTGCGGAGCTCTGGCCGGAGCTGGCCGCCTTTCTGGCGGGAGCCGAGTGGTTTGTGGCGCATAATGCCTCCTTTGATCGGCGGGTGCTTGGCGGCTGCTGTCGCGCCGCCGGCATTGCCGCGCCCCGCCTGCCCTTCTATTGCACGCTCAAGGGAGCGCGCCGCAGCCTGTCGCTGCCGTCACACCGTTTGAGCAGCGTCTGCGCTCATTTCCAGATTCCCCTCCAGCATCACCATGCGGGCTCGGATGCCGAAGCCTGCGCCGAAATTTATCTGCGGCTGCGGGCGCTGGGCGTGACGCAGGCCCAGATGAAGGCCTGAGGCGGCCTGTCAGGCGTCATGCCCGGCGCGTGCGTTGTCGGCAGCCGGGTACGGCGCTCCGGCGGCTTTCGTCGCATCTCTTTCTCCCTATCCCGCCTTTTCCTGTTTTACGCAGGATTTCGTGCTGTGATCACATTTTTTCCAAAGAAAAAATGGAAAATGTTGCTTGTGATTTGCATCACGATAAGGATGTATGCTATGTCCAGAATAGTCTGAGGAGGACTGTGGTGCGGACTTCAGCATGAAGGAGGATGCGATGAAACGTCCCTGCAATGGTTCATGGCTCAAGATTTTTCTGGGGGGCCTGCTTGCGGGGGGAGTGCTGCTGGCAGGACTGGCCTACGGGATGCGGGTGACGGACTCCCGTCCCTTTTGCGCCGGCTGCCACGTGATGCAGGAAGCGGCGGTGACGCACAAGATGTCGACACATGCCGCTCTGGCCTGCAACGAGT
>CALVGJ010000235.1 GCA_944327045.1 uncultured Desulfovibrio sp.
GTCCTCTTCGCGCGGAGGTCCGGGAGAGCGGACAGCGGAGCGACGGAACGGCCCGAGCGATGGAAAACGTCTTTCGGCATGAGGCCCGGCAGACGGCAAGACGTTGTGCTCCCATTTTTTCCGGTCACTGCCGCAGCTTGCGGGCGACGGCTTGCTACTGTTCCATCTCCATGAATATTCAGGAAAAACTACTTATCCGCGATCTCCGCCGTATCCTGCATGTCCTGCCGTCCTGGGTCGGCTGGCGAGTCTACGGCCTTTTTTTTCTCATGATCCTGCTGGCGGTTTTCGAGGTCGTGTCCATTTTTTCCATGTCTCTGATGGCCATGAGCATCGCCGCACCACAGGCCATTCTTTCCCACTGGCTCGTACAGTCCCTGTTCCGGATGTTTCCGGCCGTGGGCGAGCTTTGTTCCGATCTTCGCTATTTCACTCTTCTTCTGGCCTGGGGCGTGGTGGCCTGCACCGCTGTGAAAAACGGTCTGGCGGCGCTCGTGGGCTGGAAAAGCGCCATCCTTGGCGAGGATATTACGCTCAGCACGGGCAGCACCATCATGCGCCATTTTCTCTACAGCGATTATATGGAGCATATGGCGGGCAACAGCATGGCCGTGTTTCAGGCCCTGAGCTGGAAGGGCATGCTCGGGCAGTATGTGGTCAATATCCTGAACGTCTATACCTATGCCATCACCTCGCTTGCCCTGTTTCTTACGCTGGTTACGGCGACGCCGGGCGTCATTCTCGGCACGCTCCTGGTCACCGGGCTGATTACCACCTCCATCTATCGCGGCATGAAGTCGGCCATCGACCGCGCGGGCAAGGAAAGCGCGGCCGGGCAACAGCAGGAAAACAGTACGGCCATGATTGCCATGAACGGCATTCGTGAGGTGCTCATCTACCGGCAGCAGGGCGTTTTTTTCCAGAAATATATGGATGCCTGTCAGGACGGCAGGAAGGCCCGCGCCTTTCTGACCATTGCCCCTCCCATCCCCACCTGGATTCTGGAAATATTCGGCTTTCTGGTCATTCCCGTGACCATCTGGGCGCTGATAGCATCCGAGGACGCCAGCATGCCTGTCATATCCGGCGTCATCACGGTCATCATGCTGGCTGCCTGGCGGGTGCTGCCCCTGCTGAATCGTTCCCTCGGCTGCCTCGTGACCCTGCGCGGTCTGCGGGTCATGGCCATGAACTGTCTTGAGCGGCTCGAGTCCATCAGTCAGCAGAAGCTGTCCCCCCCTCCCGAGCCCGACCCCGATTTTTGCTTCCGGCAGGATATTGCGCTGGACCATGTGGATTTCCGCTATCCCGGAGCGGAGCGGGACAGCCTGTCGCAATTGTGCGTTTCCATCCGCAAGGGGGAGCAGATCGGCATTGTGGGGCCGTCCGGCGCGGGAAAATCCACACTTGTGGGGCTGCTGTGCGGTCTGCTCGGCATGAGCGGGGGAGCGTTGCGGGTCGATGGGCGGGAATTGTCGCCGGAAGCGCGGGCCGCCTACATCAGCCGTATCGGCTATGTGCCCCAGACGCCTTATCTTTTGCAGGGTTCCGTGGCGGCCAATGTGGCCTTCAGCCAATGGGGCAGCCCCTATGATGCGGAAAAGGTTCGCCGGGCCTGCCGCATGGCGGCACTGGATATTGTCGAAACGAATCCTTCAGGTATAGAATATCAGATAGGTGAGCGCGGCGCCGGTCTCTCCGGCGGACAGGCGCAGCGGGTATCCATCGCCCGCGCCCTCTATGCCGAGCCGGAAATCCTGATTCTGGACGAGTCAACAAGCGCGCTTGATCTGGGAACGGAAAGCGCCATCATGGACACCATCGCCGCGCTCAAGGGACAACTGACCATCATCATCATTGCCCACCGTCTCAGCACGGTAGAAAATTGCGACAGGCTTGTCTGGATGGAAAAGGGGCGGGTCAAATGCGTGGGAACGCCGCAGGAAATCCTGCCCCTGTATACACAGTCCTTTGCCGCATCGGCGGAAGAAGGGAAGGGCGTTCCGGAGAAATAAGTTTCGTTTCATGATCGGGTATGTGGTGGGCACATGCTTGTCGGCATTGTCCCCCACCGATGACCCTCGAGACGGAGAATCGTGCAGTTTTCATGAAGATTCCAGGCGTTTCCGTTATTCTCCCCGTATATAATTCTGTCCGGTATATCGAGGATGCCGTACGATCCATTCTTTGCCAGACAATGAATGACTTTGAGCTGCTTCTGCTTGATGACGGTTCGGTTGACGGGACCGAAGAGCTGGTTCGGCAACTGGCAGCGCAGGATGAACGCATTCATCTTGTTCAGAGGGAAAACAGAGGACTGATTGCAACGCTTAATGAGGGACTGGCATTGGCGCGCAGCCCCCTGATAGCGCGGATGGATGCCGATGATATTGCCTTGCCGCATCGGCTTGCCCGGCAGTATGATTATATGCAACGCCATCCGGACGTTGTTGCTGTGGGTAGCTATGTCCGTTTCATGGATGAGCAGGGAAGATGCTACCGGACAAAGAAGGTTCCCGTCGGTGAGGCTGTCGAGGATGCTTGGCGCTGGGGATGCCCTCTGGTGCATCCGACCGTCATGATGCGCGCAGAGGCGGTGCGGCGCGCTGGAGGGTATTCTTCCGCCTTTCCGTCTGCGGAAGATTATGCCTTGTGGCTGCGATTGCTGGCATTCGGCGTTGTGGACAATATTCCTGAAGTCCTGTTGCAGTATCGGGTACACGGTGAGAGTATTTCGCATACCAGTGCGCGCCAGCAACGGAATTCCATCTTGCGTGCTCAGGCAATCTGGTTGACGGGGAGCCACTGGGAGCATGCGGATTCCTCCATTGTCGATCCTCTTGCCTTTTTAGCGAGTTTGGGGATGGATGAAGAGGAGCAGCGCGAGCTTCTGGCGCGAATGCGCGCACTTTGTCCGCACCTGATAGGCATCCTGCCGGAGCAGGACCCCGAGGCGCAAAGCTGGGACGCCATCATTCGGCAGGGATGCGTCACCTCGGATATTCGCACAGCCCGGGCTCTTTATCATCTGCGTGCCGCACGACGAGCGCATATGTTGGGGAAGGCCTGCCATCTTTTGAAAAGCGTGGCGGCTGCGCCGGAAATTGTTGCTCTCAAGGTAATGGAACTTATCCTTGGTCGTTGGCATCGTTCCAGATAAGCGGGTAGAGGTGCGGATCGCATGTCGAGGCAGGAAAAGCAGCATTCGTCGGAATTCCCCCGTATCGCACTCTGTGTCGCAACCATTGCGCGAGTTGAGGAGCTGGATCGTCTTTTATGCTCACTGGGCAAGCAAGAGTACACAAATTTTCATGTGTATATCGGGGACCAGAACCCCCCCGGCGTGCTGGACGAGCTGCTTGTCCGTCATGCCGGGCTTCCTCTGACACATGTTCGCCTGCCGGCACAAGGGGTTTCCCGGGCCCGCAATGTGCTGCTTTCACATGTTTCGGATGCGGATATTATCGCCTTTCCTGATGATGACTGCTGGTATGTTCCGGATACGCTGGAGCAGGTTGTGGCTGCCTTTGCACGCCACCCTGACGGTGGGGGCCTTCTTGGCTGCAAGGGAAATGACTCCTCGACCGCACAGGATGCGCCGGTTTCCCGCTTGGGAACATTTTTCAATGGAGAAACGTACCTGCAGTTTTTTCGCGCCGCCGCGATAAAAGAGGTACGCTTTGATCCTCAGCTCGGGCCGGGAACAGGATTGCCGTACGGCAACGGCGAGGATACGGATTTCCTTCTTGAGGTGCACAGGAAGACTCCCCTCTGGCGCTGTCCGGCCATCCGGGTATTTCATCCCTCCCCGGAGACGGCGCTTCCGTCCGATGCCAAAATTGCCGCCTACGCGGCAGGCCGCATGTACCTGCTCAAAAAGCACGCCTTTCCCCTCTGGTTCCGTTGGAGCAATGTCGTTTATCCTCTCTGCATGCTGCCTCTGGAAATGTTCCGTTTCGGCTGCAGGATGCGACATTACCGCTGGCGTATGTTTATTGAGCGTTGGCGGAATTTCTGAAAAGGACATCTACCGGGAAAAGAAAGGGGAACAAGCGTTCGTATGCGCTTGTTCCCCTTTCTTTTCCCGAGTTGCCTGCATTGCGCTTGCCGTTATTTGTGTCTGAAAATCTTTCTGTACACTTTCCGCAGCAGCGGAAGAGTTTTGTAAAATCCTCGGCGGCCAAGCCGACAGAATAAAATTTTTATTATTGCCAGCAGAAAATACCCCCTTTGTGCTGAGGATAATGTTTTCATGCAGGAAATGAGAAATTTCCATTTGCTCTCTGCAAACCGCATATATGAAGTAAAAAAATAGCCGACGGAGCAGCCGATCTGGCTTGTCGTCGCATGCCATTTACGCAATGCACCGTGCAATTCGTTCAATGTTGACGTAAGCTTTGAAGTGCATGATACAGATAGTTGAAACTCTCGTTCTATTTCAATGCCGACTTCCGCCTCGGGAACATAAACAGGGGTACCTGCCGCCTTCCACAGCCGGGCATACCAGTCTGTATCAAGAAAGAAGGTCAGGTTCGGATCAAAGGCAATTGGGGCAAAAGCATTCTTGAGAAAGATGACGGAAGGATGACCGATTCCATTGAGAACAAGGGATTTGTGTGGAAACTCGGCAAGAAAGTTGTCAACATATGCTTTATTGGTGTTGTGCTGGGAAATGCAGTTTCCTTTCTTCCACGTACTGTAGGCACATACACAGATTGATGCTCCACCTTGCTCAAATTTTTGCACAATGGTTTCAAGAAGATTTGCGTTTATGTAAAAATCATCCTGATGTAGAAGAGTGACGTATTTCCCTGTAGCAAGGGAGAGAAGATGATTCCAGTTTGCCGGAACACCCTTCCGTGGACTATGGCGAAAATAGCGGATTCGCTTATCGGAAAATCCTTGAACAGTTTGTTGTACGGCATCACTGACGGAATCATCCCCAATAAGACATTCCCAGTCTTGCCATGTCTGCTTGAGGATACATGCCAATGCGCGTTCAACGGCCCCCGCATCCTCGTAAGCGGGAATACAGATAGTCAATGTCGCTTGCATGATGCTGTCTTCCTGGAATATTTTCAGTTTGAAACGCTGTGCGCTTCAAACCATACGGCTTGGCGTTTCGCGGAAAAACCGCGGTTTTTCCGCTCACTTTGGGGCGGGCGGCACTGTGCCGCCTCGCATCTTGCCTTTTTCAAAGGCAAGATGCTCTAAAATAACGCTGCATGAAGGAAATGCTCTTTTACAGAGCAGGGGCGGTGATTGCACAATCCCCCCTTTCGCTATCCTCCTTATGCTACACAAGTTTTTTCAAAATCCTGTAGCAGAAGACGGCAATATCCCGAACTTTTTGGCGTCGGGCCGTGCCGGGAGGAAGAAAAAAATTGAGGGCGGGGCGAATGATCGGATTTTCTTTGAGCAGTCGTTTGCAACGCCGCTTGATGCGAGTTTTGAAGGCGGGAGGAACCTTGTTTATCCCCTCATTATACATGGAAAGCGTATGCTCCCAGAAAGTCAGGGCCAGTTGCCTTTCCTCCCTGCTCGGCAAGGGGCCATGCTGTTGTGCGGGGTGCTCAAGGATGTCCCGCCAGGCGCCGGCCAAATCTACGGCCAGAAAGGGCTGTATGGATTCTCGCGCTTCCTGTGAAAGCCGGAGGGCGTAGGCGGAATCCTTCAGGATGGACAGTACCGCGTCCGCAGCTCCCTGCACGTCGTGCCGGGGCACGCTGATGTAGCCCTTTTTTTCCCGAAGCATTTCCAGATAGGGCATCTCATAGGTGACCAGCGGCAGACCGGCCATCCTGCTTTCCGCCACAACCATGGGAAAGGATTCAAATGTGGAGGTCACCAGATGGACTGTGGCCATGCTGTAAAAACGTGCGATATCCTGCGTATACGGCACATGGATGAGGCGGTCGTGCAAGTTATGCTGGGCGATGAAGCGTCTGACAAACTTGTTGTCCTGCGGTTCGCCGGAGCCTACCAGATAACAGACGGCTCTGTCCTCAGCCGCCAGTATTTTTTGAAATATCTGCAGAGCCTCACAGTAGTTTTTTTGCCCGTTATCCAGCCGCCCCAGCCAGAGTACGACAGGGGGGGCCGTGTCTTCCCTGTGTGGGCTTTCCTCCGTGTGAAATGTGGGAATGGGATTGGGCAGGTAGCGGGCATTGACCCCGCACTGGCGATAAAAATATTCCTCGCTGCGGGAAAGCACCAGAACGGTATCAGCCAGGGCGTAGACCAGCGGCCTGCTGAAGGAATACGGAAAACCTACCGCCATTTGCTGGGCGGAAGTCTCATGGCACAAAATCACAGTGGGAACGCGGACAAAGCGCAGCAGAAGCAGGTCAAACAGAATCAGGGCCGAAGAAGTGCCGTAAAGGCAGACTAGTTCCACATTGTGCTCTTGCAGCGCCTTCAGCAAAATTGTCCCGCGCTGCTGAGTATAGGCCGGGGGCAGCTGACAGCGTATGACAGCCGACGACAGAGTATGCTCCTTTTTCGTCAGGCTTTGTTCCATAAAAAGAACGATACGATAGCCCAGTTGGCGGACCAGGGAGATGTGCATTGCGATGGTGCGTTCAAGATCGCTGTCGTCATCGCAGTAGCAAAAAATGCCGACGGTTTTCTGTTCGGAGGCTGTAGGCCCTATTACTGTAGGAGGTACGGCGGCCCGGGTAGCGGGAAGCTCGTCCCATACAGTATGGGCTGCGGCGGCAAGCGCATTTTGACGGCCCATAAAGCAGGCCTGCAGTGCGGGCATACATGCAGACAGGTCGTGATGTCGGCACAGAAGGGGCAAGGCTTTTTTCAGGTCCTCATCCGGGAGGGCGGCCATGCGATAGACGGCGGCATCTCTCAGATAGCTACGCAAGCTTTCCAGATAATCCTGCCAGACCGGCAAGGCCTGCTCTCGATGGAGAAAATCCGCCAGCCAGCGGGTAATGACAATTTCTCCTATATGGCTGCGGAAGAGCGGTAGCGTTTCTTTTTTTGTCGAGATGCCGACATTAAAGCGGTAGAAGTAAAGCGGCCGAGTTGCTTCCGAGACCAGACTTGAGGCAAAGTAGCAACAAAGGAAGTACGCATAGGCATCTTCGCAACTGACGCAATGCTGATTGACCGTATGCTCATAGGCGGTCTTAAGCAAGTCGGTTTTGTATATCTTGTTCCAAAGAGCCCAACTGTATGCCTTGTCAATAAATGTTTCCCGGGCGATTTCCTTATTTCCGCAGACCTGTTGCCTTATACGTCGATTAAAGAAGGAATATGCTGTGGAATACTGTTCAGTATCCTTGCAGTTAATAATATCGACGGAAAAATGGACGATATCCGCATGGTATTTCTCGGCGAGTTGAACCATCTCCTCCACGGCATTTTCTGCCAGAAGATCGTCGCCATCAACAAAAATGAGCCATTTCCCCTGACTACGTTGGATGCCTGTCTTGCGGGCAAGAAGAAGTCCCTTGTTTTCCTGATGTACCACCGTAAAGCGGCTGTCCCTGGCTGCATAGGCGTCGCAAATTTCCGCACAGCGATCGGTTGATCCGTCGTCAATGACAATGAACTCAACATCGGTAAAACGCTGCCGGTGCAAGCTGTCCAGACAGGTTTCCAGATAGTCTTCGATGTTATAGACGGCAACAACGACAGACAGGGCGCAGTGATGGGTGCTCATGATATGCGGCGGATGTTGAGGGGGGAGGATATCGACGGACGACGGCACTTCGAATAGAGCTTTTTCAAAACGAAAAGGCTCTGCCGACAGCGTGAGCAGGCGACCGCAGCGAAGGCATAAGCACAACGTACCTGCGCTGTGACAGGCCGGAGCGAGCGTACTTTCCCGTTTTGATCCTATAAAAAGTCAAAGCGAATCTGCTCTGGAGCATTTTCAGTTTGAAACACTTCGCGTTTCAAACCATACGACCTGGCGTTTAGCGGAAAAAAACGCAGTTTTTCCACTTGCTTTAGGCCGGGCGGCGCTGTATCGCCGCCTCGTGTTTTGCCTTTTTCAAAGGCAAAGCGCTCTATAAGGCAGTGTATACTTAGCATGCTTTGTGCGGTGACGCAATACACCCCTCTTCCCGTCTGCTAGGCACTTTCCGGCAGGCGTTACGGGACGTCTGAGCAGTGGGGTCACTGTGGTGAACAGGCGGGAGCCGCTGCGTGCTCCCGCCTGAGAGACACAAGACCGTCCGGCCGCCGGAACGTGTGCCGTCCGGCGGCCGGGAGGGGATCAGTTGCGGGAACGCACGTTCTCGGCCATGAGTTCCACGATATGGCTTACCCTGACGGGGAGGCCCTTCTTTTCCGCGCCGCCGCGGATTTGCAGCACGCAGCCGGGGCAGTCGGTCACCAGCCGGGAAGCGCCGGTGGCCTGCACGTTTTTGAGCTTGTTTTCCAGCAGCTGGGCGGCCACTTCAGGGAATTTCATGGAGTAGCTGCCGCCGAAGCCGCAGCAGACGTCCTCTTCCTCGCAGGGCACGTAGTTCGCGGCCTGGGCAATGAGTTCGCGCGGCGCATCCGTAACGCCGCAGCCGCGGCAGAGGTGGCAGGGCGCGTGGAAGGTGACGCTTTCGCCGCTCTGGTTGAAGTCCTCGGCTGTTACGCCCAGCGTGTCATGCAGGAAGGCGCTGAAGGGCTGGATGGACTGCACCAGCGTTTCGGCCTGATGCCGGTAGGGGCTGTTTTCCAGAATTTCGGGATAAACGTTCCTGATGTGCGAGGCGCAGCTTGCACAGAGGGTCACGATGGCGTCATATTTCTTGTGGGCAAAGGCGTCCACGTTCTGCTGCGCCACCTCGATGGCCGTGGCGCGCTGGCCCATGACGTCCAGCGGCAGGCCGCAGCAGGTCTGATTCAGGGGGAAGTCCACATCCACGTTGAGCGCCGTCATGAGCTTGACGAAGGCTTCCAGCTGATCCGGGAAGATGAAGTCCTGTGCACAGCCGCTGAACAGGGCAATGCGCATGCGCGGTTCCCGCAGCACGGGCTTGATGCGGGCCCAGCGGTCGCGGAAGGATTCGGCGGCAATGGCGGGCAGGGCCTTGTACTGATGCTTGCCCAGGAAGATGGCGGGCAGGTGCCGCAGATAGCTCACATTGTCGCGGCCGGTGCCCGTGAACGGACGCTGGGCAAAGCTCGCGAACTTGATGAGGTTGTGGAACATCTTGCGGTTTTTCATCACCGAGGACAGCAGGCTCATGGGCAGGCCCGCGCCGTTCTTTTCCACCAGACGGGCGCGGATCTCCCGGATGAGGCGCGGCAGGTCGATGCCGCCCGCGCAGACGTTCTTGCAGGCTTCGCAGCCGATGCAGTTCTGACTAAGGATGCGGGCCTTGTCCTGTCCGTGGTAGAAATAGGTGAGGATAAGCCCGATGGCCCCGATGTAGACGTAGCCCATGCGATGCCCGCCCACCAGACGGAAGACCGGGCAGACGTTGGCACAGGCCCCGCAGCGTACACAGCGGAAAATCTGCGAGAAAATCGGGTCCTTGGCGATTTCGGTACGCCCGTTGTCCAGAAAGACCACATGCATGATCTTCTTGCCGGTCGGGGAGGCCGCACAGTCGCCCGCGCCGTCCATGAAGGTGACGTAGGAGGTCAGGCGCTGGGCCGTGGCGTTGCGCGGCAGCACCTGCAGGGCCGTCAGGGCCACATCCAGCGTGGGCACAAGCTTGTCCAGACCGGCCAGCACCACATGCACGCGCGGCAGGGTGGTCACCATTTCGGCATTGCCTTCATTGGTGACGGTGCTCACGCTGCCGTTTTCAGCCACGGCGAAGTTGCAGCCGCTCACGCCCATGTCCGCACGCAGATACTTGCGGCGCAGCTGCACGCGGGCCACCTTGACCAGCCGCTGCACGTCCGTATCCTGCGGGTCGCCGGTGGCCTTGGCAAAGTCGTCGGCCACCTGCTGCCGGGAAAGGTGGATGGCGGGCATGACCATGTGCGAGGGGCCTTCATGCCGCAACTGGATGATCCATTCGCCGAGGTCGGTTTCGTCCACCACCAGACCGTCGGCCTCCAGCCGCGTATTGAGGTGGATTTCCTCGGCGGTCATGGATTTGGACTTGATGACGTACTTGACGTTGTTTTCCCGCGCGATGCGGGCGATGATCTCATTGGCGTCGGCAGCCGTGGCCGCCCGGTGCACGATGACGCCGCGCTTTTCGGCTTCGGCCCTGAACTGGGTGTAGAGTTCTTCCATGTGGCGGCAGGCGTCGTCCTTGGCATCCGCGATCTGGCGGATGAGGCCGCGTTCGTCCACTTCCTTGAAGATGGCTTCGCGGTTGGCGCGATAGGCCACGGCAAAGGTGTCCAGGGTACGGCGCAGGAAGCTGTCCTCCAGCGCGCTGTCGATGTCCTTGTGGTAGCCGGACTCGCTGCCGAGTTTTTCGCTGTTAGACATGGGCATCCTCCAGAAGAACGATATGCAGTTCCAGCGGGCCGTGCACGCCGACGGCGCTGACGCGCTCGATGTCGGCGGTGCGGCTGGGGCCGGTGATGAAGACGGTGTAGCTGCCCGGGCGCTCGGCCATGCGGTCGCGAAGCTGCCCGGCGATGGACGGCAGGTCGGGATAGATTTCCGACGCGCGCAGGATGAGGATGTGCGTTTCGCTGATCATGCCCGCCAGACGGGTATCCTCGTTATCGCCCACGGTCAGGCAGGTGCCGCTGGCGGCCACGCCCAGCCGGGCCGTGGTCAGGCCCACGTCGATGCCGGCCAGATGGTTGCGCAGGCCGTCTCTGCGGCAGGCAAAGCCCTGAGCGGCGCAGGCTTCGGCCAGAGCGGCAAAGTCCGCGTCCGGCAGGTCCGGCGCGGCAAGGATTTTCTGCACGCGGGTGGGCACCTTGTTGGGGCCGTCCGGGCCTTTTTCCACATCTTCATCGGCCAGCAGTTCGCAGGGCGCCTTGCGGGCGCAGACGTCCACGGCGTACTGCAGGGCGGCGGCCATGTTGGGCAGGCGCTGTACCTGAGCGGCAACGGCCTCCGCGCGGGCTATGAAGAGATCGACAAGTTCCTGATTGACAGGGGCCATGAGTCACTCCTTTGAAACTATGCCGCCGGCCCGTTGCCCAGTCCCAGATGCTGCGCATACAGCTGGACAGGGTGACGGACGGTCACGGCGTCGTGATTTTGCGAAAGAACATCTTCCAGCTGCATCATGCAGGCCGGACAGGCGGCGGCCACCACGGCGGCGCCGCTTTCCACGATGTTGTCCCGTTTGCGCTGACCGATGCGCCGGGAAAGATCATAATGGGTCAGGTTGAAGG
>CALVGJ010000236.1 GCA_944327045.1 uncultured Desulfovibrio sp.
TTTTCCTGTTCACCGTTATTTTTCATCCGCAGCTCTCCTTTCAGGCTTGGTCTTCGCAAACAAATCCTAACCTGCTTGGCGAGCTGCTTCCATTTTTAAATGTGCGAAACTTTCTGTACGTTATCCCATCCCTTGCGTCTCCGGGCATTTATGGCTAGCGTGCGGTGTGTTGTCCGCAGCCACCCTTGAGCGGATTCGCCTTGACCTTTATAACGTCAACGCTGGACGGCACGCTCGCCCCGATACGCAGCAAGTGCACATGCCTTGCGCGTATGCCTTCGCTGCGGGCGCCTGCTCACGCCGTCGGCAGAGCATTTTCACAGCGAAAATGTCTTTGCTCACAGGCGGGCTGGCAAATGCAAGCCTTTCCTTAAGGAGAATATCTATGTCCACGGCGTTTTGCCCTGATTTCAGCAAGGGGCTCGTGCCCGCCATTGCCCAGGATGCGGCGACGGGTGAAGTGCTCATGCTGGCCTACATGAACGAGGATGCCTGGCAGCGTACGCTGGCGACGGGCGAGGCCCATTACTGGAGCCGCAGCCGTGGCGAGCTCTGGCACAAGGGAGGAACATCAGGCCATGTGCAGAAGGTGCGTTCCATCCGTCTGGATTGCGATAATGACACCATTCTGCTGCGCATCGAGCAGGTCGGCGGCGCGGCCTGCCATACGGGACACCGTTCCTGTTTCTTTCGGGAATGGGAGCACGGCGAGGTCCGCGATTGTTCGCCTGTGGTCTTTGATCCCCAAAGCGTTTACGGCCGCTGAAACGTCCGAACGCTCCGCACGATCAGGGTATTTTCCGTTTGAAATGCCTTGCGTTTCAAACGCTATGTCCTGCCGTTTCGCGGAAAAGCGCGGTTTTCCGCTCACTTTCGGCCGGGCGGCGTGTGCTGCCGCCTCACGTTTTGTCTTTGCCAAAGGCAAAACGCTCTAAAACACAAGGGCGCAATCCGCCCGGAGCTTACGCATGAACGCACATCCCATCATCAAGCTGGGCGTCCCTAAGGGGTCGCTGGAAGAAGCCACCATCAATCTCTTTGACCGTGCGGGCTGGAAAATCCGCAAGCATACGCGCAATTACTTCCCTGAAATCAACGACCCGGAAATCAGCGCCTCCCTTTGCCGGGTACAGGAAATCGGCGGCTACATTGCGGCGGGCATTCTGGACGTGGGCATTGTTGGGCTGGACTGGCTGCACGAAGTGGAGCACGACAAGGACGTGCAGATCATCTCCGAGCTGACCTATTCCAAAACGTCCAGTCGGCCCTGCCGCTGGGTGCTCGCCGTGGCCGGGGATTCCCCCTACCAGAAGCCGCAGGACCTGGCGGGCAAGCGCATCGCCACCGAACTGCAGGGCCTGACACGCAAGTATTTTGCCGGGCTGGGCATCGACGTGAATATCTTCTACTCGTGGGGCGCTACGGAAGCCAAGGTGGTGGAAGGTCTGGCCGACGGCATTGTGGAAGTGACGGAAACCGGCACGACCATCCGGGCGCATGGTCTGCGCATCATTGACGAGGTCATGAGTTCCTATCCCGTGCTCATCGCCAATCGCGATGCCTGGGCCGATCCGCGCAAGCGCACCAAGATTGAGCAGATCGACTTGCTGCTGCAGGGCGCACTGCGGGCGGAAAATCTGGTGGCCATCAAGATGAATGCGCCTGCTGACCGCCTTGACGCCATCCTGCAGATGCTGCCGTCCCTCAACTCTCCCACGGTCTCCCCGCTCCAGAACGACAAGTGGCTTTCCGTGGAAACGGTGGTCAATATCGACGTGGTGCGCGATCTGATTCCTCGTCTCCGTCAGGCGGGTGCCGAAGGCATCATTGAATACGCGCTGAACAAGGTTATCTAAGGTTTTTCCGTGTGAAACGCTTTGCGTTTCACTCCATACGGCCTGGCATTTTGCGGAAAAACGCGGTTTTTCCGCGTATCTTGGGCCGGATGGCGCTGGCTGCCGCCCCGTCTCGCGGGGCGCTTCGTGCCGATACCGCGTGTGCGGCGGTTCCCCCGGAAAGGAGCCGCCGCACACGCATTTCATTCTCGCAGAGCAGTTTCAGGGCAAAACGCTTTGCGTTTCATTCCACACGGTCTGTCGTTTCGCGGAAAAGACGTGGTTTCTCCGCTCGCTTTTGGCCGGGCGACGCTGCGCTGCCGCCTCGCGTTCTACCTTTTGCCACGGCAAAACGCGCTATTCGCACTTGATGATCAGATTGCGCATGGGAGTTTCTCCCACAGCGGAAGTGTTCTGGGACATGATCTGGTATTTGCCGCCGTCGCACATGTCGGCGGCCTTGTTGTAGCATTCGGCCCAGTCGTTATCCATGCCGTTGCAGTTGACGGAATAGCCTTCCGTACCGTCGGGCAGACGAGCGGTTTGTGCGCCGCCGCAGCCGGCGGCCAGCAGGGTACAGAGACAGAGCGTCAGCGTCAGCAGTTTCATGACATATCTCCTGTAGGCGAATTACCCGCGGGCAGGGGGGCTAATGCAGCAGGGCCCGCCCCATGCCGACCACGGAAATCAGTATGAGGAAAAGAAGCACATAGCGCTTGAAGCGGGCTTCGTCCACACTATGGAACCAGCGTGTGCCGATCCACATGCCCAGCCACATGAACGGCAGCACCACCAGCGCATCGACAAGGCTTTGCAGGGACATGAGACCGGAATGGATAAAGAAAGCCGACGTCAGCACATCCAGCGCCAGAAAGAAGACGATGAGCGTGGCGCGCGCCGCCTCGGCCGGCAGCGTGACCAGCATGAACAGCACAACCGGCGGGCCTCCATTGGAGGAAGCGCCGTTGACGAAGCCCGTGGCCGCGCCCACGCCGACGATGCCGAGCGAACCCAGCGGACGCGACGGCTTGACGCCGGACAGCAGCACCAGCGTCAGGACAAGCACCAGCGCATTGACGCCGATGGTCATGGCCTGTGCCGGAACATGAATAAGCAGGGCCATGCCGACGGGGGTCAGGGGAATGACGCCCAGCAGAAGAAGTCCGGTGACTTTCCAGTCACACTGCCGCCAGACAAAGGGAGCGTGTCCCGCACTGGCAAAGATTTCCCAGAGCAGCAGCAGCGGCACCACCTGCGCCGGCGGTAGCACAAAGGTCAGCAGCACCAGCGCCAGCATGGAGAAGCCGAATCCGGTAGCCCCGCGGATGATGCCCGCCGCAAACAC
>CALVGJ010000237.1 GCA_944327045.1 uncultured Desulfovibrio sp.
AGGAATGTTATGGCTGTCACCACCATCCCCATCACGACACAGGGCTACAAGAAGCTGGAAGACGAGCTGGCCCGTCTCAAGAGCGAGCGCCCGCAGATCATCCAGGCCATCAAGGAAGCCCGCGAAGAGGGCGACTTGCGGGAAAATGCGGGCTATGACGCCGCCCGGGAACGGCAGGGCATGACCGAGGCCCGCATCAAATACATCGAATCCCGTCTTGCGCTCTATCAGGTCATCGATCTGGACAAGCTGAGCGGCGACAAGGTCATTTTCGGCGCCACCGTCGAAGTGGAGGACGTGGATACCGAGGAGAGCCGCACCTATACCATCCTCGGCCCGGACGAGGCCGACCCGGCCAAGGGGTCCATCTCCTTCCTGTCGCCCGTGGGACAGGCCCTGCTGGGCAAGGAAGTGGGCGACGAGGTCAGCGTGGACATCCCGCGCGGGCGCGTCACTTACGAGATCGTGGACATCTCCTTCCGCGGCTCCTCCGTGCTGGGCTAACGGCCCCGGCCTGAACGGCACGGCAGGCGTACACCCCTCCGCTCTGCTAATGCCGGATACGGCGCGGATCATCCCGCATGCTGCCGTCCGGATGCCGTCAGGAAGATCCGCATCGTTCTTTTTGTCGCGGCGATCGCAAGACAGGGCCCGATCCCCTGTATGTCCCGCGCGAAAAAAATCGCCTCCGGTCAGTCCGGAGGCGATTTTTCGTTAGGGCATTTCCCGTTTGAAACGCTTCGCGTTTCCCATCATACAGCCTGTCGTTTCGCGGAAAAAACGCGGTTTTTCCGCTTGCTTTGGGCCGGGCGGCGGTGTGCCGCCGCCTCGCGTTTTGCTTTTCAAGGGCAAAACGCGCAAAAGCCCGCGTTTCCGGCGGGAGGCTCAGACCTCCCGCCGGAAAGAACGCATCAGAGAGGCAGACGCCAGCCGTTGTCGAAGGACGCGCCGAGCTGGCGGTTGCGGATGGGGCTGCGGCGGATGTCGTCGCCCCAGCGGTCCTTGAAGCGCTGCAGTATCTGCTGGTAGGCGATGTAGGATTCCCGCGTCTCGGCGGCGCGCAGGGTCCCGCACTGGGTGCCCGAACCTTCCTGGATGGCGATCTGCGTCCGCACGGCAAGGGCATCCTCGGCATGTTCGCCCAGCAGCGTCCACTGCGCCCACGGGCTGGCCAGGGTCTTCAGGCGGCGACGGGCGGCCCCCAGGCAGAAGTCCGCCCCGGAGAGCGTGCCGAAGTTTACGTTGAAGCCGTTGCGGTCCAGATAGAGAGCACGCCGGAAGGCCATGCATTCCATGGGCGCGGCGATGCTGGGCCGGGTCAGCAGCAGCTGTCCCCAGGCCACATGCCGCAGCAGTTCGCGCGGCATGCCGCGCATGAAGGCAAAGGGCAGTCCGCCCGCGCCGGGAGCCAGTCCGGCGTTCCACAGCGCGCCGTCACGATGGATGATCCCCCCGGCCACGGCCACATCGTCCCGCATGGCCTGGATGAGAAGCTGCTCGGGACGGCAGCCCGGCAGCGGAGCCAGGGCGGCATCGAGGAAGAGCACCAGCTCGCCGGACGCCGCCTGCACGGCGGCATTGCAGCCGCCCGCCCAGTTGGTGGCCGGAGGCAGGGCCTTCCAGTCCGCGAACGGGGCGCGGCTGGGCTCGTCGATGGAGACGTCCACCGGCTGCCACAGGATCTCGCAGGGCCAGAGCGTGGCGAGTTCCTCCAGCGTCCGCCGCAAGGCGGGGGAAACGGCCACGCCGGGGCGGGCCAGCAGCACCACGCTGGCCTGCGGGGCTTTTTCCGGCAGCGGGCGTCCCAGACGGAAGAAGTTGGTCAGCCCCGCCCCGCAGATCTCGTCCTGCCGCCCGCAGCGGGCCAGATGGTCGGCCAGGGCCCGGCGGGAGGCCTCCTCCACGCCCTTCTTGGCGCCCACCTGACCGGCGCAGCTGCCGGGATGCACGCGCCAGTGGTAGAGGATGGACGGGATGTGCCCGATCTGCCGGTCTTCCAGGGCATCGGTCACCCGCAGGATGAGGTCGAAATCCTGCGCTCCGTCGAAGCCTTCGCGGAAACCGCCGCCGGCAAGGAGCGTTTCCCGCGCGAAGGCCGAGAGGTGGCAGGCGTAATTGCCGCCTTCGATAAGGTCGCGGTCGAAGCCGGGCTTGAAGAAGGGATTGCGCCGCACGCCCGCGGCGTCCATCTTGTCCTCGTCGCTGAACAGGTAGCGCCAGTGCGGCTGGGCGGCCACGGCATCGGCCACCTGCGCCAGCGCGTCGGGGGCCAGCATGTCGTCGTGATCCAGCAGCGCCGCCCACGGCGCGTCCGCCAGTTCCAGCGCCCGCTGCGAAGCGCGGGCGATGCCGCCGTTCTTCTCCTGCCGCACAAGGCGGATGCGCGCATCGGCGTCTTTCAGGCTGTCCAGCAGCTCGCGCGTCTCCTGCCTGTCCGAGGCGTCATCCACCATGCAGAGCTGCCAGTCCGCGTAGGTCTGCCCGAGCACGGAATCCACCGCCGCCCGCAAAAAGGCCGGATCGGTGTTCCAGACGGGCATGAGCACGGACAGGCGCGGCCTGGCGGCGCCGGTCTCCACGGCGGACGCCTGTCCCACAGCGGCGGGCGTCTTTCCGGCGGCAGCGGCCCGGCGCGGTTCTTCCTCCAGCTCCAGCCAGGCGTCATAGGTCCCCGGGCAGGCATCCAGCGAGGCTTCATACATGTCCTGCCGCCGCAAAGCCTGCATGGCCGGCACGAGGCAGTCCGCCCGGAAGGCCGCCGCATCCCATGCCGCCAGCGCCGCCTGCATGGCGTCCAGCCCATGCCGGCCGGCAAAGGCGCGCAATTTTTCCGCCCGCGCGGCATACCACTCCGCCGTATGCGGCAGGCAGTCCGGCAGCGAGCGGCACAGCGCCAGCAGCCGGGCTTTTTCCGCCGCCGGGGCGCTCTCCACGCTGCGGGCCAACAGGGCGGCATCCCCGCTGGCGCGCCAGGCAAAATAGCTTTCCTGCCACGGGGCCGACGCGTCCACTTCCGGGGCCAGCTGATCCACGGGGCCGTCCACCAGCCAGCGGCTCACGCCGCAGGCCAGCCCGTCCGCCGCGCAATGCGTATGGATATCCTCGGCGACGGAGCAGGCCAGACGCCCGCGCGAGACCAGGCTGTTCCACAAGCCGACCACTTGCAGCGGCAGCAGGATATCCGTCAGCTCCGCCTGCGCTTCCGGCTCCACGGCAAAGAAGGCCGCGCCTCCCCCCTTGTGCTGCGCGGCCAGACGCAGACAGAGATCCGGCCCGGCCAGCAGCGGATTGAGCTGCTCCGACAGGCCGCCCAGCGCCACGAAGGCCTCCCGCCGCAGCAGCAGGGACTGCACGGGGGCCAGCACGCAGCGGTGCACGCTGCGGACCGGAGCCGACGCCGCGTCCCGCCCTTCGTACAGGGCGCACAGCCCGCCGTCGGCCGTGACGGCCATCCCCGCCATGGCGTTGATCCGCCTGCCGTCCAGCGTGTACGTCCAGACGGGCGACACCCCCACGCAGGCCGCATCGGCTTCAAGGCGTCCTACCAGGCGCGGCAGCAGGCCTTCCGTCGGAACGAGGGCATCGCTCCAGATAAGGCAATAATGAGTGGATGCGGCACGTACGGCCGCATTGAGCGCCGCCACGTCGGTACAGATCTGCACCATGGCTCCTCCCGTGGCCCTGACCAGCTCCTCGCGGCGCGGCGATTGCGGGTCGGCGGTCAGCAGAAACACCGTACAACGGGCGGCGACGTCCCCAGCCGATAATGTGGGAATGATTGTGCTTTCCATAAGGGCATGCTAGGTCAGCCCGATGCGGAAAGCAACCGGCAAGACGGATTTTCCGCCCCGTGGTCTCCTGCGGCACGGAACCGCGTTTTTTGCCGTCCTGACAGTAGCCAACGCCCCGTGTTTTCTGGCATACTCTCCCCATGCACACCACCTTTCCCTCTTTTGCCCAGGTCATCGCCCACCTTGACGCCCGCGGTTTCTTCCATATGGAGCTGGGCTTGGAACGCATGGAGCAGGCCCTTGCCCGCCTCTTCCCCACTCGCCCTCCCCTCGTCTGCGTGCAGGTGCTCGGCACCAACGGCAAGGGTTCCACCGCCGCCTTTCTGGACAGTCTGGCGCGCAGCCACGGCCTGCGTACCGGGCTGTACACCTCGCCGCATTTCGTCTCCCCGGCCGAACGCATCCGGCTGGACGGCGTGCCCCTGCCGGAGGACGACTGGCCGGCTCTGGCCGATGAGGTCCATGCCGCCTGTCCCGAGCTGACCTATTTTGAATTCCTGACCGTGCTGGCCCTGCTGGCCTTCGCCCGTCACGGCGTGCAGCTGGCCATCCTCGAGGCCGGCCTCGGCGGACGCCACGACGCCACCACCGCCTGTCCGGCCGACGCGCTCTGCTATGCGCCCATCGCCCTTGACCACGCGGCCATCCTCGGCCCCACGCTGGCCGACATCGCCGCCGACAAGGCCGCGGCCATCCGCGACGCCGCCCCTGTCGTCAGCGCGCCGCAGTATCCGGCGGCCCGCGCCGCGCTCGAAGCCGTAGCCGCCGCCCGCGGCGCGCCGCTGACCTTCGTGGAGCCGCTGCCGCCCGCCGTGCCGCTCGGTCTGGCCGGGCCGCATCAGCACGTCAATGCCGCCGTGGCGCTGGCCGCCTGGCGCGCGCTGGCCCCGCGCTTCGGCCATGCCGCCCTGCCCGCCTCCGCCGCGCCCACGCCCGCCGAGGCCGCCGGTCTTGCCCGCGCCTTCATCGCGGGCCGCCTGCAACCCCTCCCCGCCTGCGCGGCCCACCCGCCCCTGCTGCTGGACGGGGCCCACAATCCGCACGGCATGCAGGCCCTGGCCCGCCATCTGCGGCGGATGGGCCAAAGACCGCGCTGCGCCATCTTTTCCTGTCTTGCCGACAAGGACTGGCTGCCCGCGGCGCGCCTGCTGCAAAAGGAACTGGGGGACATCCCCCTTCTCGTGCCGCAACTGCACAACGAACGCGCCGCCGATGCCTCCGCCGTGGCCGCGGCCTGCAACGCGGGACGGCCACGCCCCACGGCCCGCGCCGTCCCCGATGTGGCGAGCGCCCTCGCCGCGGCCCGCGACATCCTTCCCGCCGCGCCTGACGCCGCCGCTCCGGTGCTGCTCTGCGGCTCCCTCTATCTGCTGGCGGAATTCTTCAGCCTCTTTCCGCACTACCTGACGGCCCCGGTTCCCGGCCTCCCGGAGGTCCGCGCATGAATCATCTCTTTCGCTGCCTGCCGTCCGTCGATATCTGTCTGACGGCCCTGCTGGAACGCGCGCCGGAGCTGCACGCGCAACCGCGCCCCCTGCTGCGTGAAGCCGTCGTCGCCTACTGGGACGGGCAACGCGAACTCATCCGCGCCGGGCGCGTCAGCGATCCCGAACAGCTCGCCCTCGAGGCCCATCTGCCCCTGCTGCTGGCCCATGCGCGGGCGGCGCTGCGGCCCCGCCTGCGGCCCGTCATCAACGCCACCGGCGTGGTGGTGCACACCAACATGGGACGTTCCGTGCTTGCTCCCGAAGCCTGCGAAGCCGTGCTGCTGGCCGCGCAGGGCTATTCCACGCTGGAACTGGACCTGCAGAGCGGCGGGCGCGGTTCGCGGCACGCGCTGGTGGAGGAGCTCATCTGCCGCCTCACCGGCGCGGAGGCCGCCATGACGGTCAACAACAATGCCGCGGCCGTGCTGCTGGTGCTGGACACTTTCTGCCGGGGCGGCGAGGTCATCGTCTCGCGCGGCGAGCTGGTGGAGATCGGCGGCAGTTTCCGCATTCCCGAAGTCATGGCCAGGAGCGGCGCCACCCTGCGCGAGGTCGGGGCCACCAACCGCACCCATCTGCGGGACTATGCCGCGGCCATCAACGAACAGACCCGCGCCCTCATGCGCGTGCACACTTCCAATTACCGCATCGTGGGCTTTCACAGCGCCGTGCCGCTGGAAGAGCTGGCCGCCCTGGCCCGGCAGCATGGTCTGCCGGTCTTTGAGGACCTGGGCAGCGGCAGCCTCACGGACTTCAGCGCCTGCGGCCTGCCCAACGAGCCCACCGTGCCCTCGGTGCTGGCCGCCGGGGCCGACATCGTCACCTTTTCGGGCGACAAGGTGCTGGGCGGCCCGCAAGCGGGCATCATCGCGGGCAGCCGGGAACGCATCGCGGCCCTCAAGGCCAATCAGCTTACCCGCGCCCTGCGCTGCGACAAGCTTACCCTGGCCGCGCTGGAAGCCACCCTGCGCCTCTATTGCGACCCGGAGCTGGCCCGGGAGCGCATCCCCACCCTGCGCATGATCTTCCTGCCGCCCGAAACGCTGGCCCGTGCGGCCCGGCGTCTTGCCGCCCGTCTGCGGCGCGAGCTGGGCGACGCCTGCCGCGTCCGTCTGCGCGAGGACGTTTCCCGCGTGGGCGGCGGCGCGTTTCCGCAATACGATCTGCCCACGACCCTTGTCTGCCTTGAACCGGCCGTCTGTTCCGCCGTGCGGCTGCGCCGGCGTCTGCTGGACGGCAATCCGCCGCTGGTGGGCCGACTGGACGAACAGGAATTTTGCCTTGACCCCCGCACCCTGAGCGAGCAGGATTATGCCCGCGTGGCCGCACTGCTGCGCGCCGCGCTCACAGAAAGGACACAGCCATGAAAAAGAACACGCCCGATATCGCCTACACGCCGGAAAGCGCCTGGAAAACCTATGCCGCCACGGCCACCCGCCGCAAGGAAATGGAGAGTTTCGCCAAGCGCTACATCGACTTTCTCTCCTCCTGCAAGACCGAGCGCGAAACCATCGCCTATGTCCAGCGCCGCCTTTCGGAAAAGGGCTACGGCGAAAATCCCAAGGACGGCCTGTTCATGCGTCCCTTCCGGGGCAAGGCCCTCTTTGCCGCCCGCCGGGGCCGCGTGCCCCTGTCGCAGGGCCTGCGCCTCATCGCGGCCCATGCCGACACGCCCCGTCTGGACTTCAAGCAGCGTCCCTTCATCGAACAGCCCGGCGTCACCCAGGCCAAGACCCATTATTACGGCGGCATCCGCAAGTATCAGTGGCTGGCCCGGCCGCTGGCCCTGCGCGGCGTCGTCAGTCTGGAAAGCGGCAGGACGCTTTCCGTGGCCATCGGCGACAAGCCGGGCGATCCGGTCTTCACCATTGCCGACCTGCTGCCCCATCTGGCGCAGAAGCAGTCCACCCAGCCCCTGAACGAGGCTTTCGAGGCCGAAAAGCTCAACATCATCCTTTCCCACAGCCCGGCTCCCCGCGTCGGCCGCACCGGCAAGGAAGACGAAAAGGAGCCTCTCAAGAGCTACCTGCTCCAGTTGCTGTACGACAAGTACGGCGTGCGGGAGGAAGACTTCATCTCCGCGGACATGCAGGTTGTGCCCGCAGGCCCGGCCGCCTTTGTGGGGCTGGACAAGGCCCTCATCGGCGGCTACGGTCAGGATGACCGCATCTGCGTTTTTACCGCGCTGGAAGCCCTGCTCAATGCCCGCCCGGGCCGCAATGCCCCGAATATGGCCGTCATCTTCTGGGACAAGGAGGAAATCGGCTCCGACGGCGCCACCGGCGCGTCCTCGCGCTTCCTCCAGTTCTGCATCGAGGACATTGCCCGTGCCTGGGCGCCCTCCCTGCCCGTTTCGCAAGTGTTCATGAACACGCGCGCCCTCTCCGCCGACGTCACCGCCGCCTTTGACCCCGATTTCCCCGAAGTGCACGAAAAGCAGAACGCCGCCCAGCTCGGCTACGGCCCCTGCTTCAGCAAGGTGGGCGGTTCGCGCGGCAAGTACGGGGCCAGCGAGGCCGACGCCGAATTTCTCGGCGAACTGCGCGGCCTGCTCAATGCCCGCGGCATCCCGTGGCAGGTGGCCGAACTGGGCAAGGTGGACCTCGGCGGCGGCGGCACGGTGGCGCTTTTCCTCGCCGCCTACGGCATGCAGGTCATCGACTGCGGCCCGGCTCTGCTCTCCATGCACAGCCCCTTTGAACTCTCCAGCAGCGTTGACCTCTTTGCGACGTTTGAGGCGTACCGCGCCTTCCTTGAGGGGTAGCAGCGGGGAGGATTTCCTTTTTCTGACGCTGACTGGCGGCTGCTACCCTGCACAGGGGGGTGGCCGCCTGTTTTTTTTCTTTTTTCGCCACTGGATGGTGGATATGGCCCGGCGTCTGAGGGGGAAGCTTTTCCTTTTTCTTTTTTATCTTACGCTGGATAGGGGATGCTGCCCGGCATCCGGGCCGGGTCGCCTGCGCGGCGAGGGCATTTTCTTTTTTCGCGTCGGCTTGCGGATTCGGCCCGGCATCCGGGCCGGGTCGCCTGCGCGGCGGGCGGCAGGGGGCAGGGGCTTGCGCAGCCCCTTGCCCCCTACGACCCCGTACCCCGCGTTGGGGCAGCCATCCCTGACGGACGACAAAGATACGCAGGCCGTGCCGTTTGCCTCCTCCCTGCCGCGCGGCAGCGGGCGTTCGGACTCCCGCTGTCCCGCGTGAACGCGGGACGAGCGTTCGTCCGGCGTCGGAGCTTCCGCCCCTGCGGGGCGGTGATCTCCTCCGCGCCCTGCCCCGCTTACGTCAGCAAGCGGAACCGTCGTTCCCGCTCCGCAAGTGCACATCCTCCCTTGCTGCAAGGCGGGAGAAGCGGCTTTCCGTTGCTGATTCGGCGCAATGTGCCGAAAAGACGGTTGCGGGAATGGGGATAGCTCCCCGCCGCCCATGAAGAACTTTCCATGCTGGGGAGATACTCCCCGTCACGCAACGCGCATGCCGGGAAACATCCCGCCGCACCAGCGAGCCGGGGCGCGAAGGCGATCCCCGCGCAGCGGGAGCGCCGCAGCAGGCGCGCATATCACCCGCAACGCGGGAAGATGCGCGCCGACTTGCCCCCTGCGGCGAGCGGTGGACAGGGTATACGTCATGCGACAGGGACGCCCTCCACCACGCGGACAAGGGGTGTAGGGGGTTGTAGGGGGTGTAGAGGGGCTTGCCCCTCTCATCCCCTGCCCCCCGCCGGGAGGCGACCCGGCCCAGATGCTGGGCAACAGGCGCAATCCAGCGAAAGAAAAAAGGAAACAAGCCCCGCTCCGCGCCGACTTGCCTCCAGCGGCGAGCGGCGGACAGGGTACACAACATGCGACAGGGACGCCCTCCACCACGCGGACAAGGGGTGTAGGGGGTCGTAGGGGGTGTAGAGGGGCTTGCCCCTCTCATCCCCTGCCCCTCGCCGGGAGGCGACCCAGCCCGGATGCCGGGCAACAGCCGCAAGCCGGCGACAAAGAAAAAAGAAGAAGAAGAAGAGCCCCCTACCCGTCGGAAGGTTCGACCGCCAGACGTTCCGCGTGTCCGGGCTGCGCCGTCTGTCCCGTATATTCCGGCAACCGTGCCCCGCACACCGCCTCCTGACCGGCGGCACGGCGCGCCCTGCCTTCGGGCGAACCGGGAACAGCCGCATTGGCGCGCAGCGTCCGGCGCAGCTCTTCCACATCCACGGTCTCAAGAAAGGTGATGATGTCTTTCCATATGCTGTGGTAGCCGTAGCCGCCTTCCAGCATTTCCCGAATGGCGGCCTCGCGCGTCCAGCCCTGCTCCACCATGCGGTAGAGCGCCACCACCATGCCGGTACGGTCCGCCCCGTGCCAGCAGTGCACCAGCACCGGCCCCGGTGAAACCGCAATGGCGCTCAGGGCCGCCACCGCGCCCGGAAGGTGCGGATTCCAGGCCCGCATGGGCACATGCCGCAACAGCAAATCCGTCCCCAGGGCCAGCGGCGCGTCCCGCTGCCCGCTGCGCAGGGAAACGACCGTGCGGATACCCAGACGCTCGGCCTCCCGCATCCCCTCCGCCGTGGGCTGGGCGGAGCGGTACAGCTTGCCGGAAACCCGATGCAGGTTGGGCAGCCCGGACACCTGCACAGGCTGCGCCCATTCCGGCGGGCGCCTGTCCTCGTCCGCGGCCCAGCCCGTACCGCCTGTCGCGCCGAGCAGAACGCAGCAGCACACAAGCAGAATGCACAGGCACAGGCCTGCATGAGACAATACGTGATTCGGCAAGCATTTCTTTCCCTGACAAACATGCTTCATAAGCTGTCTTCCTCCGGCATACCGGTCATATATCCTTTGGTACCGGGCATCTATTTTCCCTCAGAAAGCACTTGCTTGCAAGGGGGCATCCCGCCCCGCGGCGTCTCCAGGAACTTGCCGCAAGAAGGTGATTTCCTGAATAGACGCCATGAGCCCTTTTCCGCAGATATGCCGGTCGTCGCCGCTCCGCATGCCGCCTCGCGCGCTACTCCCTGAGATTTGCGGAACGGGCCAGTTCCCGCAGACGTTCCATATCCAGCACTTCCAGTTCTCTCTTGGTAAACCGGCCGATGACGCCTTCCTCGCGCAGGCGGCGGATCAGGCGGGCCACGGTGGTCTGGTGCAGGCCCAGCATGGCCGCCGCGTCGCTCTGGCTCATGCGCAGCTTGCCCCGGTGCGATTCGCTCAGTTGGAGCAGAAGATCGCAGAGGCGGCACATGGACGAGGCGCTGCGCGTCCGGGCCAGATGAAAAAAGAAGATGCTGGACTTGCGGGCCATGGAGCGCATGAGATTGGCGATCAGGTGGGGATAGCGGGCAAGAAAATCCGCATCATCCAGCAGTGAGGCGTCAAAACGCCAGATTTCCGTGGCGTCCAGACAGCAGAAGATGACGGAATACCAGAAATTGCTGGCCAGAGCCGGTATTTCGTTAAAGAGGCAGCCCTGTCCCAGATAGAGCTTGCCGCACTCCTCGCCGTCCTCATCAAGATAGCTCAGCCTGACGCGGCCGGACGCGATGAAATAGAAGCCCTGCAACCTGCTGCCCATGATGATATGCCCCTTGGGAAAGGTGCAGCGCGTTCCCATGTGCAGCACTTCGCTCCACGGGGCGTTGATTCCTTCCAGACAAATCTCCGTACTCCTGACGGTGCTTTCTTCGCTTGTCTGCGGCATAGGCTTCCCTTTTGTGCATTTTTGAACAATTTACCTGTACGGCATTTTTCCTCGGATTATCACGCAAAAACGGGCAGCTCAAGAGCCTTTTTACAACTTGTTTGGAAATTATAGCGTGTGCTAAGGAAAAATTTCTCAAAGTCCCTATCCTGACAATACGACGTCAGAGAGAGGCGGCAGCGACGCTGGCCCACCATCGACCGAAGGAGAAGGACATGCTTCGAATCGTGCATCTCAAGTGGCTCATCAGCCTGCTGATTCCGGCGGGCGCCTATTTTGTCGTTCATGCGGCTGTGCAGGCCGACCCCTCGCTCAATCCGCATCTGCCCATGTTTTTTGCCATCACGCTCTGGGCCATCACGGTATGGGCCACCGACATTCTGCCCGCCGTGCCCTCGGCCGCGGCCATGACCTTTCTGTACCTGCTGTGCAACGTGGCCCCGCCGCCGGTGATTTTCGGGGCATGGGGCGCATTCCTGCCCTGGATATGCTTCGGCGCGCTGGTGCTGAGCGAGGCGCTGGAAACCACCGGTCTGACCCGCCGTCTGGCCTTGCAGCTCATGGCCCTGGTGGGAGCCACCTTCACACGCATTGTGGTCTCCCTCATGGTGGTGGGCATGTTCATGGCCTTTCTGCTGCCGGACATCATGTGCCGGGTCATCATCTTCGTGGCCATCGCGCACGGTCTTGTGCTGGCGCTGGAGCTTGACCCCAAGTCGCGCATTTCCTCGGCCATCATCATGGCGGGCTTTTGCGCCGCCACCTCGCCGGGCTACGGCTTCCTTACCGGCACGGAAATGTCCCTCATCGCCATGGACCAGATCAAGCGCATCATCACCGTGCCCACCTGGGGCGAATATGCGCTGGCCAATTTGCCCTTTATCGTGCTGTACTGCTGCTTTTCCGTCTTCATGTGCGTGAAGATCATTCCCGGCAGGGAACATATCCCGCATGAAGACCACCTCAAGGAAGTGGTCAGGGAACGCCTCCGCGCCATGGGGCCCATGACGCTGCAGGAATGGAAGCTCCTCATCCTGATGCTCTGCGCCATCACCGGCCTGCTGACCAGCAAGTGGCACGGCCTGAACGGCTACTTCCTGTATGCGCTCATTGCCCTGTGCTGCTACCTGCCCTGGATCGGACTCGCCAGGTTCGAGAACGTCCGCAAGCTGAACGTGGGCTTTCTCGTGTTCATCGTCTCCTGTCTGGGCATGGGGTCCGTGGCGGTGCACCTTGGCGCGGCCAGGTGGTTCGCCTCGCTGGTGGTGCCGCTCATCGACGGGCTCTCCCCGACCTGGCTTGTGATCAGCTCCTACCTCTCGGCCGTGGTGATCAATTTCATGCTGACGCCCCTGGCCGCCGTGTCCGCCCTCTCCCTGCCCTGGACGGAGATAGCGCACCACGTGGACATGAATCCCCTGCCCATGATCTATGCCTTCCTCTACGGGCTGGATCAGTACATCTTCCCCTATGAATACGCCCTGTACATGTACATTTTCGGTACGGGCTACATCACGCCCCGGCACATGTTCAAGGGACTTGGCCTGCGCATCCTCTTTGTGGGCGTCGGCCTTCTTCTGCTGCAAATCCCCTACTGGAAGCTTATCGGCCTGTTGTAGGCGCAATCTCTGGAGGAACAATCGAAATGAGCAAGCATCGCGTCAAGAACATCGTCTTCATCATGCTGGATACCCTGCAGCACAACTATCTGGGCTGCTACGGCAATGCCACGGTCAAGACCCCCAATCTGGACCGCTTCGCGCGCAACGGCATCCTGTTTGAGAACGCCTACAGCGAGGGCCTGCCCACGGTGCCGGTGCGCCGGGCCATCATGACCGGACGTTACACCCTGCCCTTCGGCGGCTGGCAGCCCCTGTCCCCGGACGACACCACCATCAGCGACATCCTCTGGGGCCGCGACGTCCAGACCGCGCTGGTCTACGACACGCCGCCCATGCGCCTGCCCAAGTACGGGTATTCCCGCGGCTTCGACTATGTGAAGTTCTGCCCGGGGCA
>CALVGJ010000238.1 GCA_944327045.1 uncultured Desulfovibrio sp.
ACAAATCCTAACCTGCTTGGCGAGCTGCTTCCATTTTTAAATGTGCGAAACTTTCTGTACGTTATCGCGTTTTTTCCGCGAAACGACAGGCCGTATGGTGTGAAACGCGAAGCGTTTCAAACTGAAAATGCCCTAAAAAAAACGGGATGCCGCTTCGTACACGCGAAGGGCATCCCGTTGTCCGTCATGCTGCAGGACAGGTGGCGGCGCTTACCAGTCCAGTGTCACCTTGAAGGCGGCAGCCAGTTCTTCCACGGGCACGGCGGCCAGGGTGGAGGAACCGCTGTGCAGTTCAAGCGTCGGGCTTTCAGTCACTTCGCCGATACGGCGGCAAAGCTGCCACTCGCCGAGGGCGTCCATGAGCGCGGCGTGCTGCGGGGCCACGCTGACCAGCAGGCGGCTGGCGGATTCGCTGTAGAGCAGTTCGCTGCGGCTCATGGCTTCCAGCGCGGGCACGGCGTCAAGATCGACGCGCGCGCCGAGGCGGCCGCCGATGCACATTTCAGCCAGCGCCACGGCCAGCCCGCCGTCGGAACAGTCATGGCAGGCGCTGACGGCCTTGCGGCGCATGAGGCTGTGCACGGCGCGGTAGCGCGGCAGGGCCGTGGCCACGTCCACCTGCGGCACGCGGCCGCCCGCAAGGCCCAGCTCGGCGGCAGCCTCGCTGCCCGCCAGCTCCCGCCAGGTACCGCCCAGCAGGTAGATGACATGGCCGGGCTTCTTGAAATCCGACGTCTGGGTCAGGGTCACATTGTCGATGACGCCCAGCACGGAAAAGAGCACCGTGGGCGGGATGGAAATCTTCTCGCCGCCGCCGGTGTAGTCGTTCTTCATGGAGTCCTTGCCGGAGATGCAGGGCACGCCGTAGGCCAGCGAGAACTGCCGCAGGGCCTTGCAGGCCCGCACGAGCTGGGCCAGCTTGTAGCGGCCGTCCGGGGTCTTTTCGCTCTGCACGGGGTCGCACCAGCAGAAGTTGTCCACCCCGGCCAGCGCATCGGGATTGGCGCCCACGGCCACGGCGTTGCGGATGGCCTCGTCCATGGCGTTGGCCATCATCCAGTAGGTATCGTAATCGCTGAACTTGGGGCAGATGCCGTGGGAGACGACGAGCCCGGCGTCCGACTCCAGAATGGGCCGCAGCACGCCCGCATCGGCCGGAGCGTCGCGCTTCACGCCCACAAGGGGCTTGATGACGCTGCCGCCGCGCACTTCATGGTCGTACTGGCGGATGATGTATTCCTTGGAACAGATGTTGAGGCGGGAGAGCATGCGCTTGAGGAAGGCCCCCTCGTCGGCGTCGGCCACTTCCACACGGATATCCTTGTGCGCCGGGGCCTTCCATTCCGCCTCGAGCTGGAGCTGCGGCACGCCGTCGTGCATGAAGTGCATGGGCAGCGAGGCCACGATGCGCTCCCCGAAACGCACTTCAAAGAAGCCGGAGTCCGTGAATTCGCCCAGCGCCGTGGCTTCCACGTCCATGCGGCGGGCAAGGGCGAGGAATTCCTCCAGTCTGGCCGGAGGCACGGCCAGCGTCATGCGTTCCTGCGCTTCGGAAAGAAGGATTTCCCACGGACGCAGGCCGTCGTACTTGAGCGGCGCGCGGGAGACATCCAGACGGCAGCCGCCCGTATCCCCGGCCATTTCGCCCACGGACGAGGAGAGGCCGCCCGCGCCGTTGTCGGTAATGGCGTTGTACAGGCCGAGGTCCCGCGCCCGCATGATGAAATCGTACATCTTGCGCTGCGTGATGGGGTCGCCGATCTGCACGGCCGTGGCCGGAGAACCCTCGTGCAGCTCCTCGGACGAGAAGGTGGCCCCGTGGATGCCGTCCTTGCCGATGCGGCCGCCGGTCATGACGATGACGTCGCCCACCTGCGCCTGCTTTTCCCAGCCGGGACGGCCGTTGATGTCCGTGGGGATGATGCCCACGGTGCCGCAGTAGACCAGCGGCTTGCCGAGGTAGCGCTCGTCAAAGACAAGGGAACCGTTGACCGTGGGGATGCCGGACTTGTTGCCGCCGTGCTCCACGCCCTCGCGCACGCCTTCCAGCACGCGGCGCGGATGGAGCAGACGCGGCGGCAGGGGCTTGTCGTGGAAGGGCGAGGCAAAGCAGAACACGTCCGTATTGCAGACGAGTTCCGCGCCCATGCCCGTGCCCATAGGGTCGCGGTTCACGCCCACGATGCCGGTGAGCGCGCCGCCGTAGGGGTCGAGGGCGGAGGGGCTGTTGTGGGTCTCCACCTTGATGCAGGCGTCATACCCGTTGATGAAGGCGATGACCCCCGCATTGTCCTTGAACACGGACTTGCAGTAGTCTTTTTCGCCCATGCGCTTGCGGAGCTGGGCCGTGGCGTCCCGGATGCAGGTCTTGTAAAGATTGTCCACCACCTCGCTGCGTCCGCTTTCCGCATCGGTATAGCGGATGCGGGAGGCAAAAATCTTGTGCTTGCAGTGTTCGGACCAGGTCTGCGCCAGTACTTCCATTTCCACGTCCGTGGGATCGGCGGGCAGGTGCAGGGCCTTGCGGCGCTCCCTTTCCTCGGGTCGGGCGAACTGATCCCGGATGCAGTGCATCTCCGTAAGGGTGAGCGCCCAGGTGTTGTCCCGGCTGGCCTGCTGCAGGGCGGCGTCGTCCATGCCGGAGAGGGAAACGGTCTCCACCGTGTCGTTGGAACGGCCCGTCACCTGCGCGGCCTGCGGCGCAAAGCCCGGCTCGGCCTGCCATTCCTCACGGCTCTTCACGCGGAAACGCTGGATAAGATCATTGCAGAGCAGCGAACGGGTGAGCTGCTCCACCGCGTCCCGGTCAAGCGGCTTGTCCGGCAGGCAGGCGATGCGGTACTGCACCGAAGTGTAGACGCGCAGGCTCTCGCGCTCCACGCCCAGCACCATGGCGGCCGTATCACGGGCCGTGCGGGCCTCGTTGTCCGTCACGCCGGGCCGAAAGCCCACCTCCACGAACCAGTGCGGCAGCGGCTCCACCGGCGGCAGCGGCTCAAGGGACGCCTCCTGCAGGATGGGATCGTGCCAGATGCCCTCGGCCACCAGCCGCCGCACCTGCGCGTCGTCAAGACCGTCCACGGTATAGACCTTCACCTGCCGGATACCCGCCAGTTCCACATGCAGCGCCTTCAGGATGTGCAGGGCGGTCTTGCGGCCCTGCGTATCGGTAAGGTTGGGATGCAGGCCAGTTTCCACACGATAGA
>CALVGJ010000239.1 GCA_944327045.1 uncultured Desulfovibrio sp.
CTGCTGTGCGGTAAACGGCAGCCCCACATGATCGCCGTACACGGGAGTGCGCAGCTCATGGGCTGCAGCATGGAAGCGTTCTCCCGCCAACTGTACCAGCGAGGGAATTTCCTCGAAATTGTCCCGCAGCACTACCGTCAGAAAATGCAGGGCGGGCGCGTGGTCGCCGTTATCCTCACGTGTGCGGCAGGCTTCGCCGAGCCGCATAAGGTTGCCGAGCAGGCGTTCCACCCGGCAGCCGCTGCACAAGGATGTATAGACATCCGGTCGCAGCGTGTGCAGGGAAAGAATGATGCGCTTTACCGGTGCGGCAGCCAGCGCCCGGATGGCGGCATCGTCCATGTCGCAGGCCATGTTGGTGGAAAAAATGACCTTCTCGCGCCCCTCGCTCCCCAGTGAGGCGAGAATTTCCGCAAAGTGCGGGTGCAGTGTCGGCTCAAAGAAAAAGGAAAGGTAAAAGCACTCCTCCGGCACCAGGTCCAGAAGCCGTCGCAGGCTGCGCGCCACGGGCAACGGCATGACGGTTCGCCCGGCCTGTCGGAAATCAGTGGAACAAAAGCGGCAGCGCAGATTGCACAGCCCTGTCATATCCCCGAGAATACGTCGAAACTTGTAGGCATCCCTTATGACGGCATACATCCCGCTTCCCCCGTGCGGTTCTCACGGGAGGCGCGCCTTCCCGTACTGTCTCGCCTGTTTGCTGTGCAGCCGCCCGGCGCGGCTGTCCCTGTCGGCAGGGACGCATTTCACAGACGCTCTCTCCCCGTATCGGCCGGCGGAAACAAATCTTGAGAGAAGATGCTGCGGGGAGCGAGATCGGGAAGCTCTTTTCCGTTTATTTTCGGCGGGACGGCCTCAGTGCGCCGCTCCCCAGTCCGGCCCGGTTCCGGCGTCCACCAGCAGCGGTACCGAGAGGACGTTGCCGCCCGGCTGTACGGACGACATGAGTTCAGCCACACGCCGGGCCGCCTCCTGCGCCGTCTCCTGCGGCGCTTCGAGCAGCAGCTCGTCGTGCACCTGCAGCAACAGCCGCGCCTGCAGGTCTCGCAAGGCGGCATCGCCGTCTACGGCCAGCATGGCCAGCTTGATGATATCCGCCGCCGACCCCTGAATGACGGTATTGATGGCCTGCCGTCGCGCCAGCGCCGAGGCCTGCCCGTTGGCGGAATGAATATCCGGCAGCAGACGCCGCCGTCCGCCCAGTGTAGTGACGAAGCCCTGCCGCCGTGCCGTCGCTTCCACGTCATCGTAAAAGGCCTTCAGGCCGGTAAGGCGCTCAAAATAACGGGCGATGAACTCCTTGGCTTCATTGGTCGTTATTTTGAGTTCCTGAGCCAGTTTTTGCGCGCCCATGCCGTAGATGAGTCCGAAGTTGATGGTCTTGGCATTGCGGCGCTGGTCAGGCGTGACGGCTTCCTGCGGACAGTCGTAAATCAGCGCCGCCGTGCGGGAGTGAATGTCCTCACCTCGCCGGAAGGCGTCCAGCAGGGCCGCATCCTGCGACATGTGGGCCAGCACGCGCAATTCTACCTGGGAGTAGTCCGCCGAGATCAGCAGCCGCCCTTTTCCCGCCACAAAGCAGGTACGCATGCGTTTGCCCAGCGGGCCGCGCACGGGGATATTCTGCAGATTGGGATTGCTTGAAGACAGACGCCCGGTGGCCGTGGCTTTCTGGTTGAAGGTCGTATGCAGCCGACCGCTGTCGTCCACCAGCCGCGGCAGAGGATCAAGGTAGGTAGAACGCATTTTTTCCAGCTTGCGGAATTGCAGGATACTCTCCACCACGGGATGTCGTCCGGCCAGTCGTTCCAGTGTTTCCTGACTGGTGGATGCCTGACCGCCACGGGTTTTGCGCGGCGCGGGCAGTCCCATTTCTCCGTACAGCACTTCGCCGAGCTGCTGGGCGGAACGGATATTGAAAGTTCTGCCGGCTGCGGCATAGACCGCATCAGTCAGCTCATCCAGCTCCTTCTGCACATCGGCCAGAAAGCGGCCGAAGGCACGGCCGTCAATGGCGATGCCTGCGGCTTCCATGCGCGCCAGCACCGGCGCAAGCGGTATTTCCAGCTTTTCGTACAGAGCCAGCAGACCATCCCGCAGCAGGCGGTTTTCCAGCAGACGCGCCATATCCAGCGCCAGAACGGCGGCGCTGTCCCTCCGTGGTAGTCCCGCGCCCCAGCGCACGGCCAGTCGTGGCCAGCCGTAGTCGCTTTCTTCGGGATTGAGCAGATAGGCGGCAATACCGAGGTCCATGACCCGCTGCTTTCCGCTCTCCCGCAGCAGTCCTCGCCGCCAGAGGCGTTTGGCATCCTCGCTCACCACCAGATCGGCTTGCGCCAGATAATCGGCCAATACGTCCATATCTCCCGTCCAGCGTGCCGACCAGGCCGGCATTTCATCCGGATCGTCGGCGGACGACACGGCCAGATGGAGGGGCGCGTCCTCTCCCTGAGCCCAGATGACCGCCAGCCGTGCTCCCGCAGGCTTCGGAAACGTATCCGTCGTGCGGTACAGGGGCGGCAGCTTCTCCGGGGGCTGAACAGCCATGTCCAGCAGGCTCAGCTGGCGTACGCCTTTCGTGCGGGCCGGAGCGGCGGCATCCTCCGCGGATCCGTCCTCCCCATCCTCCCGGACAGCCTGTTCCGCTCCTGCCGGAGAGGGAGACGACGCCCTTGCCCTGCCCGCACGCAGCAGGGCATCCATTTCCCGCCGCAGGGCAAACAGTTCAAATTCCGCGGACAGGGCGGCGCAGGCCTCGGGGTCGGGCGGCTGTACGGCCATGTCGTCCAGGGAGACGTCCGTGCAAAAATCCCGGCGCAGGGTCGTCAGTTCGCGCCAGGTAAACATA
This sequence comes from uncultured Desulfovibrio sp., assembly GCA_944327045.1. Classification (GTDB taxonomy): domain Bacteria; phylum Desulfobacterota; class Desulfovibrionia; order Desulfovibrionales; family Desulfovibrionaceae; genus Desulfovibrio. Next base: position 2,849 of record CALVGJ010000239.1, read on the forward strand.
TTTTTCAGGTGATCGCGCAATTTTTCCTGCAGTTTGGCCGGAACCCGGTCAAAATGGTCTCGGATTTCTTCCAGAGAGGCGCAACTTTCAAATATCTGCTGCGCCTTCTTGGGGCCGATGCCCGGTACGCCGGGGATGTTGTCGCTGGTATCGCCTATGAGGGCCTGCACATCGGCCCATTGTGCCGGCTGTACGCCGGTTTCCCGCACGAAATCCTCGACGGTCACGAGTTTTTCTTCGCGGGACCCGGGGTCCCACATGAAGACATTGGGGCCGAGACATTGTTTGAGGTCCTTGTCGCCGCTCACGATAACCACAGGAAATTGTGTGGAAAAACGCTCGGCAAGCGAGGCTATGCAGTCGTCGGCCTCGCAGCCTTCGGAGAGGATGAGCCGCAGGCCCAGCGCACGCACCATGCGCTGAATGGGCTCCATCTGCCGGACGAGGTCTTCCGGCGTGGCTTCCCGGTTGGCCTTGTACAGCGGAAAAATCTCATGCCGAAAGTTTTTTCCCCGTCCATCCTGCACAAAGGCAAAATGAACCGGTTCTTCCTCCCTGAGAATGCGCAGCAACACACGGCTCACCACTACCAGCGCATTGGTGGGAAAGCCGTCCGAGCGCTGCATATTGCGGTTGGCAAAAAAACCGCGGTAAATGAAGGCGGAACCATCCATCAGAAACAGGGGGGCCGTGGTCAGGCCGAGGCGATCTTTCAGAGACATGGTTTCAGTCCGGGTTGGGGTACGGGAAGGGAAGGCGTCTTGCCGCTTGCAGCCAGTGCCGCCAAGGCGTATGATAAAGGGATGGAAACAAGTCCGCAAGTCAGCATTCTCCACAGGGGGGACATGCTTACCGTCAGCATCGGCGGAAGCTGGAAAATGGGGACGCCCCTGCCGTCACAGGCTCAGGAGGCCCTTTCCGCCGTGCGCGTGGGCGCTGCACGGAGAGTTCTGTTGCGCTGCGAGGGGCTGGCGAGCTGGGATTCCAGTCTGCTGGTCTTTCTCATGCAGCTTGTCCGGGAAGCCCAGGCGCGCGATCTGGATATTCGACGGGAACTGCCGCATGGGCTGGAGCGCCTTGTTCAGCTTGCCTTTGCCGTTCCCGCCAAACAGGGAGCCTCCCGCACGGTGCGGCAACAGGGCATTGTGGCGGGCATCGGCTCGGCTGTGCTTGCGCTGCCCGGCAAGCTGGAGGAATTTGCCGCCTTTGTGGGAGATGTCACGCTGGCCTTGTTGCGTTTTCTGACCGGGCGCACCCAGATGCGGCGTCAGGATTTGCTGACGGCCATGTATGAGTGCGGCGTGCTGTCCCTGCCCATCATTTCCCTGACCAGCTTGCTGTTCGGGCTTATTCTGGCCTTTGTGGGCGCGGTGCAGCTTACCCAGTTCGGCGCGCAGATATATGTGGCCGGACTGGTGGGCATCGGCATGCTGCGTGTGATGGGGGCCGTCATGGTCGGGGTAGTCATGTCCGGTCGGGTGGGGGCCTCCTTTGCGGCACTTATCGGCACCATGCAGGTCAATGAGGAAGTGGATGCCCTGTCCACTCTCGGTATTTCTCCCATTGATTTTCTGGTACTACCGCGCATGCTCGCCCTGACGCTCATGGTGCCTCTGCTGACCCTGTATGCCGATCTCATGGGCATTCTGGGCGGTTTTCTGGTGGGAGTCACCATGCTGGACCTCAGCGCGCTGGAATACATCAATGCCACCGTGCGCATGGTTTCTTTCTCGCATGGACTCATCGGACTGAGTTATGCCGTGGTATTCGGCATCATCATCGCCCTGTCCGGCTGCTATCAGGGAATCCGCTGCGGACGCAGCGCACAGGCCGTGGGCAGGGCTACCACCACCGCCGTGGTGCACGGCATTGTCGGCATCATTGTGGCCACGGCTATCATCACCGTGTTGTGCAACGTGTTGAAGGTCTAGGCATGGATGCCCTTTCTTCCGCCTCCCCCGCTGCGTCGTCTCCGCGCATCAGCGTGCGTAACCTTACCGTCGGTTACGGTTCTTATGTGCTCATGCGTGATGTCAGCTTTGACGTGGCACGGGATGATGTTTTCCTTATCATGGGCGGCTCCGGCTGCGGCAAGAGTACCCTGCTGCGGGTGCTCATGGGGCTCAAGGCGCCGCAGACAGGGCAGGTATTCTACGGAGAGACGGACTTCTGGGCCTGTACGCCCCGTGAACGACGCCGGCTCATGCAGCGTACCGGCGTGCTCTTTCAGGGGGGAGCGCTCTGGAGTTCCATGACTCTGGCCGAAAATGTGGGCCTGCCGTTGCAGCAATATACCCGGCTTTCGCCGGCGGAGATACGGGAACAAGCTTCGCTCAAGCTGGCCCTGGCCGGACTGGCGGGCTTCGAGGATTACTATCCCTCCGAGATAAGCGGCGGCATGCGCAAACGGGCGGGACTGGCCCGGGCGCTGGCGCTTGACCCGGAAATCCTTTTTCTGGATGAACCCTCGGCAGGGCTTGATCCGGTAAGTTCGCGACTGCTTGACGATCTTATTCTCGAGCTGCGGGACACGCTGGGGACGACCTTTGTCATTGTTTCGCACGAACTGGCCAGCATCTTTACCGTAGCCAGCAACAGCATTTTTCTGGATGCCCAGACCCGGCGCGTTACCGCTGCGGGAAATCCTTCTCTGCTTGTCAATGATCCCCATACCGAAGAACAGGCCCGACGTTTCCTTACGCGCGGAGCGTCGGCCACGTCCGCCGCTTCCGAGCCGGGAGCGGAAAGGAATGACGCATGAGTCAAATACGCTCCTCTGTGGCTGTCGGCAGTTTTGTCATCGTCGGCCTGTTGCTTCTTGTCCTCGGCATCGGCCTGCTGGGCGGCGGCAATCTCTTTGCCGATGATCTGGAATACACGCTCATTTTTGACGGATCGGTCAGCGGTCTTACCGTCGGAGCGCCGGTCGTCTTTCGGGGCGTTCCGCTGGGTGCCGTAACCAACATTCAATTGCAGGCCAATCCGCGCGACGGCAGTGTCAGCATCCCCGTGGGCATACGCATCAATGAAGGAGCCATCAACGACGCCCGTTCAGGAGAAAAACTTCCCGAAGGGGAGCGCATCAAGATGCTCGCCCAGCTTGTCCAGCGCGGCTTGCGGGCTCGTCTGCAGCTGCAGAGCCTTATTACAGGGCAGTATCGCATTGAGCTGGATTTTTATCCCGACTCGCTGGCCCGCTATCGTTCCGCAGACCCCGCGACGGAAATTCCGACCCTGCCCTCGCCCATTGATCAGTTGCAACGCAACCTGTCCGCCCTCCCCCTCAAGGAACTGGTCACTTCCTTTCAGGCAACGCTGCAACGTGTTTCCGACATTCTGGCCTCTCCGGATATCGACAGGGGGATCACCCAGTTTGCCAATACCTTTGAAGAGGCAAACAAGCTTCTTGTGGCCAGCCGGGAGACACAGCGCCTTGTCAATCAGACCATGAGCAATCTTTCGCAGGCCAGCACGGCGGCCTCAACGGAGCTTCCCCGGGCCCTGGAGGCCCTCACGCGGGCCATGAACGGCTTTACCTCCGTGGCGGACTCCACGCAGGCCCTTGTGGGGCGCGATTCTCCCGCCGTCAACGAACTGCGCCGCCTGCTGCGCGAAGCCACGGCGGCCATGCGGTCCCTGCGTGCGCTTGCCGATACCCTTGAACGCAATCCCGAATCTCTTCTGAGAGGTCGTTCCGGAGGTCAACGATGACGCTTTTCTCCTGCGCGATGCACCCCGGCCGGAGGATGTCCCTGTCCGTGCTGCTTTGTCTGCTGACGGTACTGCTGCTGTCGGCCTGCGGCAAGAGTGCGCCCACACGCTATTACCTGCTGGAAAGCGGCGAAAAGCCCTTTGCCGCTCCCTCGTTGCCGTCAACCAGTCTGCGCATTGCTCATGTGGGCATTCCCGGCTATCTTGACCGTCAGGCTGTCGTCAGCCGCAGCGACGGCAATCCGCTGCTGGACGTCAATAATTTTGATATTTGGGCCGAGCCCCTTGAACAGGGGGTTCGCCGCGTTCTGCGAGAAGTGTTGAGCCAGCCTCTGCTGGCCGGAGATATTGCGGTTCAGACCACGGATGATGCGGGGTGGAAGGCCGCCTTGCTGGTGGATATTCTGCGGCTTGACGGCGCTCCCGGCGAAACGGTGCGTCTGGAGGCCCGCTGGTCTCTTCTGGACAGCGCCGACAGGGTCATGGCTCGCGGCAGCTTTGCCGACAGCGCCGCCTGTCCCGCGGCACAGCCCGGAACAACCGCTACGTCCAGTCTTGTCGGGACACAGAGTCTGCTTGTGCAGCGGTTCGGCCGGGCGCTTGCCCCGGAAATCATCCGCGCGCTCCACGGCCGTCGGCACACCGGTGACTGATCATGCGCGGCGCCGCATTACCCGCCCTGCGCAGCACCGTTTTGCTGGTGGATGATGCGCCGGAAAACCTGCGCATGCTGAGTGAGGCTCTGCGTACGGATCACCGCATCATGTTTGCCAAGAACGGACAGGATGCCTTGCGCCTTGCCGCTGCCGATCCGCAACCGGACATCATTCTGCTGGATGTGGTCATGCCGGGTATGAACGGTTATGAAGTCTGCCGTCGGCTCAAGGAAAATCCGCGGACGCAGGACATTCCCGTCATCATCGTCACGGCGGAAAATGACGATTCCGACGAATCCACAGGCTTTTCTCTCGGAGCACAGGATTTTATCCGCAAGCCCTTCCGGGCTTCGCTGGTGCACCAGCGTGTGGAGCTGCATCTGGAACTCAAACGCCACCGCGACCATCTCAGCGAGCTGGTGGCCCAGCGCACCAGCGAACTCTTGCAGACCCAGAAGGCCACCATCCACGCCATGGCCATGCTGGCCGAATGGCGCGATCCTGAAACCGGTGCGCATATCCAGCGTACCAGCCGGCTGGTGGAAGTTTTGCTGCGCCGCCTCATGCAGCGTTCCGATACTTCGGAAACTCTTTCGCCCAGCGATATCGAGTGGATCATCCTTTCCACGCCGTTGCACGATGTGGGCAAGGTGGCCATCCCCGACAATATTCTGCACAAGCCCGGCAGACTTACTCCGGAAGAGTTTGACATCATGAAGCGCCACACCACGCTGGGGTATGAAATTCTGGAGGAAGCCGGGCACGAGCTGGACAGGAAGGTGGGAAAGCGCTGCTTTTTGCACTACGCCAGAGAAATTGCCCTCAATCATCATGAGCGCTGGGACGGCAAGGGATATCCCGCCGGACTTCGGGAAGAGGAAATTCCCCTTTGTGCCCGTATCGTCAGCGTGGTGGATGTCTATGATGCCCTGCGCAGCCAGCGTGTCTATAAGGATGCCTATCCGCACGAGATTGCTGTAAAGTGCATTTGCGAGGGACGCGGTACAGCCTTTGATCCACGTGTGGTGGATGCCTTTCTTGACGTCCAGGAGACGTTTGCCCGCCTGTTTGATCAGAGTTCCGACAGTTGAGTGCGCCACCGCGTCAGGGGCGTGGCACAGGATGAAAAACCGTGCTGGCGATCTGTTCTGTGGGGCAGATCGCCAGCACGGTTTTTGAGAACGCCGTCGGGAAAACGTCCGGAACCTTTTTGGCCCGGCGTGCGAATGGCCGCTTTTGCCGCAGGCGGTTCGAGATGTACGAGCCTACATTTTCTCTTTGAAACGCTTCACGCTTTAGAGCGGATTCGCATGGAAATTGTGTCCAATTTCCCTGCTGACGCTGCCCTCACACCACGGAAAAAGCGTGGTTTTTCCGTGTGTTCGGTTGCGGGTAGTCGCTCTCGCGCCTACCAGAGCAATCCACATTTTCAATGTGGAATTGCTCTAAATCCTGTCGTTTCGCGGAAAAAACGCGGTTTTTCTGCTTACTTTGGCCGGGCGGCGCTGTGCCGCCGTCTCGCGTTTTGCCTTTTTCAGGCAAAACGCTCTACCCCTGATTGATCATGACCTTGGCCGGGCGCAACAGGCGGTCTCCCAGCTTGTAGCCGCGTTGCAGCACGCGCGTGACGCAGCCGGGTCCTACCGTGGAGCAGGCGTCAAAGCCGACCGCCTCATGGCGTTCCGGCGTAAAGTCCTCGCCCTCTTCCCCAACAGGCACAAGGCCGTGCCGTGCCATGGCTTCCAGCATGAGCTTGCGGGTCATGGCCACGCCCGTCAGCATATCCTGACAGGCGGCATCCCGGCTGCCGTACTGCAGCGCAAGTTCCAGATTATCCAGACCGGGCAGCATGTCACGCAGGATTTTTTCCGCCGCATAGCGCATCTGCTCCTCATGCTCGCGTGAAAGCCGTTTCTTGAAATTTTCCATCTCGGCAGCCATGCGCAGTCGCATGTCATCCGCCACCTTTTTTTCTTCGCAGAGGGGGCAGAGCTGCTCACGGCAGGCGCGGGCCAAATCTTCCGGCGCCGTCTGACCGTCATCTCCAGCGGTTGCGGCATCCGCCTCGGCATGCTCGGCGGCCGCTTCGGCCGCTGCAGCCGCCGCAGCTTCCATCTCTGCCGCTTCGGCCGCCTTCTTGTAGGTATCGTGAACTTTATGATGGTGCATATATCCTCCCGAAACCAGCCCGCACCACCGTGTCGTGCAGAGGCAGCGTAAGCATGGTAAAAGTTCTGTAATCCAGGACTAGGCATGCTCGCCATCCACGCAAGCCGTCCCACCCTCACATGGCCACACAGTGCCGGGAAAGGCAGGGGATACGCTCCATTCATCTTCCTGAAGGAAAACGCGGCGCTCCGCTGACGAAACATGTATCCAGTTCCAACCTTTAGGGGTAAGTTCAGGCCGTGCCGCTGTCAAGGGCGGAGGACACTTTTCCCGCCTCGACATTAGGCAAAACCTCGGCTATGCTGGGACGCTTTTCAACGGGAGGAAGCCTTATGACATGCCGCAGTATTTCCCTCCAGACCGCGCACGACTGGCCCAAGGCCGCCAAATGGCTTGAAGAGCGACGCAATCCCGGCGACAACGTGGAGAGCGCCGTGCGGGCCATTCTTGATGATGTTCGTGTCCGTGGAGATGAAGCTCTGCTGGAATATACCCGACGTTTCGATTGTGCCGCCTTTGAGCCGCCCTTGCGCCTGTCCGATCTGGACATAGCCCGCAGCGCGGCTTCCGTCTCACCTGAACAACGTGAATATATCGGTGATGCCGCCCGCAATATTCGGCGTTTTCACGAGGCGCAGCGGGAAAAATCCTGGTTTGAGACCAGGCCGGACGGGAGCATTCTGGGGCAGCGCGTTTTGCCGGTGGACAGCGTGGGCCTGTATGTGCCCGGCGGACAAGGCGGCAGCACGCCGCTCATCTCCAGTCTGCTCATGAATGCCATTCCCGCCCAGGTGGCGGGAGTACGCCGCATTGCCGTCTGCACGCCGCCGCGCGCCGACGGCAGCATAGCGCCTGCCATTCTGGCTGCGGCGCATCTGCTGGATATTGAGGAGGTCTATCGGATTGGCAGCGCATGGGCCATTGCCGCCCTGGCGTACGGTACGCCGAGCCTGCCTGCCGTGGATGTCATTGCCGGGCCGGGCAACATTTATGTGGCAACGGCAAAGCGCCTTGTGCAGGGCATTGTGGGAATAGACATGATTGCCGGGCCCAGTGAGGTGCTCATTCTGGCGGACAGTACCGCCCGTCCGGACTGGGTGGCGGCGGACATGCTCTCTCAGGCGGAGCACGATCCCCTGGCCGCTGCTCTTTGCCTCACTACGGATGTTCAGCTGGGCGAACGCATCCGCGAGGAACTGGACAATCAGTGCGCCTCCCTGCCCAAGGCCCAGACAGCAGCCAAATCCCTGCTTGACTGGGGGGCTGTCATCACTGTACCGAACATGGACGTGGCCGTGACCGTAGCCAACATGATTGCTCCGGAACATCTGGAGTTGTGCGTGCGTGATCCTTGGGCGCTGCTGCCGGGCATCCGGCATGCCGGTGCCGTCTTCATGGGGCATCATTGCCCGGAACCGGTAGGCGACTACTTTGCCGGTCCCAATCATGTTTTGCCCACGCTGGGCACGGCACGCTTTTCCTCCGCCCTTTCCGTCCAGACATTCTGCAAGAAAACCAGTATCGTGGCTACGTCTGCCGCCTTCCTGCAGGACAGCCGGGAGGCCATTGCCGCCCTTGCCCGCATGGAAGGGCTGGAGGCTCACGCCCGTTCCGCCGAAATTCGCGGCCAGAAATCGCCGCGCGCCTAAGGAGCTGTCATGCGCATTGTTACCCAGACCCAGATCACTGCCTGTCCCCTGCGCTCGCGCGGCAAGGTTCGCGATATCTATGAAGTGGATGACGAGACCCTGCTCATCGTGACCACCGACCGCATGTCGGCCTATGACGTCATCATGGGCGAGCCCATTCCCTATAAGGGCGTCATCCTCAATCAGATCACCCTGTTCTGGATGGACAAGTTCCAGGACATCATTCCCAACCATCTGGTGGAAAGCGATGTCAGCCGTTTCCCTGCCAGCCTTGCCCCGTGGGCGGATGAGCTGGAAGGTCGTGCCGTGCTCGTGCGCAAGGCTCGTCCCCTGCCTGTGGAGTGCATCGTGCGCGGCTACCTGAGCGGTTCCGGCTGGAAGGACTATCAGGCGACCGGCAAGCTGTGCGGATACGATCTGCCCGCCGGGCTGCGCGAGTCCGACAAACTGGAGCCGGCCATTTTCACTCCTTCTACCAAGGCCGAACTGGGCGAGCATGACGAAAATATCAGCGTGGCCCGTGCGGCTGCCCTTCTCGGGGACGAGGTGGCCGAACAGGTACAGAATGTCTCCCTGCGCATTTACGAGGCCGGGCGCGCCTATGCGGCCGGCAAGGGCATCATTGTGGCTGATACCAAGTTCGAGTTCGGCTTCATCAACGGCAAGCTCCACATCATCGACGAAGTGCTGACCCCGGACTCTTCACGCTTCTGGCCCGCGGACAAGTATGTCCCCGGTCAGGGGCAGCCCAGCTTCGACAAGCAGTATCTGCGTGACTGGCTCAAGCAGCAGCCGTGGAACATGCAGCCCCCTGCTCCGACCCTGCCGCAGGAAATCATCGACAATACGGCAGCCCGCTACCGGGAGGCCTATGAAATCCTGACCGGAAAATCCTTCAGCATCTAGGGACGGTCAGGACTGCCGGGCACACGCCCCGGCAAGCCAACGAATGACATGCCGGAATTTCCGGCCGCAAGGAGAATTACCATGCTGCTGCAAGGCAAAAAAGCCCTCATCCTCGGTCTGGCCAACAACAAGAGCATTGCCTACGGCATTGCTTCCTGCTTCAAGGAGCAGGGGGCCCGCCTCGCCTTCAATTATGTGGGGGATGCCATCAAGAAACGCGTGGAACCCCTCAGCGAAGAGCTGGGCGGCGAGTTCACCTTCCAGTGTGACGTGAGTGACGACGCCCAGATCGCCGCTGCTGCCGATCTGGTCAAGGAAAAATGGGGTGATGTCGATATTCTTGTCCACTCCATCGCCTTTGCCAATCGCGAAGACCTCACGGGGCGCTTTGTGGATACGACCCGCGAGGGCTTTCATCTGGCGCTGGATATTTCCGCCTATTCGCTGACCGGCATTTGCCGCGCCTTTGAACCGCTTTTGCACGAGGGTTCTTCCGTCATCACCATGACCTACCATGGTTCTACCAAGGTCATTCCCGGTTACAATGTCATGGGCGTGGCCAAGGCGGCGCTGGAGGCTTCCGTGCGCTACCTTTCTTATGAGCTCGGCGAGAAAGGCGTGCGCGTCAATGCTATCAGCGCAGGCCCCATCAAGACGCTGGCTGCTTCCGCCGTGTCCGGCCTCAAGAATATCTTTACCCGCGTGGAGGAAAGCTCGCCCCTGCGCCGCAACGTTACCACGCACGACGTGGGTGGTCTTGCCACCTTCCTGGCCTCGGATTTGGGGCACGGCGTGACCGGCAGCGTCATCTATGCCGACAGCGGCTTCAGCCAGATGGGCATCTAAGCTGCCTGTCCATCTGGGCGCCGTTTCAGGGCGCTGTTATGATGATCTCCGAGGCAGGGCCGCATATCGCGGCCCTGCCTGCGTATGAAGCACGCTTCTTTTCTTGTCATCGCGAGGACATCCTATGAGTAGTTTTTCCCTGCTCGGCCTGGTCAACCTGGTGGGCATCGTCTGCGCGGCCCTGGCCTTTCTCCTCTACCTGCGGCATGCGGCACGTCGCCTTGAGGCTAAGGAAGTAAAGGAAGAAGGAGGCGGACAGCCGTCCGCCCCTGCGGAAACGGCAACGCCGCCCTCCTCTGCGTCCGCCAGCCAACAGATGATGACGGCCCCGTCGGCACACGAGGCTTCCGAAGTGTCGTCTACGGCCGCCTGTCAGGCCAGACGGGAGCAATAGTCCTGAGCGATCTGTCCGGCAAGCTGGCGGCAGCGTGCCCCCGCTCTGTTCGTTTTTGCCGGGACTGGGGCGGGCGGACTGCTCTGACAAAAAAATTTTGTTTTTTGTGCATTTTTTGCTTGCCTTCCCCGGGAAGGGGGTATATATAAATCTGGCTTTGAGCGCGGAGAGGTGTCCGAGCTGGTCGAAGGAGCACGATTGGAAATCGTGTGTACGTTAAAAGCGTACCGAGAGTTCGAATCTCTCCCTCTCCGCCAGCA
>CALVGJ010000240.1 GCA_944327045.1 uncultured Desulfovibrio sp.
GGCCCCCGTCACGGTCCTTGCAGCCGCGACATATGTGAAGGTGTCGCTCGCAAGGACCGTGCCGGGAAATCCTGCTTGACTTGTTGGACTGCCTCAAAAAATCTGCGAAAAATTCTGGACACTACCATTTTCTTTTATTCTGTTGATTGTTACTGTAATTTTGAATCATTTTCTTTATAAAACGCTCTCGTTGCAGTCTTTGTGTGTCTGAATAATGTAAAAACAGCATGCAAACAAAAAAGGCGCCCTTATCAAGGACGCCTTCTCTGGTGTGCTGTTCGGTGTATCAGAAGAACTGGCCCATGCTGAATTCCAGCCGTCCGGGCTCGCGCTCGTTGTCATAGTCCTTGCTGAGCGGAATACCGTAGGCTATGCGCAAATCGCCCATGGGCGACCGCCAGCGCAGTTCCAGACCCGCGGAGTAGACGATCTTGTCGTAAAGCTCATCGGCCTGCGTCTTGGAGTCGATGTTGAAACCGGCATCCAGGAAGGGAACGATGGCAAGGCCCATGTCCTTCTGGAACGTCCAGACATATTCGAGGTTGACCACGCCCATGCGGTCACCGCCGATCTGGTCGCCGCCGTACTTGTAATCGCGGGGCGAAAGGTCGGAGTAGGAATAGCCGCGAATGGTTTCCATACCGCCTACCCAGAAGCGCTCGAAGACGGGGACACGTTTGTCCGTATTCTGGAAGACGCCGCCCACGCGCGCCCGAAGGTGAATGGTATTTTCCGGATTGAAGGACCAGAAACCCTGCCAGTCCGCCACGGCCTTGATGAAGTTGTCCGTACCGCCAAGACCGCCGCCGCCGTATTCGGCCCAGAGGCGGCTGATGGTGCCCTTGGTGGGCCTGTCGCGCGCGTCGGTGGTGTCGCGCAGGATGCGGGCATTGATGGCGCTGGTCCAGTTGTAGCCCTTGTAATCGGTAATGTAGGGAGAGGCATCGTCCCCCACGTCGGACAGGTAGTAGCGTTCCAGACGGTAGCCTACGCCGACGGAGGTATATTCGCCTACAGGGTAGGAGAAGTTGATGGTGTCACCCATGGTTTCCTTGGTGAAGTCATCCCAGTAGTCACGGATATAGTACAGGTCGTTGCCGATGCTGAGGTCCGTATCGTAGACGCGGGGATTGGTGAAGGAAAGGATGCCCGATGTACGCCGCCAGGAGAAGAAGCCCTGCAACTGCAGCCAGTAGCCGCGGCCGAAAAGATTGCGCTCCATGATGGAGGCGGAGACGCCCACATCGTAGTAGGTGGAGTAGCCGATGCCGCCCATGAGCGCACCGGTATTGGTTTCATTGACCTTGACCTTGAGGTCCACCTCGTCATCCTTGCCGGTGGGCACAAGTTCCGTGTCCACGGCGGAGAAGTAGCGCAGACGGTTGAGGCGTTCCGTCGAGCGACGGAGCTTGGCGCCGTCGTACAGATCGCCGTCCCCAAGCCGCATTTCGCGCAGAATGACGTTGTCACGGGTCTTCACATTGCCTTCCACAATGAGGCGACGGATGAACACCTTCTGCTTTTTGCTGATCTGGTAGCCCACGTCCACAAGGGGCTCATCGCCGTCCACCTTGAGAATGCGGGTGTCCACTTCGGCAAAGGCATAGCCCTGATCGGCGTAGTAGTTGGTCAGGCGCTTGGTGTCCTCCTGCATGACGGTAACGGAAAAATAGTCGTTGTCGTCGCGCCAGTTGTCCATCTCCACCTGGGCAAGCATGGCCTCTTCGGTATCTATGACATCCCCGGCAAACTTGACGTCCCGCACCTTGTAGCGGGGGCCCTCGCTGACCAGAAAGGTAATGTAGATGCCGTCATCCTTATACTGAATATCGGGAGCGGATACCTGAATATCCACAAAGCCCTGACTCAGCCCATAGGCGGCAATGGCATTGGTGTCCCGCTCGATGTACTCGTCCTTGAGCACGCCGGTGCCGGTGAACCAGGACAGAATGGTGCGGGGACGCAACGCCAGATACTTGTCCAGACCGCCGCGATCCAGTTCCTTGATGCCGTCGATCTTCACTTCCTTGATATAGAGCTTGTTGCCCTCTTCCACCGTGATGACCAGAACGGCGCCCTTGCCGCCCTGCCGGGAGTCCAGTCTGTAGGACGCCTTGGCCAGATAGTAGCCTTCCTTGCGGTAGAGTTCGTTGATTTTCTGGAGGTCGTCGGAAATGAGCTGCTCGTTGAGCACATTGCCGCTGCGGGTTCCCATGGCGGCGAGGACGTCCTCGGCGTCCACGGCGTCGGAGCCTTCGACGATGATGTTTTCGATGCGGGGCTTTTCGCTGACGGTAAAGACAAGTACGTTGCCTTCCAGGGTTGCCCGCACGTCGTTGAAGTAGCCCATTTCCCAGATGCGCTTGACTTCCTCGTTGATGGCGTCGGCATCGGGACTGTCGCCGCGCCGGATGGTCAGGCGCGTCAGCACCACATCAGGGTCCATGACCTGCAGGCCGCGCACCTGCACGTCGGCAAGGCCCTTGGTCGTTCCCTGCATGGGCACGAAGCTCGGCGCGCTGTCGGCGACCGGAGCGGCCAGAGGCGCCGCGGCCGGGGCTGCCCCTCCACCCATGACGCTGGCGGCACGCCCGGCCAGATCGCTGGCGCATTCGGCAAGCGCAATGAGCGAATCCCGCTCAAAACGCGCCGGTACGGCCTGTCCCTCTTTGACGGGGACAAGGCGGGTATCCATGCTGAATCCCTCACCCAGCTGATTGAAATTGCCGTACACGACCAGATCGGCTCCGGCCATGCGGCCCAGACGCCGGGCCTCGGCAAGGTCGATGCTGCCGTTGCCGCCGCGGGCCAGCAGACCGCGGGCCTTGTCCATGGGAATGGGATCGAGTCCGTTTTGTGCGAGCTGGTCACAGATGAGCTGGGGCACATCCTGCGATGCGTTGGGCATTTCCGGGCTGGCATTGGCCTGGAAGGGCAGCACGAGCACCTTTTGGCCGGCGGCGTCCGCCGTCGTGACGGCGCACAACAGCAGGAACGCCGGCAAAAGAAAGAGGGAGGAGAGCCTACGCAAACACTTTTTCATACAATATCCCCGCTCTGAGTTCCAAACCGCGCTGCATGGTGGCGGCCAGGTCCGTATTGTGCGTGACCACCACGAGCGTCATGCCCAGTTCCTTGTTCAGCGTTGTCAGCAGCTCGCCGACCTGCGCTCCGGTGTGCTCGTCGAGATTTCCCGTCGGTTCGTCAGCCAGCAGTACCCGCGGACGCATGAGGATGGCGCGTGCTATGGCCACGCGTTGCCGTTCGCCGCCGGACATGGTGGCTACCGGGCTCTGGATGCGGTGCGAAAGGCCGACCCTGTCCAGCATTTCCCGCGCAAGCGGCAGGACGTCGGCGTGGCGACGCCCGGCCACAAAGGCAGGCATCGCCACGTTTTCCACTGCTGTAAATTCCGGCAGCAGATGATGAAACTGAAAGACAAAGCCCAGCGAAACATTGCGAAAGCGGGCTTTTTCGTCCGCGCTCATGGCGGCCATGTCTTTACCATCAAAGAGGACACGTCCTGATGAGGGAGTATCAAGAGCGCCCATAAGATGCAAGAGGGTGGACTTGCCCGAACCGGAGGCCCCTACTATGGCCAGAGACTCTCCTTCATTAATTACCATATTGATATTCTTGAAAATCTCTAGATTTTCAGGGCCGTCAAAATGCTTGCTCACATCATGAAATCGGTAAAGTTCGGACATGGCGGTTATTCGTAGCGCAGCGCTTCGGCCGGGACGAGCCGGGCGGCCTGCCGCGCCGGGTAGAGGGTAGCCAGAAAGCAGAGCAGCATGGCGCTGGCGCCCACGATGACCACATCCTGGACAGTGATGATGATGGGGAGATGATCGAGGGTATAGACGTTTTCCGGCAGCTTGATGAAGCGGTACTTGCGCAGGGCCCAGCCCAGGGTGAGCCCCATGCCGTAGCCCAGCAGCGTGCCGACAAGGCCGATGATGGTGCCCTGGAGCATGAAGATGTTGCGGATCATGCGGCTGGTGGCCCCCATGGACATCATGATGGCGATATCGCGCGTCTTTTCCATGACCAGCATGACCAGGGAGGTCACGATGGAAAAGGAGCCGATGAGCACCACCATGGCCAGCAGGATGAACATGCCGACCTTTTCCAGCTTGAGCGCCGCAAAGAGGTTGGCGTTCATCTCCATCCAGTGCCGGACGTAGAAGGGACTGCCCAGCTCCCCGGCCAGCTCGTTGGCGATGACGTCGGCCCGGAAGAGGTCGTCCACGGTAATCTCGATGCCGGTCAGGTAGCCGTCCGGCAGGCCCAGCACGTTGCGGGCCACGTCCAGCGCCACGAAGGCCAGCGAGGAATCGTATTCGAACATGCCGGTCTTGAAGGTGCCCACCACCACGAAGGGCCGGACGTCGGGCTGGTAGCCGGCCGCGCCCTTTTTGCCCGACGGGGTGAGCAGGTTCACCCGGCTGCCGAGCACCACGCCGAGGCGGCGGGCCAGTTCATCGCCGATGATGATGCCCGGCAGGCCTTCGCGCACCAGATCGCCCACCGCGCCCTGGCGCAGCCTGGCCAGCATGGTGACCACCTCCGGCGCCGTGGCCGGATCCACGCCACGCAGCACGATGCCCTTGACGCTGCCGTTGGCGGAGACCATGCATTCGGTATAGATGAAGGGCGTTGCCCCGGTGACGTGGGGGACCTTGAGCGTCCGCTCCCGCAAGTCGGGCATGCGCTGGAAGGCCGCCGGCTGATAGGACATGACGATGCCGTGCGCGTTGGCGCCCAGGATCTTGTCCCGCATGTCGGTGGTCAGACCGTTGTAGACCCCCAGCACGACCACCAGCGCGCCGACCCCCAGAGCCACGCCCAGGATGGACATGAGCGAGATGACCGAGATGAAGGTCTGCTTGCGGCGCGAAAAGAGATAGCGCCGGGCCACGAAGAGGGCGAAGGAGGATCGGCCCACCTAATACTCCGGCCGCAGCAGCGGGAAGAGGATGACCTCACGGATGGAGGCAGAATCCGTCAACAGCATGACCAGACGGTCGATGCCGACGCCCTGTCCGGCGGCGGGAGGCATGCCGTATTCCAGCGCGCGGAGGTAGTCCTCGTCCATGCAATGGGCTTCGTCGTCCCCGGCTTCCTTTTCGCGCACCTGCGCCTCGAAGCGGTTGCGCTGATCCATGGGATCGTTGAGTTCCGAGAAGGCATTGGCCATTTCCCGTCCCGTCATGAAGAGCTCGAAACGGTCCGTGATGTCCGGGTTCTCGTCGTTGCGCCGGGAAAGCGGCGAGATGGCCGTGGGGTAGTGGTAGATGAAATGGGGCTGGATGAGCTTTTCTTCCACATCCAGATCAAAGAGCTTGGCCTGCATCTTGCCCAGCTCCTCGCCGTCCGCCACCTTTTCTCCCCGTTCCTTGAGGTAGGCCTTGACCTTGTTGTAGTCGGTGTAGAACGACGGCGCGTGCCCGCCGACCTGCTCCAGCGACTCATGGAAGGTCATCCGCTTCCAGTGGCCGGGCGTCAGGTCGATCTCCTGTCCCTGATAGGTGATGACGGTGCTCCCGCACACCTTCTGGGCCAGCCGGGCAAAGAGCTCTTCGGTCAGGTCCATGAGGTCGCGGAAAGTGGCGTAGGCCCAGTAGAATTCACACATGGTGAATTCGGGATTGTGGCGGGTGTCGATGCCTTCGTTACGGAAATTGCGGTTGAGCTCGAAGACCTTTTCAAAGCCGCCCACCAGCAGGCGCTTGAGGTAGAGCTCCGGCGCGATGCGCATGTAGAGCTGCAGGTCGAGCGCATTGTGATGCGTGATGAAGGGGCGGGCCGTGGCCCCGCCGGCAAGGGGCTGCATCATGGGCGTCTCCACCTCCATGAAGCCCTTTTCCTGCAGGAAGGAGCGGAACTCGCTCACGATGAGGCTGCGCTTGCGGAAGATGTCCCGCGCGCGCTCATTGACCGTCAGGTCGACATAACGCTGGCGGTAACGCGTCTCCATATCCTTCAGGCCATGATACTTTTCCGGCAGGGGACGCATGGAACGCGTGATGAGCTTGAGGCTGCGGCAGGCGATGGTCAGTTCATTGGTCTTGGTGCGGAACAGATGCCCGGACACGCCGACGATATCCCCCACGTCCAGCTTCTTCACCACCGCAAAGACGTCTTCGGGCAGCTCGTCGCGACTGGCGTAGCACTGGATGCGGCCGCTCTGATCCATGAGGTGGAAGAACAGCACCTTGCCGAAACTGCGCAGCGACACGATGCGCCCGGCCAGGGCAAAGACATCCCCGGCCTGCTCCAGCGCCTCGCCTTCCAGTTCCCCGAACTGCTCGAGCACTTCGCCGATGGCATGCTCCTTGCGGAAGTCGTTGGGGAAGAGCGGCACGCCGGCGTCCAGCAGGTCACAGGCCTTGACCACGCGATTCTTGACCACCTCGTTGAGGTCGTCGCGTTTGGCAAGCCCTTCCAGCATGGGCATGAAGTAGGCGGCATGGGCGGACTTGGTGTTCAGTTTCACCCTGGGCTTCTGCGGACTCTTTTCCCGATCTTCCACAATACATCTCCTCGCGGCGTACGCGCCAATAATTGCTGGAGCAGCCTAGTCCAAGCCTCGGCGGCAGTCAAGAACCCGGCCCGCGCGGGAGGGCGTTTCTTCCCCCGGTGTCTTCTCCCTGCGCGGGACGGCGAGCGATCGAGCGTGATGTGCCTTCCTTCTGCTTTCTTCTCCCGGCACGAGGGACGGCGACTTGTCTTTCTTGGCGCGATACGCCATAGTGCACCCCTTGGTGTCCTATTACAAACGAGGCGCAGATGAAAAAACTGAGTATTTCCTTTCTGGGGCGGGACTGCCCCGGAGCCGTGTCCACTGTGAGCCAGATCCTCGGCCAGAGCGGCTGCAACATCGTGGAGGTGACGCAGACCATCCTGGCCGGCGAGTTTGCCGCCATCTTTATTGTGCAGGCCCCCGACTCGCTGGAGCAGGAAGAGTTGCGGCGGTTGCTGCTGACCGGGCTGGAGGCCGCAGGGCAGGATCTGTCCGTCCTGGTGCGCCCGGCCGTGGAAGGCCAGTGGGGCACGGGGCTCGTCTGCGAGCCCTTCGTGGTGACGGCCGACGGGCCGGACCATACCGGGCAGATCGCGGCCATGAGCCGCATATTCGCCCAGCACAGCATCAATATCGAAAGCCTCAAGGCCATCCTGGGCGAAGGCGGGCCCAACCATGCGCTCTTCGTGTTCGAAGTCATGGTGCCGGAGGATGTGGACCTCGGCCGCCTGCGCCGTGAACTCATGGTGGAAGGCAAGAAGCATGACCTGCGCGTGAGCGTGCAGCATCGAGACATTTTCGAGGCGGTGCACCGCGTGGCCTCGTTCTGAGGGACCGGCCATGCGAAGCGCCGCGCTGCTTTTGCTGGCTGTCTGGCTCGCCTGTCCCACGCTTGCGGCTGCCGCCGCGCCGGGCGAGACCGCGGAAGGAGGGCAGGCCGCCGCGCCGGCGGCCTCGCTGGAGGTCAGCCCTCCCGAGGGCTGGACGGCGTCAGGCGAAGCGCCCGAGGGCGTGTTCGCGGGCTGCCGGAGCTATTCGCGCACGGACCAACTGTTCGCCCTCATGGCCTGCGCCGAAGACATCGACCTGTCCACCAGCACGGAAGAAGGCTACCGCCGCCTGGGGGATGCCCTCGTCCGCAGCAGTGAGGAAGGGCTCCTCCTGCTTGCTCCCCGCAAGCAGGGAAAGGGGGCCGGGCTTTTCGTCCTGCTCGGACAGCCGGAATCCATCTGGCGGCGGCAGGAGGCCGCCCCCATGCTGGCCGCATTCGCGGGCGCCTATGCCGTGCCGGGAGAGTTGCTGGCCCCGCCCGCCGATCCGATCCGTTATCTGGGGACCTTTTCCCCCGAGGATCAGGGCCGGGAGGAGGAACTCGGCTGTACGGTCTATGTGCGCTCGCTGCCGGGCGCTGCCGAGGGCAAACTGCTGGCGGCCATCCTGCCCTATTCCGCCGCCTGGCTGGAAAAGCCGGAACTGCTGGCGGCCCTGGAAGCCTTCTGGGGAGAGCTTGCGCCGGAAGGCGCGCACTGGACGGCCGGGCCGAAACGCCATGCCGCCCTTTCCTCTGACGGGCGGGCGCTCTGTCTGCTCATGGCCGCCGCCGAGGAAACGACGGACACGACCGAGGCGATGCGGCAGGCCATGCGCGATCTCTCCGCTTTTGTCTGGTAGCCGCCCCCGTACGCCGCTCCATAACGCAACAGCAATCAACGGCGTCCCTGTGGCGCTCTTTCTGGAGATACCCTATGCTTTCCGAACGCGAAGTCACCAGTACCCTGAACATGCTCCGCAACGAACACCTTGACGTGCGCACCGTCACGCTCGGCGTCAGCCTTTTCGATTGCGTGAGCCATGACCTGCAACTGTTCACCGACAAAGTGCGGGCCAAGATCCGCCGTTATGCCTCGCAGCTCGTGAGCGTCTGCGATGAAGTGGGCGACAAGTACGGCATCCCCGTGGTCAACAAACGCATCAGCGTCAGCCCCATCGCCGTGGTGGGCGCTCCATTCGGCCCGGACGGCATGGTGCGCGTCTGCCGTGCCCTGGACGAGGCCGCCAAGGAGGCGGGCGTGGACTTTCTGGGCGGTTTTTCCGCCCTCGTGGAAAAAGGCTTCGCCAAGGGTGACCGCGCACTCATCGAAGCCCTGCCCGAAGCGCTGGCCTCCACGGACCGCATCTGCTCCTCCATCAACGTGGCCTCCTCGCGCAGCGGCATCAATATGGACGCCGTGGCCCTCATGGGCCGCCAGATCCTCAAGGTGGCCGAAGCCACGCGCGACCG
>CALVGJ010000241.1 GCA_944327045.1 uncultured Desulfovibrio sp.
ATCGGCGCTGATGAGGCAGATGCCGTCCCGCGGCACATAGTGCAGCAGGCGGGCCTTGTGCCAGGCCACGCCGCGCGCGCCCAGCCCCTCGGTGTGCCCGGCCCCGACGTTGAGGATGATCGCCATGTCCGGCCGCACGATCCCGCCCAGCTCGTCCATGTCGCCCTCGTGACTGATGCCCGCTTCCATGACCCAGAACGCCTCGTCGCCGTCCGTGGCCAGCAGGGAAAGCGGCAAGCCGATCTGATTATTGAGGTTGGCGGCATTGCGGGCCGTCTTGCCCGCAAGGGCCAGCGTCTGAGCCAGCAGTTCCTTGACCGTGGTCTTGCCGGCCGTGCCGGTAACGGTGACGACCTTGACCCCCGCGCAGCGGTCGCGCCACAGCGCCGCCATGCGGCCCAGCGCCTTCACGGCGTCCTCCGCCCGCAGATACGGGACATGCAGTCCGGCGGGCATGGCCTGCGACGGACGCGTCCCCAGCAGGGCCACGGCCCCGGCGTCCTGTGCCTTCAGGGCATAGTCGTGCCCGTCCGCATGCTCGCCCGCAAGGCAGACAAAAAGCGTGCCCGGCCTCACGGCGCGGCTGTCCGTCACCACGGAGGTTACGTCGCGGTCATCTTCCGGCGCAAGCGTACAGCCCGCGGCCGCCGCCAGTTCACTCAGCTTTAGGCGCACCCCAGTATCTCCCGTACCACTTCCTGATCGCTGTAGTGGTGCTTGACGCCCTGAATAATCTGGTAATCCTCGTGCCCCTTGCCCGCAATGAGCAGGGCATCCTGCGGGCCAAGCATCTCAAGGGCCTTGCGCGTGGCCGTGCGGCGATCCACTTCCACCAGCACCTCCCGCGCGTCCTTCAGGCCGGGCAGCACATCCTGCAAAATGGCTTCCGGGTCTTCAAAACGCGGATTGTCCGACGTGAGGACGGCCACGTCCGCATAACCGGCCACCGCCTCGCCCATGCGCGGACGCTTGCCGCGATCCCGGTTGCCGCCGCAGCCGAAGACCGCCACTATCCGCTCGAAACCCGCGCCGCGCAGGGCCTGCAGCACATTGACCAGCGCATCCGGCGTGTGGGCATAATCCACAAAGACGTTGAGCCCGCGCGGATTCTCCACACGCTCCAGACGGCCGGGCACGCCGCGAAAGCCTCCCAGCGCCCGCAGAGAGTCCTGCGGCAGGCCGAGGCCCAGAGCCAGCGCCTGCACGCCCAGCAGGTTGAGGGCATTGAACCGCCCCACCAGCGGCGACCGCAGCTCCCAGCGCTCGCCGCCCAGCGACATGCGCAGATGCAGGCCGTCCGTGCCGGAATGCAGGATTTCCCCTTGCAGATGCCGCCGTCCGTCCGTTGGCGCGTGCAGGCCGTAGGAAAGCGCGGCGGGGCAATCGTCCAGCAGCCGCCGTCCCCAGGCATCGTCCGCATTGACGGCAAGAGCCTTGTTCTGCGCGGGCAGCTCCCGGAAAAGGCGGGCCTTTGCCGCAAAATACCGCTCCATGTCGGGATGGAAATCCAGATGGTCCTGCGTCAGATTGGTGAACAGGGCCCCGGCAAAGGGGATGCCGCCCACCCGCTGCTGCTCCAGCGCGTGCGAGGAGACCTCCATAACCGCCACATCCACGCCCGCCTCGGCCATGCGGGCCAGCATGGCGTGAATGCTCAGGGGGTCCGGCGTGGTCAGGGGGGCATTTTCCACATGGCCGGGCCAGCGATAGCTGACCGTGCCCAGCACGCCGACCGTGTGCCCTGCCGCCGTAAACAGATGTTCGAGCAGATAGGCACTGGTAGTCTTGCCGTTGGTGCCGGTGATGCCGAGAATTTTCAGCGGATGCGCCGCCGTGTGCCAGCGCGCCGCGGCCAGCCGCCACAGGGCTTCGCGCGGGTCGGGATGGGCGATCACGCGGCAGTCCGGCCCGTCCTGACAGGCAGCGGCGGCCTCCGGCGTGCAGACGATGTCGGCGGCCCCGGCCGCACGCGCGGCGGGAATTAAGCGCGCCCCGTCCTCCGTCGCGCCGGGAACGGCCACAAAGATGTCGCCCGGCCCCACCTGCCGTGAGTCGGCGCGCACCTCCACGCCGCCCTTTTCCACCTGTTCGAGCAATGCTGCAAACGTCCCCTTCATGCCTACTTCTCCGATAACCACAAAATATATCTGACGTTTTCGCCTTCCTCGGCCCAGTCGCTCCCGGCCGGGGGACTCTGCTTGACCACCTTGTTGCCGCTGCCCTTGAGCTCGGGCACGACGCCTGCCCGGGCAAAGAGCTCCACTGCATTGCGCAGGCTCTTGCCCCGCACGTCCGGCACCTTGGTGCTGGCCCGGCTGCGATGCCCGGGCAGCCGCATGCCGCCCGCATCATGCCGGGCGGGCGTCACCGTCGTCCGGGCAAGATAGGGCGCATCCGGCAGGGAGAGCTTGAGCCCGCGGCCCCGTTCCGTCTTCTTTTCCGTCGCTTCCTCGACTTCGGCCACCGGCACGATGGCCCCGCTGTAGGTGATGGAGCGGGCCGCGATCTCGCGGAACACCGGGGCGGCCACCACGCCGCCGTACTGGTTCTTGGTGGGTTCGTCCACCAGCACCACGATGAGGTAGCGGGGATCGTCGGCAGGCAAAAAGCCCACAAAGGAGGCCAGACGCTTGTTGCCGTAGGAACCGGCGCGCCGGTCGGCCTTCTGGGCCGTGCCGGTCTTGCCGGCCACCTCCACGCCCTCGATGCGGGCGCGCTTGCCGGTGCCGTCCTTCTCTTCCACCACACCGCGCATCATCTTGCGTATCTGCTCCACCACCGCCTCATGAAAGATGCGCGGATGGCGCTCCTCGACGTTGCTGTCTTCCCTGAGCAGGCGCAGAGGCTTGTACACGCCGCCGTTGAGCAGGGTCAGGTAGGCTTGTGCCATTTGCAGGCCGGTGACGGAGATGCTCTGCCCGAAGGCGGCGGACATGATGTCCACATCACTCCAGTCCCGCGGGATGCGCAGGATGCCGCGACTGTTGGCTACCGGTACCGCCGCATGTTCGCCGAAGCCCAGTGCCCGCAGATAGCGGTAGGTGGTCGGCGCGCCCAGCTCCAGGCCGATCTTGGCCATGCCGATGTTGGACGAATAGCGCAGCACCTTGTGGGCGGGCAGCACGCCCTGCCGCGAGGTGTCGCGAATGGTGAATTTCTTGGTCTCCCAGCGGCCGTTTTCGCAGTCGATGGGGGTCGTGGTGGTGATCTTCTTTTCTTCCAGCGCGGCGGCCATGATAAAGGGCTTGAAGGTCGAGCCGGGTTCCAGGGCGTCTGCGGCCAGCCGGTTGCGATAGACCACCGGACTGGACTCCCGATAGTTGTTGGGATTGAAAAAGGGATATTGCGCCCAGGCCAGGATGTCGCCCGAGGGCACGTCCACCACCAGCGCCCCGCTCCATTTGGCATCAAAGTCCCGCGCGGCGCGGGCCACGGCTTCCTCGGCAATGAACTGCATCTGCACGTCGATGGTGAGGGTGATGTCCTCGCCGCGCGGCTCGGAGCGCCCCTCCTCATGCAGATAGAAACGGCGGCCCGTGGCGTCCCGCTGCACCACCTGTCGTGTGGGCAGCGAACCCAGACGCGAGTCCAGCGAACGCTCGATGCCTTCCAGCCCCTTGTCGTCCAGTCCCACAAAGCCCAGCAGCTGGCCCGCCAGATGCTTGAAGGGGTAGACGCGGTCATATTCCTTGCTCAGACCGATACCGGGGATGTTGGCCCGGCGTACGGCCTCGGCGGTGTAGTCATCCACCTTGCGGCGCAGCCAGACAAAGCGGCGGCTCGTCTTGGAAAGCTCGTCATAGAGTTTTTGCGGCTCCAGACCGAGGATGGGACCAAGCGTATTGGCCATGCTCAGGAAATCCTGAATTTCTCTCGGCTTGGCGTAGATGGAACGAGCCTCCACACTACGGGCCAGCACCTGCCCGTTACGATCGAAAATCATGCCGCGGCGGCCCGTCACCAGTTCGGTAGCCGTGTGCTGCCGGTTGGCCCGGTCCGCCAGACGGGGCCCCATGATCATCTGGAGATACCAGGCACGACACCAGAGCCCGCCCCAGAGCAGGCAAAAGCCGATGACCACCAGATTGATGCGGGCCCGCGTCCAGTCCATATTGGCCCAGAAGCTCTTTTTGGTGGCGCTTCGGGACGCATTCCCCTTGCCGCCCGGAACATCAAGAATGCGCGAGACCGCAGGCTGCCGTTTACGCGGCCTGTTCTCGTTCTTTTTCGGCGTGTTGCGCTTATTGCGCGACAGCGAAAACTTCAGCATGTCCCGTACCTCTTTCCCTGTTCCATTCCCGGAATCCCGCGACCGCCTAGTTGAGCTGGAGGCGGCGTACCTGCCCGGGTTTGGGCTCCGTCATGCCGAATTCCTCGGCCCGGCGACGCAATTCATAGGGCGAAAGCAGCCGTTCGCGCTCTACCTGCAACTTGGCCCGCAGAGATTTGCGTTCATTGAGCGTAGTTTGGGCAATATTGATGAAATAGTTGGTATCCATCCGCTCGATGTTCACCCAGACCAGCACCAGCCCCATGCTCATGCAGGCAATGACGCCCCAGGCCAGCACCAGCAGCCAGCCGCGCCCATTGGCCCGCTGAAGAACCGGCTTTTTCATGCGCATGCGCCGTCGCTCCCTGCCGTCATGTCCTCGGCGATCTTTTCCGCGGCGCGCAGCTTGGCGCTGCTCGCACGGGGGTTGCGGGCCAGTTCGTCCTCCCCGGCCTGTACGGGTTTCTTGAACAGAATACGGACTTCCGGCTCATGCCCGCACACGCAGCGCATGACATGCCGCGGGCAGCGGCAGCCCTCGGCCCAGTGCCGCATGGCCTGCTTGACCATACGGTCCTCCAGCGAGTGAAAACAGATGACGGCCAGCCGCCCGCCCAGCCGCAGACGCCGCAATATGTCGTCCAGAAAGCGCTGCAGTTCCCCCAGCTCGTCATTGACCGCCATGCGCAGGGCCTGAAAGGTGCGCGTGGCCGGATGACGGCGGGCCTTTGCCCGCCACGCCGCCGGATAGGCGCGCTCCACCAGCGCGGCCAGCTCGGCGGTGGTCTCGATGCTGCCCTTCTGACGGGCGTCCACGATAGCGCGGGCGATGCGCCCGGCCTGCGGTTCCTCGCCCAGGGTGGCGATGCACTCCTTGAGGCGGTCGAAGCTCTCCCGGTTGACCCAGTGCCAGGCCGACGGCTTGCCGGAATGCTGATCCATGCGCATGTCCAGCGGCCCGTCACCGTGAAAGCTGAAGCCGCGTCCGGCCTCGTCCAGTTGCAGGGAGGACACGCCGATGTCCAGCAGCGCCCCGTCGATCCTGTCCCAGCCGATGTTATCCAGCGCCTCGGCAAAGCGACTGTATTCGCAATGCATGCCCGTGAAGCGCCCGCCGTACGGCTCCAGACGCTGCCGGGCCAGGGCCAACGCTTCCTCGTCCCTGTCCAGCCCGCAGACTTCCACCCGCGGCGAGGCCTCCAGCAGGGACTGCGTATGGCCGCCGAGGCCCAGCGTGCCGTCCAGAATGCGTACCGGGCCGTCCCCCTCCTGCCAGAGCGGCGCAAAGACTGCCAGCGTTTCGCGCGGCAGCACGGAAAGATGACGCGACGCGATGTCGCACGAAGAGGAGGCAAAGACCATGACGGAAAACCTCTTACAAGGAGAACTCTATGCCGCTGGCCGCCAGTT
>CALVGJ010000242.1 GCA_944327045.1 uncultured Desulfovibrio sp.
ACCATCAGTGGGCCGACAAGCTGTGTGAGATTCCGCTGGCCGTGGCCGCCTGCCCCACCGCCGCCGTGCGTCCCACCAAGGCGGAATGGAACGGACAGAAGGTGAACTCTGTGGCCATCAAGCAGGATCGCTGCATGTACTGCGGTAACTGCTACACCATGTGCCCGGCCCTGCCCATTGCCGACAGCGAAGGCGACGGCATCGCCATCATGGTCGGCGGCAAGGTCTCCAACCGCATCACCATGCCCAAATTCTCCAAGGTGGTCGTGGGCTACATCCCCAACGAGCCGCCACGCTGGCCCACCCTCACCAAGACCGTCAAGCACATCCTTGACGTGTACGCCGCCAATGCCAACAAGTACGAGCGGCTGGGCGACTGGGCCAACCGCATCGGCTGGGAATCCTTCTTCAAGCTCACCGGCCTGAAGTTCACCCACCACCTCATCGACGATTTCCGCGATCCCGCCTACTACCCCTGGCGGCAGAGCACCCAGTTCAAGTTCTACCCCCGGTTCGACACGACCCCGGCGGCGCGCCACGCGCCGCCGGGACAGGAGACTGACATGGCCGACAAAGACGTAATCATCGACTTTCTCAAGAGCAAATCCGCCGCCAAGTCCAAATTCTATTTCAAGGACTTCACCGACCTTTTCCCCGACAAGGGTCCCCGCGAAGTGAAAAAGCTCCTCACCCAGCTCGTCAATGAAGAAGTGCTGGAATTCTGGTCCTCCGGTTCCACCACCATGTACGGCCTCAAGGGCGCGGGCAAGCAGTCCCACGCCGAAGGCGAGGACTAGCCGACCAGCCACGCCCCCCAGCCCCCCGGAGACGTTTTTTGCCACACCTTGCGTCAGCATCCGTTTTCACGCCGTGCTGACCTCCACAAAACCGGCGGATCGTGCCTCCCGCCGGTTTTTTGTCAGTGACGCCGGACGCGGGGCTGGCGGCGTATGCGGGGAAGGGGAACCTTTGCAAAGGTTCCCCTCCCCCGCGCCCCCTCCCCTCGAAAATCTTGCCGGGGTCACTCACTGTCAGCGTAACGCCCCGCCTCCGCCATGTGCCCCAGTCCCCCGGCGGCACAACAAAAAGACAAAGCCACGTCCGGCCGTTACCGTGCGCTGTCACGTCACCGCGCCCGCGCCCCAGAGCATATCAACACACCTTCCACGATACGCCACCTCCTTGTTTTTTGGGGAGCGGGCTCACCTCGCGTCCCTGTTCCCTCCCCCGGTAAAAGCACGCTGGGGAAGGGATGGGCTTCCCCTTCCCCCCAAAGCAAGCAAAGCAACGAATAGTATCATCGCAGCCGTTGACGCTGTTGGACTTGCTTCGGGGTGGCTATGTCCTGTATCGTGTCGGGGATGTGCCTGTACGGAAGGCGGCATACCGGCGCAGTCGGGCGGAGCAAGGGGACTGTTGATGGGGACGGGGGAAAAGCTGCGTTACATGGTCACGGCCTTTGCCGTGAGCTTTTTGTTTCCGCTGCCGCTGTTGCCGTATCTTCTCATGGACAACGGTCTGATGATCGGCCTTGCCCGTCCGGCCTTCTCGATCCTCACGGTGCCGGGCGTGCTCGCGTTGTGCGTCATCCTGCCCCTTGTCTGCGGCTGGTCCTTGGCGGCGCGGGCGCATTTCCCGCCCACCTTTTCCGCCAAATTCCTGCCTCTCCTGTTGCCGCCCTGCGTCTACCTCTTCCTGATGAGCCGCCATCTGCGCGTTCCTCCCACCACCTTTGCGGATTTTGCGGACGGCGTGCGTTTTCTGCTGCTGCCCCAGTACGGTCTTTTTTTTCTTGCCTTCCTTGTCGGGAACCGCAAACGGGAGACGACACGGGAGCGCCGCAGCGGCCTTGCCTGCCTGCTGCTGACGGCGGCCGTCTGCGGCGCTGTCGTGGGCCTCGAACTGTATGCCGTGCTGCGCGTCACCTTTTTTGACGATGCGCAACGCATACGGCCGTACTGCCTCGACGATTTCAAGGGCGTCGTCCTCCCGGCCGCGCCGCCCTCGCTGCGCCTTGAGGCAAACCAGCCCCGGCTGGACGGCACCCTGTCCGCCCTGCCGCTCTACGCCGCCGCATCGCGGGCTGTGGACGGCGAGCGTCTCACCTCCGCCGAACGACGGGAGCGCCACAAGCCGCCGGTGGTGGAGTGCAACGGTATGGACGGTTGGGAACGGCTGGCCGCCGGGGAGATAGCCTTCTTTTTCGGGCCGCCGCCGTCGCAGCGGCAGCTTGACGAGTGGCGCGCACAGGGGCTGACGCCTGACGTACGGCCTGTGGCCCGCGAGGGCCTCGTCTTTTTCGTCCACAGGGACAATCCTGTAAGAAGCCTGAGCAGGGAGCAGCTCCGGCGCATCGCCACCGGGGAGATTACCAACTGGGAGGAAGTCGGCGGCCGGGACGAACGCATTTTTCTCTTCCAGCATGAGAATGGGGACGAGAACCAGCGTGCGCTGGAACAGCTCATCCTGTGCGGCGAGGAGGCCGCCCCGCCCCTGTGGGAGGAAAGCCGGCTCGATCCCTGCGACAGCGGCCCCGTCCGCCGTGTGGCCGCCTACCGCAACAGGCCGGGCGCGCTGGGCTTCGGCCTGCGCTGGTATCTGGACAAGTGGTTCCCGGACGGGGATTTCCGCCCGCTGGCCGTGGACGGCGTGCCGCCCACGGACGCCACCCTGCGCGACGGCAGCTATCCGCTCGCCCTGCCGCTCTGCATGATCTCCTGCCGCCCGCTCAGCGACGAGAGCCGCGCCTTCCGGGACTGGCTGCTCGGCCCCGAAGGCCGCGACCTCATCCGTCGGGCGGGCTATCTGCCGTGGGACAAGGAGTATGGCGGCGGAAGCGACGACACAAGGGAACGCAAGAACACGGAGGACGCCCGATGATGACGCGGAAATATCTTTGCTACCTGACGACGGCTACCGTCGTGAGTTTCCTGCCCCTGCCGCTGATCCTGGGCGGCCTCTTTCCGCTGATGAAAGTCCTCCCTCCCGCGTTTTTCCGTCTGGCAGCCGTCATCATCATTT
Organism: uncultured Desulfovibrio sp.; assembly: GCA_944327045.1. Classification (GTDB taxonomy): domain Bacteria; phylum Desulfobacterota; class Desulfovibrionia; order Desulfovibrionales; family Desulfovibrionaceae; genus Desulfovibrio. Next base: position 3,022 of record CALVGJ010000242.1, read on the forward strand.
TGGCCATACCGTCAGCCTGCGGCTGGTTATTGGCGGCGCGAGCGCATTTTCCGCCCACCTTCGCCGCCAAATTCCTGCCCCTGCTGCTGCCGCCGCTGCTGGCGCTCGGCGCGGCACTTTGCTGTCTGCTGTTTTTCCCCATCGACATTCCGCTTGCCATGTATGCGCTGGGGGGAGTGATCTTCCTGCCGCTGTATGCCCTGTTCCTTCTGGCCTTCTGCCTCAGGAACCGCACACGCGAACCCGCGCGGGAACGCCGCAAAGGGATGCTGCGCCTCTTCCTGCCGCTTGCCGTCCTGTGCGTGGCCACCGGCCTCACCTGGCAGAGCGTGCAGGACAGGACCCTTTCCGGCGACGATGTCGTCCCCCTGCTGGACTGGGAATTTGCGGAAAGGTACTCCCCTCACCGCGTGGACAACGCCCTGACGCTGCCTGCCACGCCGCCCTCCCTGCGCCTTGTCGGGGACCTGCCCCGGCTGGACGGCACGCTGGCCGCCCTGCCCCTGTATGCCGCCGCCTTCCAGGCCCTGACCTGCCTTGACGAGGACGGCCGTCCCCTTACCGATGAGGCTCGCTTTGAAGCGGAGATAGCGGTCGGCTGGCAGCGAGGCGATATGAGGGGGCTGGAAGGGCTGGCCGACGGGGATACGGACATTTTTTTCGGCCCGCCGCCGTCACAGCGGCAGCTTGACGCGTGGCGCGCGCAGGGACTGACGCCCAACGTGCGGCCGCTGGCCCACGAGGCCCTCGTCTTTTTTGTCCAGAAGGACAATCCCGTAAGAAGCCTGAGCAGCGAACAGCTCCGGCGCATCTACACCGGGGAGATCACCAACTGGGAGGAAGTCGGCGGCCGGGACGAGCGCATCCTCCCCTTCCAGCATGAAAAAAACAATGAGAATCAGTACATGCTGGCGCGTTTCATCCTGCGCGGGGAAACGCCCCTGCCCGCCCTGCGGGAAGAACTCAGGAGCTGCGACTTTTTGTCCGTCAACGTCGTGTCCCGCTACTACAAGCGGAACAACGCGCTGGGCTTCGGCCTGCGCTGGTATCTGGGCCAGTGGTTCCCGGACGGCGATGTCCGCCCGCTGGCCGTGGACGGCGTGCTGCCCACGGACGCGACCGTGCGCGACGGCAGCTATCCGCTCGCCCTGCCGCTCTGCATGATCTCCTGCCGCCCGCTCGATGCGGAAAGCCGCGCCTTCCGGGACTGGCTGCTCGGCCCCGAAGGCCGCGACCTCATCCGCCGGGCGGGCTATCTGCCGTGGGACGACGAAAGCGGCGGAAATGTCGAGAACGGCGGCGGGAGCGACGACACAAAGAAACGCAAGGACACGGAGGAGGCCCGATGATGACGCGGGAATATCTTCGCTATGCGCTTAAGACCGCAGCCCTGGGCTTCGGAGTTCTCATCATGAGCGCGGTCGGCATGGTGATCCTCCCCTGCCTTTTTATCTTCCCTTCCCTCTTTCTTGCCGACGACTTTTTTATCGCCTTGCCGGTGATCTGCTGCGACTACATAGGGGGCCCCTGCTGCCTTCTCCTCGTCGTCACCAAGCTGGGCTCCCGGCTGGCCGCCAAAGCGCCCCTGTCGTGCTCCGTATCCGCCGGACTGCTCCCCCTGCTGCCGGCCATCTCCGCCCTTGCCTTCCTGCCTGCCGGGCTGGGCATGTACCCGAACCCCTATGTGCTTCTCTTTAATGAGTTGGATATGCTGCACTATCTGCGTATCACCACCGGTCTGCTGTACGCGCTGTTCCTGCTTGCCTTCTCTCTCAGCCACCGCGCACGGAAAAGGACGGAAAAGCACGGTGAAGAAGAACGGCCCGCCGCCGCGAGCGGCACAGGTACGATGGCGCGGGCCTATCGCCGCTATCTGGTCGCAGTCGCTGCCGTGAGCGTTATCTTCCTGCCGATCTGCGCGATGTTGAGCACGGTCTTTATGAAAGGCGATCTGGATGATCTCGACACGCTTCTGTGGAGCAGCTTCCATGGGGCGATCATCGGTTTCTGCTCCGGCATCCCGGTGGCGTGCGGCTGCTGGCTGGCTGCCCGCGCACAGGCCGTATCCGCTTTCTCCCCCGGCTTCATGCCGCTCCTGCTGCCGTCGCTGCTCTTCTTTTGCCTCTCGCTTCCGTATGCACTTTTGTTCTCCAGCATTTTACTGCGCTATCCCGAAAGGGTGATACTGGCTTTTCTGCTGACCTACGCCATGTTTCTCCTGGTTTTTCGTGCCAACAGTCGCGCGGGTAAACGAAAAAAAGACATTAGAGCGTTTTGCCTTTGAAAAAGGCGAAACGCGAGGCGGCAGCACAGCGCCGCCCGGCCCAAAGCGAGCGGAAAAACCGCGCTTTTTCCACGAAACGACAGGCCGTATGCTTTGAAACGCAAGGCGTTTCAAACGGAAAAAGCTCTCAAGGCCGCGACCTCATCCGCCGGGCGGGCTATCTGCCGTGGGACGAGGAAAGCGACGGAAATGCCGAGAACGGCGGCGGGAGCGACGACACAAAGGAACGCAAGGACACGGAGGAGGTCCGATGATGACGCGGGAATATCTTCGCTATGCGCTTATGGCCGCGGCTCTGGGCTTCGGGGTTCTCATCATGAGCGCGGGCGGCATGATGATCCTCCCCGGCCTTTTTATCTTCCCTTTCCTCTTTCTTCCCAACAGCTTTTTTATCGCCTTGCCGGCGATCTGCTGCGGCTACATAGGGGCCCCCTGCTGCCTTCTCCTCGTCGTCACGAAACTGGGCTCCCGGCTGGCCGCCAAAGCGCCCCTGTCGTGCTCCGTATCCGCCGGACTGCTCCCCCTGCTGATCGCGATCCCCGCCCTTGCCTTCCTGCCTGCCGAGCTGGGCTTGTACGCGAACTACTATATGATCCTCTTTGATAAGCTGAACAC
>CALVGJ010000243.1 GCA_944327045.1 uncultured Desulfovibrio sp.
GGCATGGGCCTGAAAGGGCGTCACACAGAAAAAGCGCTGCCGAAAGCCCCGCAGCAGCATGGCTTCATGGACGCGCTGCGCCTTGTCCAGCCCGCGCAGGAGCAGCAGCCCCAGCAGGGAGGCAAGCGTGCGGTAGCTGTGGAAAGACGTGCGGGCCCGGAAACCGCGCAGGCGGGCGGCGGCAAGCAGGGTGTGCCATTCGTCGGCCATGTCATGCACGTATCGTCCGGCGAAGAGAAGCAGAAAAACGAGCTTGGCCGGACAGCGGAGTCGTTGCAGCGCATATCCGGCCGTGGAAACGGGCATGGTGGCCACCAGCGCCAGAAAGCAGAGGACAAGGGCATTGGATTTGGCCCAGAGCACGAGGGCAAGCGTCACCCCCTGACGGCTGGCGACAAGGGGGCCCCACTGCCACAGCGGATCGCCCGACAGGCTGAAGGGCGTCAGCAGACAGAGAAACAGCAGAAAGAGGTTGACCGCCAGCAGCCGCCGCAGGGCTGCGCCCCACGGCGGACGGGAAAGCAGCAGCAGACCCGCGCCCACGGCCAGACCGTAGAGGGCCGCCGGGCGCGTCTGCACAAGCGCAAGGCAGATGGCGCTGCCCGCCGCCGTTCCCAGACGCACGCGCGGATCAAGCCTGTGCAGCAGGCTGTGACCTTGGGCAAAGAGTTGGGCAAACACGACGAGCAACCTTGCGGCGGATCAGGAAAGTCGCCGGGCAGGGCAGGCGAAGGGCAGAACGCCGGGCCGCACCCGCACCAGAAAGCTGACCGTAAACAGGGTAAGGCAGCCCTCGGCCAGCATGATGGGCAGGTGTGCCAGCAGCACAAGCCGGGCAGCCGCGTAAAAGGCTTCACCGGAGAGGGCCAGCGCCGCCGCCGTCAGCAGACCGGCCGCCAGCACGCCCACCGCGCCGCCGAGAAAGCCGCCCAGCAAGGGGCCGTAGTGCGGCAGACGGCAGCAGCAGCGGCAAAGATAATGGGCCAGAATGCCGCCGCCGCCCATGGTCGCCACATTGACGCCCAGCACCGTGATCCCGCCGAACTGGAACAGCAGGGCCTGCAGCAGCAGGGCCACCAGCAGGGCCGGAAAGACGGCCCAGCCCAGCAGCACGCCCAGCAGGCCGTTGAGGAGCAGATGGGCACTGCCGAGGCCCACCGGCACATGGACAAGCGAGCCCACAAAAAAGACGGCGCTCAGAATGGCCACCTGCATGAGCCGGTCATAGTCCACGCGGCGCAGCCCCGCCCAGGTGCCGGCGGCTGCCAGGACGGCCCCGCCCGTCAGGACGGCGGGAGAAAGAACCCCTTCGGAAATGTGCATGGTATTACGCCTCTCTGCGGATTGCCGCCAGCGGAAGAGCTGCCGGTGAGAGGGTGCGTAACACGAAATCAAAAAAGGTGGCAAGAAATTTTCCGACCGCCTTCCGTGCGCCTGCCGGAGGAAGACCCGGCAACAACGCAGGCCGACGGACAAGTGCCCGGCGTTCATGCCCCGCGTATTTGGGGATGAGTGCTTGCCTCATCCCCCGTCCCCCAAACAGGGAATGAAGAGAGTTAACAGGCCCTAAGGGAGGACAATGCCCGGATAGCGCGTACTCTTCACGGCGGACTTGACCATGTTCAGGGCCGCGTGGTCATCGCCCGTCAGGGAGTAGATGATGAAAAGCCCGTTGCTTTCCGTCATCCAGAGGCGACCGGTGACATTTTCCTTTTCAAAGGGCACGGTATAGACGTTGCCCTGCCGCTCCACGGGCATATTGGTCTGGAACATCTGGGCAAACATGGAAGCGATGATGTCCATGCGCGTTCCGTGGGTCTCGCCCGCCACCAGCGTGGCTGCCGACCGTTTGTCCGCACGGGCCACCACCAGACTGACGTTTTTCTCTTCCCAGGTGGGTTCCATGACCACGTCCCAGCCGTCCGGCACGTCGAAGGTAAAATAGTCGGCATCCAGCGTGCGCGCGCAGACATTCTGGTTGGCGAGGATGAGCAGGGCCAGGACAAGACAGATATTTTTCATGGCAGTTTCCCGTAATGTATGAGATTGCGCACAGCTTAATCGGGCTTGTCCCGGCTGGCAAGCGCCTTGTGGGGGCCTCGTGCGCTTTGCTTGCGTCACCAGAGGGGAGCGGCTAAAAGAAAGGAATCACATTGCAAGGAGTTTGTACATGACGCAAGCTTTCTGTTACTGGTTTACCGGCCTGTCCGGGGCAGGAAAATCCACCATAGCCGGGGAATTGCTGCCGCTGCTGCGTGAACGGGGAGAAAATCCCTTTATCCTCGACGGGGATATCGTGCGGCAGGGCTTGTGCCGGGACCTCGGTTTTTCCGAGGCGGATCGGGCGGAAAATCAGCGGCGTGTGGCCGAAGTGGCGTCCATTTTGCTGCAGGCGGGCGTATCGCCCATTGTGGCCTTCATCTCGCCTCTGGCCGCAGCTCGTGAGGAAGCGCGGCGCATCGTGGGCGCGGAGCGCTTTTTTGAAATTTACATCAATACGCCGCTGGACGTGGCGGAAGCGCGGGACCCCAAGGGCTTGTACAAGAAGGTGCGTGCCGGGCTCATTGCGGAGTTTACCGGCATTTCCTCCCCCTTTGAGGCCCCGGAGCGGGCGGACTGTGTGGTGCCTACAGTGGATCGTACGCCGCAAGCGTGTGCCCGGCAAATCGTGGACGAGCTTTCCGCAAGGAAAAAGGGAGCGTGATCGCCATGCGGGCGGAAATCATTGCTGTTGGGACGGAGCTGCTGCTGGGGCACACCATCAATTCCGATGCTGCCCATGTGGGACGTGAACTTTCCGCGCTGGGCATCGACGTGCTGCACAGTTGCGTGGTGGGCGATAATCCCCGGCGTCTGGAGGATGCCTTGCGCGAGGCGCTCTCGCGCAGCGAGCTGGTCATCACCACCGGCGGACTGGGCCCCACGGAAGACGATCTGACCAAGGAAACCATCGCCGCCGTGCTGGGCATGCCGCTGGAGGAGGACGCCGACAGTCTGGAACGGCTGAAGGAATATTTCGGCGAGCGGCCCATGGGGCCCAATCAATATAAACAGGTCATGCTGCCGCGCGGCTCCCGCGCCCTGCCCAACCGCATCGGCACCGCCCCGGGCTGCTATGCCTGCCGCGCCGACGGCAAGGCCGTGGCCATGCTGCCCGGCCCGCCGCGCGAACTGCTGCCCATGCTGCGGGAACAGCTCGTGCCCATTCTGGCCGCCCGCACGCAGGCCTGCATCTGTTCGCATATGGTGCGCACCTTTGCCCAGGGCGAAGGGGACGCCGCCCTGCGGCTGGCCGAGCTGACCGGACTGGCCAATCCGTCCACCGCCACTTATGCCACGGACGGGGAAATGTTCGTGCGGGTGACGGCCAAGGCGGAAAGCGCCGAAGCGGCCGAGGCTCTTGCCGCGCCCACACTGGCCCGCGTGCGGGAGCTGCTGGGGGATGTGGTCTACGGTGTGGACGTGGACAATCTGGAAAGCGTGGTAGTGCCGGAACTGGCCCGGCGCGGACAGACGGTGGCCACGGCGGAATCCTGCACCGGCGGCCTGCTGGCCGCGGCCATTACGGACGTGCCCGGCTCCTCGGCCGTCTTCCGTACCGGGGTCGTGACCTATGCCAATGAGAGCAAGACGCGCCTGCTGGGCGTACCGGAGGAGCTGCTTGCCCGCGTGGGCGCGGTGAGCGAGGAGGTCGCCCGGCATATGGCCACTGCGGTACGCGAGCGGGCGGGCAGCCACTGGGGCATCGGCATCACCGGCATTGCCGGGCCGGACGGCGGCACCGAGGAAAAGCCGGTGGGGCTTGTCTACATCGCACTTGCCGGGGCCGATCGCACCTGGTTGCGGGTCATGCGCCCGCAGGGACGCTATATGGGGCGGCAGTGGACGCGCCGCCGTGCCGTGGGCCACGGGCTGGACATGCTGCGACGGGCACTGGCGGGGCTGGAAGTGGAACTGCAGGCCTCCACGCGAGGGCGTTTCTGAGACCGTTCTTCATCCCGCACTTGTCGCTGCGGCAGCGCGGCGGCACGGTGTAACCGGTGTATTTCAATAGGCTGTTCCCCCCTTTCCTCATTCGGTAAGCTGGAAGTTGCCAGACAAACCAGCAAGCGGCGAGGAAAGGGTGAACAGCCTATCGGAACACAACATCTAGAATTCCGTATACTGGCCGAGACCGTCCCTGTCGTTCAGGCTGGAGAGCACCTGTTCAAGCAGGATGCCTTCGGTGTTGACGGTGTTCTGGGTGAGGGTGACGCTGATGCCCCGCGTTACGAAGCGCACGGCGCGCTCTACCGCGAGGGGCAGGCTGTCGCCCTGGAGCAGGGCTCCCACAAGGACGCTGGCGAAGACGTCCCCCGTGCCGGGATAGAAGGCGTCGATCCAGCGGCTGCTGACCATCCAGAAGCGGTCTTCCGTCCGGTCGTAGGCCACGGAGCCGCAGTAGCCGTCCCGGTAGGCCGGGGCGCTGGTGATGACCACCTGATGCGGCCCCATGTCCGACAGGCGGACAAGCTGGCTCTTGAGGTCCTCCGGGGAAAGGTCGGGACGGTAGGGCTCGTCCAGCAGCAGGGCGGCCTCGGTGAGGTTGGGCGTCACGATGTGGGCAAGGCTGATGAGTCGGCGCATGGCCCGCACCATGTCCATGGTCTGGGTGGGCAGAAGTTCTCCGTTGTCCGCCAGCACGGGGTCCACCAGCGCAAAGCCGGAAGGCTTGAGAAAATCCCGTATGCAGCGCCCGGCGATCTCCACCTGATCCAGATTGCCGAGAAAGCCGGAGTACACGCAGTCGAAGGTCAGCTGCAGGCGCTGCCAGTGATCGAGAATGGGGTGCATCTCGCCGGTCAGGTCATGGAAGGTAAAGCCTGTCATGCCGCCGGTCTGGGTGGAGAGCACCGCCGTGGGCAGGGGGCAGGTCTGGATGCCCATGTTGTTGAGGATGGGAATGGCCGCGGTCAGCGAAACACGCCCGAAGCCGGAAAGATCGTGAATGGCGGCAACACGGCGCAGCGGAGTGTCGTACATGCGTTTTCATGCTCCTGCCGTCAGGGACGGCGTGTCGGAAAGGGGGAACCGGACGCGCCTGGCTCAGGCGTTCCGGCCCAGCAGGGCGTCCCGCACCTCGCGCCAGCCGGGCGCGGCCCTGTCCTTGTCGGAAAGGATTCGCTCCGGCGAATCCGGCCAGACAATGCCGATGTCCGGGTCATCCCAGCGCAGGGAGCCCTCGTCCTCGGGATGGTAGAAGTCCGTGCACTTGTAGTGGAAATGCGCGGTTTCGCTCAGGACGAGGAAACCGTGCGCCATGCCCGGCGGCACCCAGAGCTGATGCTGATTTTCCGCCGTCAGGACGGCGCCGAACCACTTCCCGAAGGTAGGGGAGTCGGGCCGGATGTCCACGGCCACGTCAAAGACGCTGCCCAGAGAGACGGAAACCAGCTTGCCCTGCGGATGGCGGCGCTGAAAATGCAGGCCGCGCAGGGTACCGCCGCGGGAGCGGGAATGGTTGTCCTGCACAAAGGGCAGGTCGATGCCTGCGGCGGCATAGCGATCCCGCTGCCAGGTTTCCACAAAGAAGCCCCGCTGATCTCCCCAGATTTTCGGGCGTATGAGGAGCACGTCCGCAACGCCGGTCTGTTCGACTTCCATATGTTTTCTCGCTGGTTAGAGCGTTTTGCCTTTGAAAAAGGCGGAACGCGAGGCGGCGGCACAGCGCCGCCCGGCCCAAAGTGAGCGGAAAAACCGCGTTTTTTCCGCGAAACGACAGGCCGTAGGGTTTGAGACGCAAAGCGTTTCAAACCAAGAATGCCCTAGATGTTGTGTTCCGATAGGTTGTTCACCCTTTCCTCATTCGGTAAGTTGGAAGTTACCACGCAAACCAACAAGCGAGCGAGGAAAAGGGTGAACAGCCATAAGAATGCCAAACTTACGCCCAGAGGTCGAGAGGAAATGGTTCGGCGGATGGACAGTATGCCCGCCGCTGCCGTCGCCGCGGGATTCG
>CALVGJ010000244.1 GCA_944327045.1 uncultured Desulfovibrio sp.
TGACGTTCCAGAACTTTTCAAAGCCGATCTCCGCGCCGAAGCCGGATTCCGTCACATGAATGTCGCTCAGCTTGAGGGCCACACGGTCGGCAATGATGGAGCTTTGTCCCAGGGCGATATTGGCAAAGGGCCCCGCATGCACCAGCACGGGCTGCCCCTCGATGGTCTGGATAAGATTGGGTTTGGCGGCATCCACCAGCCAGGCGGTCATGGCTCCGGCCACTTCCAGGTCCGCCGCGGTCACAGGCTTGCCGTCCCGGTCGCGTGCCAGCACCATGCGGGCGAGCCGGGCCCGCAGGTCGGCCAGGTCCCGCGCCACGGAAAGGATGGACATAACTTCCGAGGCGGCCGTGATGTCAAAGCGGGAACGCATCATGAAGCCGTCGTTGCGGCGGCCGTTGCCTTCCATGCCGATGATGATATTACGCAGGGACTGGGCGCAGAAGTCCATGGCCCAGCCCATGTCCACGCGGGTAGGGTCGATGTTGAGGCGCCGCATGCCGGACAGGCGGGCCAGTGTGGCGTCGTCATAGTTGCGCTCGTGCTGCATGCGCGCAGTCAGGGCCGTCATGGCCAGATTGTGCGCCGCGGTCACGGCGTGCATATCCCCCGTGAAGTTGAGCGAATACGGGGTGAGCGGAATGCACTGGGCCAGCCCGCCCCCGGCGGCGGAGCCCTTCATGCCCATGGTCGGGCCGCCGGACGGCTGCCGGATGGCGGCCGAGGAGCGCTGCCCTCGTTTGGCAAGGCCCTGCACCAGACCGATGGTCGTCGTGGATTTCCCCTCGCCCAGCGGCGTGGGCGTGATGGCCGTGACGTCCACATATTTGCCGTTGGGCCGGTTCTCCAGTCGCCGGAGCACGGCATGCTGTTCGACTTTTGCCATGTAATGCCCGTAGGCCAGCACCTCTTCCGGCAGGAGGCCGAATTCCTGTGCCACGGTCCCGATGGGCTTCATGCGCGTTTCCGCATCCCGGGCGATTTCCCAGTCAGGATGTTGGGTAGGATCAAGAACCATAGGCAGCGCCCTCCTTTGCTGGAAGTGTTCGTGAAAATCTTTCTTGCCGGTGGCTGAGGCTCCGCATGCGATGCTCAGGCATCCGCCTGCCGCTGTCCGTCCCCGTGGATGCGCCGCCGCATCCATTGCGCGCAGGATGCCGCCGCGACATACAGACAGGAAAATATCCCCCAAACGACAGGAAACATCAGCGCAAGCGAGGCAAGAAACTCCTGAATGTCCGTCGTGCGGTTATACTCTTCAGGCGGAGACAGTACAAAGCGGCAGAAATCCCCCGGCGACATGCTGAAATTTTCCGCAGACAAAAAAGACAGCAGAAAGACAAAGAGAAAAAAGAGGGAGGCATGCAGCGCATTCAGCCACGGTTTCTTTTCAGCGGCAAGAAAAAGGGCAAGTGCGGTATAACCGTACAGCACAACGCCGGACGACAGGCATTGCGGCGGATGCAGTGCATCCGTCAGGAGAAACGGCATGACCGCATAGCCTGTCGCCAGCGCCACGCGGTGCAGGATGGTCGCCGTCCGCATGCTGTTTCCTTGCCTCTTGCCGTTTGCAGAGCGTAAATTGACTCCCATCATAATTTTATCCGTTTCGTCGCCTTGACGAAAGCAGATGAGGAAGTTTATCTCGCGGGTGAACTGGAGGACGACATCATGGATATGGTGTCCCTTCCCTTTTGCCTTGCAGACGGAACTTTTACGGGAGCCCTGCCCTATGGCCTCAGTCCTCCGGCCTGCCGCCATGCCTTCCCCTTTCGACAATGCCCTGTGCTGTGAACGGCGTCAGGGCCGCCTGCTTCTGCGGCTCGATCTGCTGCCGCAGGGGCGGGACTGGCTAGCCCTGCTGCGCGGCGGCGCGGCGCACATCGGCGCAACGGCGCTGGCTCTGCCGCCGCGGGAACGCGCGGCCGGTGAGGAGGCCGCACAGTCCATCGGCCGTCCCGGACATCGGGAGGACGAACTTGCCCGGCAGGTTGCCGCACGGCTCGCTCAGGCCGCCGGGTGCGCCGTCTGCTGCTGCGCCGGCATCCATTATGAGGCCATCACGCCCGAAGAAATCCGGCACGTCCTGTGCCTTGTGGACGAGCTGACCGATGAGGCCGCCCGCCATCTGCGACAGCGGATACAAGACGGGACTTGATGCTCCTTGGTGCCCGCTCATGCAAATGCGCCGCCTGCCCCCGGTGCACCGACGTCGCAACTGTACCGCTATAGCTGTTCCGGTGACTGCTTATCGTATGGAAAGCAGGAATGTCCGACAGAAACGGCTTGCTCCTGCCAGGGTGTGTTGACACTCTACATCTAGTTCGGCAGATGCACGCCCTGCCGTACGGCATCGCCTACCGCGTCGCACAGACGGGCAAGGTCTTCCGGCGGCGTCACATAGGGCGGCATAAGGTAGATCAGGCGCGCAAAGGGCCGTATCCAGACGCCACGCTCCACAAAAAAGGCCTGAAGCCGGGCCACGGGAACCGGTTCCGTCGTTTCCACCACGCCGATGCCGCCCAGAACGCGCACATCGGCCACGCCCGGCAGGCCCGCACAGGGAGCCAGCCCCTGCCGCAACCCTCTTTCAAGCATCTGAACCCGCGTCTGCCAGTCTTCTTCCTCCAGCAGGCGCAGACTGGCCAGCGCCACGGCACAGGCCAGCGGATTGCCCATGTAGGTCGGCCCGTGCATGAAGACGTTTCCGTCCCGGCAAATGCCGTCCGCCACCTGTTCGGTGCAGACGGTGGCGGCCAGCGTCAGCACGCCGCCGGTAAGGGCCTTGCCGCAGCAGAGGATATCCGGCGTGACACCCGCCCGCTCGGCGGCGAACAGCGTCCCCGTACGTCCGAAGCCCGTGGCGATCTCGTCAAAAATGAGCAGGGCCCCGGCTTCACGGCAAAGTTGCGCCAGTCCCCGCAGGTAGTCGGGATGGTAGAACCACATGCCCCCGGCCCCCTGCACCACCGGCTCCAGGATGACCGCCGCCACCTCGTGCCCGTGCTCGGCCAGCTTTTGCCGGGAGTCGTCCAGACTGGCGGGATCAAAGGGCTGGTCAAAGCGGCAGCGGGGCCGTTCCATGAAAAGCTGCTGCGGCAGCATGCGCGCAAAGAGGCTGTGCATGCCGGTGACCGGATCGCACACGCTCATGGCCCCTGTGGTGTCGCCGTGATAGCCGCCGCGCGGCGTCAGAAAGCGCGTACGCCGTGTTTGTCCGATGCCCTGCTGGTATTGCAGGGCCATTTTCAGGGCCACCTCCACGGCAACGGACCCGGAATCGGCGGGAAAGACGCGCGCCAGTCCCTGCGGCAGCATGTCGAGGAGGCGCTCGGCCAGCTCCACGGCGGGCGCATGAGTCAGGCCGCCGAACATGACGTGCGGCATGCGCCCGGCCTGCGCCCGCAAGGCGGCCAGCAGACGCGGATGATTGTAGCCGTGCACCGCCGCCCACCAGGAGGACATGCCGTCCACAAGCTCCCGGCCGTCCGCCAGCACCAGCCGGTTGTGATGACTGCGCCGGGCCGCAAAGACAGGCAGCGGATGGGTCGCTGAAGTGTAGGGATGCCAGAGAACCTTTTTGTCCCGCCGCACCAGCGCTTCCGCCGTATGCGACGGCGTGCGCAGCAGCGCGGCCAGAGCCTGCGCCACGGGACGGACGGCCTGAGCCAGCCGTTCCCAGCCCGCGGCGTTCAGACGTACCCACGGCAGTACGGCCACGGGAATGCCCTCGGTTTCCAGTCGGGCGCGCAGCCAGTGCTCATTATCGGCCAGAATGGCCCGCGTCGCCTCATCCGGCGTACCGAGAGCATCCGACGGCGGCATGAGTATGAGCCCAGCCGTCACAAGTCCCCTGTCCCGCACGGCATCGAGGGTGAGCTGCGCCAGATTGAGCGCCCCCAGCCCGTTGCGTGCCACAATGACCACCGGCGCGGCCAACGCGGCCATGAGATCAAGCGTATCTTCCCGCTCATTGAAGGGGACGCGCAGACCGCCCGCCCCTTCCAGCAGCACGGCGCACGGCCCGGCTCCGGCGTGCGCGGCCATAAGCGTGCGCCAGTGCGTTTCGATGTCCTGCCGCAGCCCGGCAACCGTTAGCTGTGCGCCCTCGCGGGCAGCCGCCAGATGGGGCGAGGCAGGCAGCCGGAAACTGTGCAGCGTGGCCGCGGGCGGCAGCGGGCCCGGCGGCATGTCCGCCACGGCCTGTGCGTAGCAGGCGGCATCGCCTTCGCGGGCGGCATCCTCCACGCCTGTCTGTACGGGCTTGACGGCCTGTACCGCCAATCCGGCTTGACGCAGGGCCCGCAGCAGTGCGGCTGTGGCCACGCTCTTGCCCACGTCCGTTCCGGTTCCGCTGACAAAGACGGACGCATCGGCCAGTATTTGCCGTGATGGATGGCTCATGGCTGCGCAACCTCCAGACCGGCCGCGGCGATCATGGCGCAATCCTGTTCCACGGCGCAGCCGTGCGTGGTCAGATAATCGCCGGTCATGAGAGCATCGGCTCCGGCGCGGAAAATTTCCTTCTGGCGGTCGCCCAGCGTTTCCGGGCGTCCGCCGCAGATGCGGAGCGTCGTGCCCGGCAGGATGTGCCGGAACAGCGCAATGATACGCAGGGCCTCGTCGGCCGTCAGCGGCGGCCTGTCCCCAAGGGGAGTCTGCGGATGGGGATGCAGGAAATTGATGGGCACGCTGTCCACGCCAAGCTCACGCAGGCTGAAGGCCAGCTCGATGCGATCCTCCCAGCTTTCGCCCAGTCCGAACAGGCCGCCCGTACAGACCGACAAACCGGCTGCCCGCACATGCTGTGCCGTGGCGTAGCGCTGTTCCCAGCGCTGGGTAGTGCATATCCGCGGATAAAAATTGCGGGAGGTTTCCAGATTGTGATGAAAGCGCCGCACGCCTTCGCGGGCAAGCGTCCGGAGCGCATCAGGAGCAAGACGGCCGAACGAGGTGCAGACCCGGCGGCGAACCGCTTCCGGCAGTTGCCGCAGCACGTCGAGAACACGATCCAGCTCTTCCTGTTGCAGCGCGCCGCCGCTGGTCACGATGCCGATGTGCCGCACGGGCCAGCGGGCCAGTTCCAGAATGCGCCGCTGCAGGACGTCCGCCTCCAGCAGGGGAAAGGCGGCAATGGGCGTCCGGTTATGACGGCTTTGCGAGCAGAAACGGCAGTCCATGCCGCAATTGCCGCTGCGGGCATTGATGATGGCGCACAGGGAAATGCGCTTGCCGAAGGCGGCCTGCCGCAGGCGCTCGGCTCCGTCAAAAAGGCGTGCATCCGGCAGGGTCAGCAGTTCACGCGCCTGTTCCGGCGTGGTCACGGCGGCGGGCAAGGGGAAAGAGACAGCGGAGGAAAGATGTGGCATACTCGTATTGGTACAAATGAGACAGTGGCGGGATCCGCCCCCTGCTTTCGTACGACATGCCATCCCTTTTGGCAAGAACGGAAGGCACGCCCCATCGGGGGATACGCGGCGGGAGGCGGATTGCTCCTCGCCGCATGCACCAATGCCGCACGCAACAGCGACAAGGAAGGTTCCATGTCCCGGCCAGCTTCTGACGGAAATACTCCGCCCCTTGATGCCACCCTTGCCCGCACCGGACGCATTGTCGGCCTCAATCCCTGCTGGGAAGAGGTTCTGCATCTGGCCACCCGGCGCGATTTTGAAAAGGATGCCGTCATTCCGCATACCCGCTGGCGCGGCATGTACTATCTTTCCCGCGGCTCCGTCGCCATTGCCTACATCGCCGCCTGCGGACGCGAGCGGCTGACCCTGCGGGTTGGGCCAGGCTGCCTGTTCAACGAGGCCCGTACGGTTTCCAGCTATGAACCGGGAGTGGTCTTTCAATGCCTTGAGCCTTCGGAAATCTGGCGCTTCCCGGAGGAATTGCTTCAGGATGAAGCCTTCCTGTCCGCACACCCGCGGCAGGTGGCCAGCCTGCTCCACTCCATGGGCATCAAGATTCTCATTCATTACACCTTTCTGGCCGATATGGGCACGGGCAGCCGCGAATCCCATGTCTGCCGCTTTATCCTCAACCTCTCGCGGCAGAACGGCAATGCCGCACGCTTTCCCTGCCCCATGCGGCAGCAGGACGTGGCCGCCCTGCTCGGCATTCATCGGGCGACGCTGGCCCGCATTCTGCGGCAGCTCCGGGACAAGGGCATCATCGGGGCCTTTTCCTGCAAGGAGGTCGTCATTCATGACCCCCGGCGGCTGGAAGAGCTGGCCCTGAACAATTAGCGCATTTTAGAGCATTTTCCGTTTGAAACGCTGTGCGTTTCAAATCATACGGCCTGGCGTTTTGCGGAAAAAATGCGGTTTTCCGCTCACTTCGGACCGGGCGGCGGCATCCGCCAGCGTCAGC
>CALVGJ010000245.1 GCA_944327045.1 uncultured Desulfovibrio sp.
CATGCTCGGCATACCCCGTCTGGAGCAAGACCAAATAGGGAAGGAGGCTGGCCCGGCCAATCCTTCCGGGTAGGTTGCTTGAGGGTGCGGGTAACCGCACTCCTAGAGGAATGGTGGCCTCATGCGATCAGGCATGACAGAACCCGGCTTACAGGCCGACTCCCGTTTGCATGAACTCTGCCGGAAATGCCATGGACGCCGAACTCGTTGATCAGGCTCAGGAACAGAACGCCGTGTCCGCTTCTTCGGCCATCCCGCGCCCGTGGGTTCTGCTGCTGGCCGCGGGGCGGGGTTCGCGCATGGCCGCCGCTACCGGCGGCACGTTCAAGCAGTTTTTGGTCTGGAAGGATGCCCCGCTCTATTGGCACAGCGCCCGAACCTTCAGCCGCAGTGGCGTTGTGGCCGGCATCGTGTTTGTCTTTCCGCCGGATGCGCTTACCCGTTGTGAGGATGAGGTTCGTGCGCTTGATGCCCGGCACCCGCTGGGCCTGCCCTGGAAGGCGGCAGGAGGCGGAGCCGAAAGGGACGATTCCGTGCGCAACGGTCTGGCTGCCCTGCCGCAAACGGTACGCCATGTCCTGATTCACGATGCGGCGCGTCCGTTCATGAGTGCCCGTCTTGTGCATGCCGTCTGTACCTCTCTTGCCCACGGCGCTGTAGCGGTTGTTCCTGCTCTGCCGGTGACGGATACCATCAAGATGGTGGAAGGGGATCAGGTGCTCTCCACTCTCCCCCGCCACAGGCTTGTTGCGGTACAGACGCCGCAGGGGTTTGCGCGGGCTGAGCTGGAGGCGGCGCATGCCGCACGGGTGGCGGAATGGGCCCGCGGACAGGGACAGCCGGTGACGGATGATGCCATGCTCATGGAGACCGCAGGCCACAGGGTGCAGGTTGTGGCCGGGGAAAAGACGAATTGCAAGATAACCACGGTGGAAGATATGGCCCTTCTCAGTCCGCCGTCTTCCCTGCTGCCCCGTACAGGCATGGGGTATGACGTGCACCGCTATGCTCCGGATGCCGAGGCTCCCAAGGCTCGTCCCATGAAGCTGGGCGGGGTCGTTATCGACAAGGCTCCGGCCGTGCTGGCCCATTCCGATGGTGACGTGCTCCTGCATGCCTTGTGCGATGCCCTGCTGGGCTGCGCCTGCCTCGGAGATATAGGCGAGCACTTTCCGGATGCGGATGCCCGGTTCGACAATATTTCCTCGGCCATTCTGCTGGATCAGGTGCTGACCCGGGTGAAGCGCGCCGGGCTCCGTCTCTGCCACGCAGATATGACCCTCGTAGCGCAGAAACCCCGGCTGGCAGCCTACAAGGATGCCATCCGCAGCAATGTGGCGCGCCTGCTGCAATTGCCCCCCGAAGCCGTCAACATCAAGGCTACCACCGAAGAGCGCCTGGGATTTACCGGACGAGAGGAAGGAATCAAGGCCTATGCGGTCGTCAGTGCCCTGTACAGCCCACCCGCCGCAGCGGATGCAGGAGATAGCCATGTCTGTTGATCCATCCCGTCCGTGGCTGGCCCACTATGAGGACGGTATCAGCACCGATATTCCTGTCTACGGGAAGCCGCTTTTTCACTTTCTGGATGAGGCGGCACGCCGTTACCCGGATCGGGCGGCTCTCCGCTTTCAGAATACGCTCATGAGCTATCGCCAGCTCAAGCGCCAGGCCGAACGCATGGCGGGCAGACTGCGGGAGCTGGGGGTCGGCGACGGCGATCGTGTGGCGGTCATGCTGCCCAATCTGCCTCAGACCATCGTTCTGTTCTGGGCCATTCTCAAGGCAGGCGGCGTGGTGGTCATGCTCAATCCTCTGTATATGGAGTCGGAGCTGCTTACCATCCTTAATGATGCCCAGCCCCGACACATGATTCTGCTGGAATTGCTCTGGCCCCGCATAGCTCCGCTGCGCGACCGCCTTCCTCTGGAAACCTGCATCATCACGGGGGTGGCGGATGCGCTTTCTTTCCCTCTCAGCCTGTTTTACCGTCTGAAGGAATTGCGTAACAGGCATGCACCTCGTATTTCCTATGCTGACGACGTCCTTCCCTGGAAGGAACTGGCGCGCGGCAGTGAGGCCTATGTGGCCAACATCGCTACCCCGGGAGAGACGGCCGCCCTGCTTCAGTATACCGGCGGCACTACGGGGCTGCCCAAGGGGGTGCCGCTGACGCACGGCAATCTTGGCTCCAATGCCCTGCAGGTGCTGGAAGTCATTCGCGACCTGCGCCACGAACGACACAGTATTGTGGGACTGCTGCCCTTTTTTCATGTCTACGGGCTGTGCCTCGGCATTACTCTGCCCGCCATGCTGGCAGCCACATCCCTGCCTTTGCCGCGGTATGTGCCGCAGGATGTGCTGCTCCTTATCAATCGGCACCGGCCCACCATTTTCCCCGGCGCTCCCTCGGTCTATGCCTCGCTTCTGCAGCAGAAAAATCTGGCAAAGTTTGATCTCAAGAGCGTCAAGCTCTGCATCTCCGGTTCCGCACCGCTTTCCCGCGAGTTGCGGCGTCAGTTCCATGAGCTGACCGGCGCTTCTCTGCTGGAAGGCTACGGTTTGACGGAAGCCTCTCCCGTCACGCATCTCAATCCCCTTCTTCCCGAGCAGCAGAAAGAGGGCTCCATCGGTATGCCCATGCCCGGTACCGATGCCATGATCGTGGAGCCGGGCAATATGGAACCGCTGCCACCCCACACCGTGGGCGAGCTGCTCATCCGTGGACCGCAAGTTATGCACGGCTACTGGAATCGGCCGGAAGAAACGGCGGCCACCCTGCAGGAAGGCTGGCTGCGCACGGGAGACCTGGCCTGCATGGATGAAGACGGGTTTTTCTACATTGTGGATCGCAAGAAAGACCTCGTGCTCGTGGGCGGCTTCAACGTCTACCCACGGGAAGTGGAAGAAGTCATCATGGAGCATGAAGACGTACAGGAAGCCGTCTGTGTAGGGTTGCGCGACCCTTTGCGCGGCGAAGTGCTCAAGTGTTATATTGTGCCCCGCCCTGCCGCCAGACTGGACAAGGCTGCCATCATTTCCTGGTGTCGCAGCAAGCTGGCCGGCTACAAGGTGCCGCGCCATGTGGAATTCCGCACGGAATTGCCCAAGTCGGCCATCGGCAAGGTGCTGCGCCGCACATTGCGCGAAGAAGAGGAAGCCCGGGCGGCTGCCCGGGCCAGACGTCATGCGCATGCTGAAACGGCGGCGGACAGCAACGGAGAGGAGGCTTGATGCGTCTGTGTATCCAGCGGGTACTGGAAGGTGCTGTTGCCGTTGACGGTAGGACTCTTGCGAGTATCGGCAAGGGGCTTGTGGTGCTGGTCGGCTTCGGCCAGGCAGACGGCCCGGAGCTTGCGGAGAGTGATGTCTTTTCCGGCATGGCTCGCAAGCTTGTGGAGCTGCGCATCTTTCCCGGAGAGGGCGAGTACGCGCACAAGATGCATTGCACGGTACG
This sequence comes from uncultured Desulfovibrio sp., assembly GCA_944327045.1. Lineage (GTDB taxonomy): Bacteria > Desulfobacterota > Desulfovibrionia > Desulfovibrionales > Desulfovibrionaceae > Desulfovibrio. The sequence continues at coordinate 3,458 of CALVGJ010000245.1, forward strand.
CGAGGCCGGTGGCAGCATTCTGCTGATTCCGCAGTTCACCTTGTACGCCGACTGCCGCCGTGGCCGTCGGCCGGACTTTACCGCTGCCGCCCCGCCCGCAACGGCACGTGCTCTCTTTGACGCCTATGTCCGTCGAGTTGACGAGATGATGCAAGGTAGCGTATACTCTGGGTTATTTGGGGCTGATATGCGGATATCACTCTGCAACTGGGGGCCTGTGACGCTCTGGCTTGACTCTGCGGAGCTTTTTTCCCCGCCTGCAAAAGGATAGGAGGCGACATGTTCTCGCTGGATATCGAACAGCACAAAAAAACAACGGTCGTGCGCTATCATGGCACGCTGCTCCTTCAGGATGCCATTACCCTGCGGGCCGAGCTGGAAAAGCTTCTGCTGGCTCAGGGCATCGCTCAGGTTGCCATTGATTTGAGCGATGTGGAAGAAGTGGACAGTTCTGGCCTCGGTGCACTTGTCTGTGCCGATACGCTGGGCTTGAGTCATGGGCGGCGCCTTATCCTGCTGTCTCCCTCGGAGCCGGTACAAAAACTTCTCCGGGACGTGGAAATTGAAGGATTTTTCCCCGCATTCACAAGCGAGCACGAACTTGAGGGGCGCATCCCCGACGTACTCGAATAAGTGGCGCGCCACCTCCCCCGCATGAGCCGTCCTGCCGTGGCCTGCGGGCAGACCGAATCCGGTGACAGGCAGAAAGGAAGGGAGAGAGAGCCGTGTCATTTTACCTGAAGCATTTTTT
>CALVGJ010000246.1 GCA_944327045.1 uncultured Desulfovibrio sp.
CCCAAGCCCTTCCTGCTGGCCGGTATCCTCGCCGTCTGGCTGGCGGTGGGAGGCTACTTCGCCGCCAACTTCTTCATCGGGTAAGGAAACACGACTCCCTCACTCCCCCCGGAAAGGACGCCGCCTCCCGGCGTCCTTTCCTTTTTCCCTCCTCCAGCCGCCGTTCCGGGACGAGCAGCGGAAGAGGGCGCAGATGCAAGACTTGAAGGAGCAACTCCCCGGCGTTATGCTGCCGTACCCGGGGGAACAACGCCCGCTGCGTCCAAAGTGAATCTGCTCTAGAGCAATTCCACATTGAAAATGTGGATTGCTCTGGTAGTCGCGAGAGCGACTACCCGCAACCGAACACACGGAAAAACCACGCTTTTTCCTGGTGTGAGGGCAGCGTCAGCAGGGAAATTGGACACAATTTCCATGCGAATCTGCTCTAAAGGAGACGCCACATGCGCAACGTCCTGCAACATATCCACGTCGTGCAAGGAGACATCACCCGCGAAGCCGTTGACGCCATCGTCAATGCCGCCAACAACAGCCTGCTGGGCGGGGGCGGCGTGGACGGGGCCATCCATGCCGCCGCCGGGCCGGAACTGCTCGACGCATGCCGTCCGCTGGGCGGCTGCCCCACGGGCGGAGCCTGCATCACGCCCGGCTTCCGCCTGCCCGCGCGCTACGTCATCCATACGGTGGGGCCGGTCTGGCACGGCGGCTTTGAAGGCGAACCCCAACTCCTCGCCTCTGCCTACCGCTCGTCCCTGCTGCTGGCGGCGGACAACGCCTGCCGTGTGGTGGCCTTCCCGGCCATCTCCACAGGTGTATACGGCTACCCCGCCGACATGGCGGCCGCTGTGGCGGTACGGACCATTGCCGAATTCCTTGCCGAGCGCCCGGAGGACAGTCTGCCGCAGGAAATACGACTCGTCTGCTTTTCCGACACCTCCCGTCAGGCCCACGAAACCGCTCTGCAACGCCTGCACGAAAAGCTGACGAGCGACGCGGAAAACTAGGAGCCATTGACGCTATCCATTCTTTGGGGGGAAGGGGAACCCCTCGCTCTGCTGTCAATGCCCGTAGCTTCCTTCGTCGCAACGGGCACGGCTCTGCGGGCCGCCCGTCGGGTCGCCGCCGGCGCGGGAGGGGTTCCCCTTCTCCCCAAGCCCCCCATCCCCTCCCCAGCGCGCTTTTACCGGGGAAATGGACATGGCGGGAAAATATGCCATACGCATAAAAAACCATGCAGCCATGTGTGGCCCGTATGCTTTATCCACAAACCCTTCCCCTCTAAAGGGCTGTGCCATATCGGAATGACACAGCAAGTACTGTCAGATGACCAAAGCTCCTCCTTTGCTCCCGTCTTTCAAGCCCCCGGCGATGTGGAGCCGTGAGAAAACGACAGCCCCCCCCATCATATCACGTCCCCCGGATGACAGTGTGCTGGGGGAAGGGAGAGGGGCCAGGGGGGAGGGGAACCCCCTTCCGCTCAAGGCGAGGGGGGGCGCCTCCCCCCGGATAGCCGCTCACAAGGGCAACTCCCAGCCAGCCCGCTCTCCCGTCCCTGATGGTGCCGTCCATATCGCAGCCTGTCCGCTGCCCGCGACGGACAACGATTGCCGAGAACTGACGGCCATGCTGTCGGCGGAGCTCTCCCCGCTGCTCTCGTCCGCCCAGCGCGCGCATCTTGCGGCCTTCCGGCAGACGCGCGCCGCCTGCTCGCGCTGGCTGTCGCGGCTGGCGCTGGCGGCCTGTCTGGACGCCGCCGGAGCCGCGCCGGACATCTGGCTGCCCCTTCTGGAACATCGGCCCGGCGGAGCGCCCTCCCTGCCGGACTGGGGCATCTCCTTCAGCCACAGCGGCAAGGCGGCCTTTGCAGCCCTGCTGCCCGCCACGGAGGAAAGCGCATGTATCGGGCTGGATGCCGAATGCCTCACCAGCCCGCCGCCGCACATCGATGCCTTTGCCCCGGACGAGCTGCGGCGGCCTGCCTCGCTGTCCGGCTGGGAACGCCTGCGGCGCTGGACGCTCAAGGAAAGCCTCGCCAAGGCCGCAGGAACGGGGCTGACCTGCCCGCCCGCCCATATCCCCGCCGGACGTCACGGACAACGCCGGGGATGCCTGCACTGGCGGGAAAGGACGCTTTTCTGGCAGACGCTGGCCCTGCCCGGGCACTGGCTTGCCCTGACGGCCACACGGCCGCTGCGGCCCTTCTTTCGCCTCCTGTCGCCGGAGATTCCTTCAGCGAGCCCCCGCACGGCAGCGCTTTTCCGGTGAACGCCGCCCCTTGCCAGCGGGCCGTATTTGCGGCACTCTGCGCGCATGCCGCGCTTTCACCTTGTCACGCTCTTTCCCGAATTTTTCCATTCGCCGCTGGAAACCGGCCTCATGGGCCGCGCCCGGCAGGCGGGGCTGGTAACCTGTACTCTCCACGACCCGCGCGCCTTCAGCACGAACAAGCACCGCCATGTGGACGATCGCCCCTATGGCGGCGGGCCCGGCATGGTCATGCAGGGCGAACCCGTGGCCGCGGCGCTGCGGTCAATTCCCGCGCCGGGACGCATGCTGCTCATGTCGCCGGGAGGACGGCCCCTTACGCAGGCTCTGGCGCGGGAGCTGGCGAAAGAAGAGGACATTACCCTCATCTGCGGCCGCTATGAAGGACTGGACGCCCGCCTGAACGAGCTTTTTCCTCTTGAGCCGGTCTGCGTGGGCGAGGCCGTGCTCAACGGCGGGGAATGTGCGGCCCTGGCCGTGCTGGAGGCCGTAGCCCGTCTCATGCCCGGTTACATGGGCAAGGAGAAATCCGGCGAGGACGAGAGTTTTTCCCACGGGCTGCTGGAATACCCGCACTACACGCGGCCGGAGGTACTGGAAGGCCTGCCCGTGCCGGAGGTGCTGCGCAGCGGCGATCACCTCCGTATCGCCCGCTGGCGACGCGAGGAATCCCTGAAGGCCACCCTGCTCCGACGTCCCGACCTGCTGGCGGAAGCGCCGCTGACCCGCGAGGATGCGGCCTTTCTGGGCAGTCTGCCGCGCGAGCGGGCCGGACGTAATCTCTCCTTCTGTCTGCTGCATCATCCGGTCATGCTGGACGCAAAAAATTCCGGCACTTCTTCTTTGACAAATCTGGACATTCACGATATAGCCCGGATTTCGCGCAGCTATGCAATGGGACCGTTCTTTGCGGTCACGC
>CALVGJ010000247.1 GCA_944327045.1 uncultured Desulfovibrio sp.
GCATCCGCGCCGCGGGCCGCCGCACCCTCTGCCTCGGCCCCATGACCCTGCCGCACGAGCTGGCCCGCGTCCTGCTGCTGGAACAGCTCTACCGGGCGGAGTGCATCGCCCGCAATATCCCCTATCACCACGAATGAGACGGAAGGCCGAGGCTGGAACTTCATTGGGGGGAAGGGAAACCCCTCGCTCCCGAAATAAACTGCCGGGCCTACAGCACCTCGTAGATGCGGGCGAAAACATTGTCGTACACCAGCTTGAAGTAGGGGGAGAAGCGGGTGTCCTGCGGCGAGGCCAGCAGGAGCTGCACCATAAGGGAGTTGTAGATGCCGCTGTCGAGCACGAGCTTTTCGCCGGTGACCCGGTTGAAGAGGCAATGCACGTTGCGGCGGCTGCTCAGAAAGGCGCTCTGTTCCTCCGGCGTGGCCTGCGGGTGGGCGTCGGCCCATTCCTGCACATAGTCGCGGGTAACGACGCCCGTTTCGTCAAAGACGCTGATGCTGGCCGTATAAATGGGAGCCGGGCTGCCCTCGAGCTGCACGGCGCCTTCCTTGAGGTTGTAGGCCAGCGCCCGCGTGACGATGGACATGGCCCCGCCTTCTCCTTCCTTGGTGCGGAAGTTCCAGCTGCCGAAATTGCTGATCCAGAAGCCCAGCCGGAGCATTTCATAACTGACGACGAGATACTGCTTGCCGTGCGCCTCCACCAGCGGAGTGTCCGGGGAGCGCAGCTTGTCCATGAGGGCCTGCGCGGCCTCGCCGTCCAGTCCGCGGAAAACGTCGTCCGCCTCGCCGCCCTTGAGAGCCGTATAGCGGATGAGCTGGCGGGCAAAGCGGGCATTGTCCGTGGCGAAGACGGCGGCGGGCAGATAGAGCCACGGGCCGTTGTGCAGGGCCCCGTCGGCAATGGTGGCGCGGCGGGCGAAATGATGGGCCGCGTAGCCCCAGTCCCACCAGAGCCAGAGCGTGCTGTCCTTGGGGGTCACATCCCGCGCGCGGGTCAGGGCGTCGGCATGGCGGCGGTTGATCATGGGGCCCTGGGACATGGCCTGAATGATGTTGACGAACGGAGCCACCAGCAGACCGATGAGCACGGCCGAGGTCACAAGACCCGCCACCGCGCCGCGCAGACTGTCCCGCAGGATGCGCTGGAGGAGCCAGTAGAGCGGCAGGGTCAGGCCCACGGCCACGATGGGCGCGCCGAACATGACCATGCGTCCGCCCATCTTGGTGCTGAGCAGGCCCAGCGCGGCCAGCGGCAGCAGAAAGAGCGCCCCGGGACGGCGGATGAGCACCCAGACGAAGCCCATGAGCCCCAGCAGGGCGGCTTCCATCCAGGGATGAAAGTAGGAAAGCAGGGCCATGAGGCTCAGGTCCTGCACTTCGGTGATGGACTGGGCCACCGAGGGGTAGACGAGCACCGTTCCGGCGGCCGTGGCGGCGGCGTCGCCCGCGCGCTTGGCGTAGGCCCCGAAGTGATAGACCAGCGTGGTCAGGATGCCGCCGCCCAGCATGAGAGCGGCCACGCCTGCCCAGAGCAGCAGCAGGACGAGCGGCCGGGTAAGCCGGGCACGCAGATTGCGGGCCCATTCCGTGCGGGCCATGCCCGCCACAAGCACCACAAGACTGCCCGCCAGACCGGGCAGACCGGCCAGCGCCGGCAGGGCGTAGGCCAGCGAACCGAGCAGCAGCAGACCGCGCCTTCCCTGCGGGGCCATGACAAGGCTCATGAAAGCCAGCAGGCCCACATTGTAGCGGATGAGATAGGGGAAGACGGAATGCCATTCCTGCGACCACCAGGAAATCAGGCCGGAGAGAGTGAGCAGGAGCACCCAGCGCTTGCGCAGCGGATAGCCGAGGCGCACTTCCGGCGGGGCCTGCGAACTCATGATCCGGCGGGCCACGACCCGGCCGGAAGTGTGGATGAGGCGTTTCAGCAGGGTATGCGGCAGAAGCATGTAGCGCATGGCCCAGCAGGCCGGAGCCAGCGTCATGAGCAGGGGAAAGAAGAGGGTGACGAGGTCGGTATTGTAATAGCCCAGCAGGGTTCGGGCCAGAAAGCCGGGGGCGATGGTGGTGATGAGCCCGGCCGCCATGCCCGCTTCCATGCTGCCCAGCGCCCAGACCCAGCCGAAGACGATGAGCGCCACCAGCGTGGACAGGGTCATGGGAAACCAGAAGGCCACGGCGGCGGGATAGGTTCCCAGCAGGGAGGCCATGCCCTTGAGCATCTCGGCCATGGGATGCCCTACGGCCAGACCGATGCCCTCGGCCCCGGCCACCCAGTGATAGGCGTCGTTGGTGGCCAGCAGCCATTCGCTGCCCAGGCGGTATTCGGGATTCTGCCAGCAGGGCCATTCCAGCAGACGCAGGACAAAGGCCAGTCCCACGGTCAGCAGTGCCCAGATGAGGCCGCGCAGCCAGAAGCGGGCCCGCTGCCTGCGGTACAGCGCATCACGCACAGCTTCCGAGGCGGCAAGGCCTTCGGACAGGGGATCGGGAGAGGTCTCGATCACGGTTGTTCCTCGCTGGAAGGGGTGTCGATGGGCGGCAGGGAGCCGGACGGGGCATGTCTCTGCGTCGAGCGCAGGCGTACCGCCAGAAAGCGGCGCGTCTCTTCGGCGGAAGGCGCGGTCTCCACACGACGACAAACGCTGTAGGCTCGGTGCGCGACGCGCTCCCAGGCCGGGGGCAGGGAGGCGGGCAGCCGGTTGCAGAGCAGGATGACCAGTCCCTCCGGCGCGAGATGCGGCGCCAGCAGCGGCAGCAGCGTCTCCGGCGGCATGAAGGCCCGGCTGATGACGCAGTCCGCCCCGTGCGGCTGCGTCCCGAAAAACTGCTCCACACGTCCCCGGTAGACATGCGTCCGGGGCAGGCGCAGGCTGCACACCATGCGGGAAAGGAAGAGCGCGCGCTTTTCCCGCGCCTCCACCAGCCAGTAGTCCCCCCGTTCCCAGACCATGCGCAGGGGAATGCCCGGCAGGCCCGCCCCGGAACCCAGGTCCCAGTGCAGGGGGGCTTCGGGCAGGGGGAGGTCAGCCAGAAAGGCGGCCAGATGAAAGCTGTCGCCCGCCAGATTGACAAGGGCTTCGCGCCAGTCGTGTGCTCCCACCAGATTCATGACGCTGTTCCAGCGGAGCAGCTCCGTCAGATAGGCGGCCAGCGGCGGGATGGCCTGCGCGGGAATGGTCAGGCCCGCCCGGCGGGCGCAGTCGGCCAGCGCTTCCGGCGCGGGAGGGACGGGGGCGGGAGCGGCGGCCGGACGAGGATGCCGGGACATCCGCGTCGTTCGGGCCGGGCGACTCTCCGGGCCGGACTGCCCGGCACGCGCAGTGCCGGTGCGGGCGCGTGGGCCGCCGTGAGAAAAACGTTTCTGCATGCCGTCCTCATATCCTTGAGCGGCGGGACTTGCAAGCCGGGGCCGGATAACGTAAAAAAACACCCTTCACATTTTTTTGCCGACAGGCATGGAGAAGCAGAGATGAAGAACGCCATTGCCCTGCTCTTTCCCGGACAGGGATCGCAGGAAGCCGGCATGGGGCGCGATCTGGCCGAGGCCGACGGCGCGGCCATGCAGCTCTGGAAGCGTGCGGAATCCGTCAGCGGTCTGCCCCTGCGGGAAATTTTCTGGGAAGGCGACGAAGCCGCCATGAGCGATACCCGCGCCCTGCAGCCGGCGCTGACCGTGGTGCATCTCAACTTGTGGCGGGCGCTTTCCGGGCGCGTGCATCCCGTGGCCGCCGCCGGGCACAGCCTGGGAGAATTTGCCGCGCTGGCCGCGGCGGGCGTGCTGGACGAGGAATGCGTGCTCCAGATCGTGAGTCTGCGCGGCCGTCTCATGGCCGAGGCCGACCCTGACGGGCGCGGCGGCATGGCGGCCATCCTCAAGCTCTCGCTCGAGCAGGTGGAGGGCGTGGTGCGTGAAGCCGCCGAAGAAAGCGATCTGCCGCTCCTCATCGCCAATTACAATACGCCCGGCCAGTACGTCATCAGCGGCGACAAGGAAGCCGTGGCCCTTGCCTGCGGCAAGGTCAGGCCGCTCAAGGGGCGCGCCGTGGAGCTCAAGGTCAGCGGGGCCTTTCACAGTCCGCTGATGGAAAAGGCCAACCGGGAGCTGGAACCGCTGCTGCGCAAGGCGGTCTGGCGGCGTCCGCGCTTTGCCGTTTACGCCAATCTGCACGGCAGGGGCCTGACGGACGGAGAAAGCCTCAAGGAAAGCCTGCTGCCGCAGATGGTGTCCTCCGTGCACTGGATCGAAACCATCCGGCGGCAGTACGCCGACGGCGTCCGTTGCTGGCTGGAAGTCGGCCCCAGGGCAGTGCTCGGCAAGATGGTGGGGCAGTGCCTTGACCAGCTGGACGAGGCCGCGCGCGCCGAATTGCAGGTTATGCTTATCAATTCTCTGGAATCTTTGGAAAAATTCAATAGCTAGCCCACACGGCGGGAGTCTTGTCATGCGTGCTGTCGATGTACTGCGTTCCGCTCTCATGAGCATGGTGGAGGAAATGGGGCTCGCCTGGCCCGCCAAGGCCGTCATCGAGCCGCCTCGTGACGCCCGGCATGGGGATTTGGCCGTCAATGTGGCCATGCTGCTGGCCAAAGAGGCCGGCAAGAACCCGCGCGAACTGGCCCAGACGTTTGCCGCCGGGCTGTCGGAACGCTGCGCGGATATTGCCGCAGCCGAGGTGGCCGGGCCGGGCTTCATCAATGTGACCTTCAGCCCGGATTTCTGGCGGCAGACCGTGGCGGACATCGAGGCCGCCGGGGCGGATTACGGACGCAGCCCGGTGGGCGCCGGCCGCAAGACGCTGGTGGAATATGTGTCGGCCAATCCCACGGGCCCGCTGCACGTGGGGCATGGCCGCGGGGCCGCCGTGGGCGACAGTCTGGCCCGTCTGCTGCGGCGCGCGGGTTTTGCCGTGGATACGGAATACTACATCAACGACGCGGGTCTGCAGATGCGCCTGCTGGGGCTTTCCGTCTGGCTGCGGGTGCAGGAGCTCAAGGGCCGCCCCGTGGAGTGGCCGGAATCCTACTACCGGGGCGAGTACATCATCGACATCGCCCGCGAGATGCTGGCCGAGGACGACAGTCTGGCCGATCTGCCCGAGGCCGAAGGCAAGGAGCGCTGCTACGAACGCGCCATGCGGGACATTCTCAACGGCATCAAGCAGGACCTTGCCGACTTCCGGGTGGAGCATCAGCACTGGTTTTCGGAAAAGACGCTGGTGGAGGGCGGCAAGGTGGCCGAAGCCTTTGCCGCGCTGGATGCGGCGGGCTATACCTATCACAAGGATGACGCCTACTGGTTCGCCACGGAAAAGCTGGGCGACGACAAGGACCGCGTGCTGCGCAAGTCCGACGGCACGCTGACCTATTTTGCCTCGGACATCGCCTACCATCATGACAAGTTCCGTCGCGGCTACCAGTGGCTCATCGACATCTGGGGCGCGGACCATCACGGCTATGTGCCGCGCATGCGCGCCGCCCTCGCGGCCATGGGCCGGCCCCGCGAAAGCTTTGACGTGGTGCTCATCCAGCTTGTGAACCTGCTGCAGAACGGCCAGCCCGTCAGCATGTCCACCCGTGCGGGCACCTTTGAAACGCTGGCGGACGTCATCAAGGAAGTGGGCACGGACGCCGCGCGCTTCATGTTCCTTTCCCGCAAGAGCGACAGCCCGCTGGATTTCGACCTTGAACTGGCCAAGCAGCGCAGTCTGGACAATCCCGTGTACTATGTGCAGTACGCCCATGCCCGCATCTGCGCGGTGCTGCGCCGGGCCGAGGAGCGCGGCATGCGCCTGCCCGAACGCTGTGACCTCGCCCTGCTGGCCGCGCTGGATACGCCGGAAGACCTGGCCCTGCTGCGCAAGGCCGCCGGCATGGAAGACATGATCGCCAATGCGGCGCTGACGCTTTCCATACATCATGTGAGCCATTATCTCATGGAGCTGGCGGGTATGCTGCACAGTTACTATGCCAGGCATCAGGTGCTGGATGCGGAGGACAGCGGGCGCAGTCTGGCGCGGCTGGCCCTGCTACGGGCCATCGGACAGGTACTGCGCAACGGGCTGGACATTCTGGGCGTGAGCGCGCCCGAAACCATGTAGACCGCCGGAAGCATCGCGGAGCGCCGTTCGCCCATGCCTCAGCCCCTGCGAAGAGTTCGCCAGCGCATCCCCAAGGACGCCATCCGCCCTCCCCGGGTGCTGCTGCATCTGCCGTTTCTGGGCGTGGCGGCCCTGCTGGTGGTGTTTGCCGTGGCCGTGGGCTGGGCCTTTTTCATGGGCGTGATCATCGGTCAGGGGCAGAACCCCGCCGAGAGGGTCAACGCCATCCTGCATGAGCCGTCGCCGAAGGTAACGCCGCCGCCGTCGGCGACGGCCGGCGAGATGGTGGCGGAACTGCTGGATCGCCCCCTGCCGCTGCGGAAGGTCGGCAAGAAAGAGACCAGCGAGACGGCGGACGGAAGCGACGGCGCGGATGCCTCCCCGACGGCGGACGCCGGCGAACAGTCGGGCCCGCAGGACGGGACGTCCTGGGGGCAGGCCGACGAGAATCAGACGGCGCAGGCCGCGCCGGAGCAGCCGAAAGCCTCCGCCTATCCCTTCTCGCGTCCGCAAGGGGAAAGTCTGGCTGCCTGGGGCATCCAGCCCGGCGGGGCCGCCAAGCCCGCGCCGCAGTCCGCACCGCAGGAGCGCGCAAAGGCCCGGCCCGCCGAGCAGGAGACGTCCGCCGCGTCGCGTCGCACGGAAGGCCGCGCCGAGCAGAAGGCCGCGCCCAAGACCGAACCCAGGGCCGAGCCCAGATTCGACTATGTGTATCAGGCCGCGGCCTTTCGCGGCAAGAACGATGGCGACGCCCTGCGGGCCCGGCTGGAAGAGAAGGGCCTGCGGACACGCCTGCAGAAAAGCGGCAAGGTCTATCTGGTGCAGGTTCTTCTGCGGGGCAGCGAGCGGGAGGCGGAGAATGTCCGCGAGACCCTGCGCCGCCTGGGACTGGGCAAGCCTATCCGACTTTCCAAAACGGCGGTCAAATAGAGCATCTTCCGTTTGAAACGCTTCGCTTTTCAAACCATCGGCCTGTCGTTTCACGGAAAAAACGAGGTTGTTCCGCTCACCTCCGGCCTGGCGGCGCGGTGTCGCCGCCTCGCGTGTCGCTTTTTTACCGGCAAAACGCTCCAAGGTGGGTTGATGTAAATTTTATAAAAATTTCAATGGATAAGATAAATAAGCCATACGCGCTCCGCGTGCTGCTGGGGACGAGGTGCCTCGTGTCCCTTCCCCTCGAACAGGCAGTAAATAGTGTTAACAGCCCCTAGAGCAATTCCACACTGAAAATGTGGATTGCTCCGGTAGTCGCGAGAGCGACTACCCGCAACCGAACACACGGAAAAACCACGCTTTTTCCGTAGTGTGAGGGCAGCCCGCAGGACGCGACGGGAGCGACCGGAAACATGCGCCGCTCCCGCAAAGGAATGCCATGAACATCTTGCTTCTTCCCGCCCGCCTGGGCGACACGACCCTTTTCTTTCTGAATGGCGTGCGCCATATCTTCACCTCGCGGCGCATCTTCATTCGTACCTTGCAGCAGCTGTACGCCATAGGGTATCAGTCCCTGTTCGTCATTGCGCTCATCGGCATTTTCTGCGGCATGGTGCTGGGCCTGCAGGGCTATTACACCCTTGTGCAGTTCGGTTCCGTGGGCATGCTCGGTTCGGCCGTCTCCCTCTCGCTCATCCGCGAGCTGGGACCGGTGCTCACGGCCATCATGCTGGCCGGGCGCGCCGGTTCGTCCATGGCCGCGGAGATCGGCGTCATGCGCATTTCTGACCAGATCGACGCGCTGGACGTCATGGACATCAATTCCATGGCCTATCTGGTGAGCCCGCGTCTGGTGGCCGCGCTCATCTCCTTCCCGCTGCTCACGGCCATCTTCGACACCATCGGCATCATCGGCGGCTATCTCACCGGCGTGGCCATGCTGGGTATCAACGAAGGTGCGTATTTCTACCGTATCGCCCATGCGGTGACGCTGGACGACGTGACGGGGGGCTTTCTCAAGTCCGTGGTCTTCGGCCTGCTGGTAACCACCATATGCTGCCATCAGGGCTATACCACCCATCTGCGGCGGGACAGCGTGGGCCCGGAAGCCGTGGGCAATGCCACCACCTCAGCGGTGGTCATCTCCTGCGTGCTCATCCTTGTGGCGGACTACGTGCTGACCTCGTTCCTGCTGTGATCCAGGGGAGATGTCGTCCCCGTGCTCCCGGAGCGGCGGTATGCCGGACGGCGGCGGGAAGGGACGGTGCCCCTGACGAAAGCGGGCCGTCCGCCCGCGAGAGTGAAGATATGAGCGAATTCTCGTTACGAAATCAGGCAGCGGAGAACGCGTCCGCCCCCCAGAAGTGGGATATAACCTTTCGATCGCTGACCGCCGGTTACGGTGAGCATGTGGTGCTGCGGGATAGCGATGCCACCCTGCCCGGCGGCAGGATATCCGTCATCCTGGGCGGCTCGGGCTGCGGCAAGTCCACGCTGCTGCGGCACATCATCGGACTTTCCCGGCCGCTGGGCGGCAGCGTGCACATCGGCGGACAGGACATGTTCGCCCTGCCTGCCGCGCAGGCCCGGCGCATCCGCCGCCGCATGGGCGTGCTCTTCCAGGATGGAGCGCTGCTTGGCGCGTTGAGTCTCGTACAGAATGTGGCCCTGCCCCTCACCGAGCATGTCCGCCTGCCCAAGGCCGTCATCCGGGAGGCCGCGCTGCGGGTGCTGCGGCTGGTGGGACTGGAGGATTTTGCCGACTACTATCCCAATCAGCTTTCCGGGGGGATGCGCAAGCGGGCCG
>CALVGJ010000248.1 GCA_944327045.1 uncultured Desulfovibrio sp.
GGAGTCGTGGCCTCGCCGTCCTTGCGCAGCACGAGTGAATCCGTGAGCATGCTCAGACATTCGGGATAGCGGTTGCGGGGATCGCTGACGGTCAACAGCAGATAGGCATGCGCATCATGAATGAACAGGGCGGTATGCTGGACGCCGTTGCGCGTAAAACTGAAGGCATGGCAGGTTTCATTGCGCTGTTGCGGTTCACTGCCCGAAAAATACCGCACATAATCCTCGAGCACGTCCCGGGCCGGGCGCTGATTCGGCAGGGGGGTGCAGATGATGACGGCGGCGGCATCCCCATCAGGAGAACGGATGCTCAGCATGTCCGTCTTTTCCGTCACTTTCCAGCCGAACGGGATAAGGACGCTGAATCGCTGGAAATCCTCAGCGTGGAGCGATGTGCCCCACGGCAGCATCAGCAGTAGAGCCAGCAGCATGCCGGAACAGGCTTTCCCGACGGACGCGAAGGGAGAAACCCGGCCGGCCTCCGGGGCGCCGGGGGCTTTCCGGGGGGAGCCTGTCTGCCTGTAACCTGTCCTGTGCATGGTGTTCCCGGAGCCGGGCCTGCTCTCCCGCCGGTCGGGGGAGAGGCGGCCTTTATTTTTCCTTGAGACTTTGCAGCATGGCGTCAATGGTTTTCTGATGCTTGCCCGTGCTGTCGCTGACGATGATCAGCATAAAACCATCCTTCCGTGCGCGGAAGGTGGCGCGGTGGCTGACGCCGTTGCGGACGTACTGAAAGGTATACTTGTCGTCAGCCGTTTTTTGCGGCTCGCTGCCGCCGAGTTCACGGGAGAAGAGCCGCACGGCATCCTCGGGGGGAATTTCCTTCAGATTTTCGATGGCAATGGTGACGGCGGCCTCGTTTTTCGGGGCGATGACGGCAACGGTACCGCCTTCCTCGGCGGAGGCAATCCAGCCCTGGGGCACATCCATGTTGAACTTGCCGAAATCCTGAGCGGCAGCGAAACCATTCAGACCCAGGAGCAGGGCAAGGGCAAGAAGACAGCGGCTAATGCTCACAAAATCCTCCAGAGAGCGCGAGTTGGGGAATATCCTTTCCTTACCTACATGAAGGAAAAGGCGCTTGGCAATCCCCTGTTCCCGTATGGTGCCTGCGGCAGGCCCGGTTCCGGGAGCAGGCCGCGGCGCATTTTTTCTTGCGTGGCGCAGGCGGCCCGCGTATCATACGGCGGCATTGTCATTGGAGTTGCTTTCTGTCCGGGTGCCGTACTGTCCGCGTGAACAGCCTGCGGCGAACGACAGAAACAGCCTGCCTGTGACGGCCTGCCCTAGAACGTTTTGCCACTGAAAAAGGCGAAACGCGAGGTGGCGGTACAACGCCGCCAGGCCCGAAGTGAGCGAAAAAAACTGCGTTTTTTCCGCGAAACGACAGGCCGTATGCTTTGAAACGCAAAGCGTTTCAAACGGAAAATGCGCTAATATTTGCAAGCAAGATTTGAGAAGCAGATGAGCAAGGAACAGATCACGGTCAAGGGATATGTGACCGCCGTGCCGCGCGGTACAGATGCACGTCAGGCGCGTGTGGCCATTGTGCAGGATGATGTGGAATATCGCATTATCCCGCGCGGGGCCGGTGTGGACCTGGACGACGAGGTAAGCGTGCCGGTGGAAGTCACGGGCCTGCTGGAAGTGGTCGATGATGTTTCCTATCTGATGGTGCGCGGGTATACCGTGCTGGAAGATGATTCATGGCTTGAAGAACAATAGTGCGTAGCCGCTTTGGCGCTGCATGACGTCAAGGCGGGAAGGCACGCGCTCCGGCATGTAACGGCGCAGATACCTTGCGCATATGCCGTAGCGGGTTCACCTGTCTGCCTGAGAAGGGGCTGTGTCCGCCTTCGGGAAAATGCTCCGGCGAATGTTTGCATGACATTCGTCAGGGGCATTTTTCGTTTGTGACCGGGGCTGTCCGTCCTGCTGTTGCGGGGCGGCGTTTTGAGCATTTTGCCTTTGAAAAAGGCAAAATGCGAGGCGGCGGCACAGCGCCGCCCGGCCCAAAGTGAGAAAAACCGCGTTTTTTCCGCGAAACGACAGGCCGTATGATTTGAAACGCAAGGCGTTTCAAACGGAAAATGCTCTTTGTCCCGGGCTCACAGCAGGGAAAGATGTTCCTGTGTCTGCCGGGTACGGGCCTTGAGGGTGGACTGGTGGAAGGCATCCTCCACCAGCGCAAGAAAGGGCGACGGCGGCAGATGCAGCGTGCGTCCGTAGAGGGTACGCTGTGTGCAGCGGCTGGCATACACACCCTGAGCGGCACGGGTAAGGGCCACATAGAGCAGGCGGCGCTCTTCTTCCAGAACGGCTTGCGGCGTTGCGCTTTCCACAGGCTGTCCCGTGAGCGTTTCCCGGCGCAGGGGCAGCAGGCCGTCCTCCAGTCCCGGAAGAAAGACCGCGCGAAATTCCAGGCCCTTGGAGGCGTGCATGGTCATGATTTGCACCTGTTCCGTGCGGGAGCGCAGGGCTTCGGCCTCCTCTTCCCAGACCAGACGGCGCAGAAGTTCGGCCCAGCCGCCCGCCTGCTGCCATTGGCGGCAGAGCTGCCGCCAGGCGGGGTGGCGCAGGAAAAGGTCGGCACGGGCGTTTGCCGGTTCCAGAAGGCGACAGAGCCGCCTGCCTGCCGTATCAGGCGGCAGGGCCTTGCCGTCAGCGGCAGACAGGGCCCGGCTCAGTTCCTCTCCTGACAGCCCCTGCCCCTGCTCGACCAGACGGCTTGCGGCCTCACCCCAGGACAGCGGAACGCATTCCTCCACGCCTTCGGCCTGTGCGGCGGCTAGAAGCACGGTGCGGCAGAAGTCGTCCCGGGTGCAATTTTCCTCGGCCGGAGCGCGGCAGGGAATGCCCGCCGCCTCGAGCGCCTCCCGTATGGGCGGAATTTGCGCCCTGATACGCACGAGGACAGCCATATCGCCGGGGGATAGGCTGCCGTCCAGCACATGCCCTGTGGCGTCGCCTTCCCTGTGCAGGGTAAGCGATGAGCCGCCGAGCAGGCGTTGCGCATGTCCGGCAATCCAGCGGGCTTCGGCCTGCGGTGTGGGGGCGGCAAAAAGATGCAGGCTGCTGGCCAGGGGATGGACGGCGTGCAGGGCGCCGCACTGGCCGCGTTCGCGCAGGATGCGGCGGGCGGCATCCAGAACGCCCTGCCCCGCGCGATAGCTGCGGGCAAGGTGAAAGACGCGCAGCGCGGGCCAGATGGCGCGGATGCTTTCCTCATCCTGACCCCGAGCGCCGCGAAAGCCGTAAATGGCTTGATCGGGATCGCCGATGCCGAAGAATCCGCAACCGTCCTCGGGCAGCAGAGCGCGCACAATGGCAAGCTGCTTGGGGGAAAGGTCCTGGAGTTCGTCCACGAGCACCTGCTGCCGGGTCGCCGCTTCGCCGTGCTTGACGGCCAGCAGAAAATCGTCCAGCAGGTCGGCGTAGTCATAGAGTCGCGGCACATGGGCCTGCTTGGCGGCATCGTAGGCGCAGGCCGCCGCATGCCACGGCTGTGAGGGAGCCCCGAGCAGCGGCAGTTCTCCGGCATCGGGGGGCAGACGTCGTCCATGCTGCTCCTGTTCCCGCCAGAGGGCATAGGCTTCAAAATGGCGGTGCGCCGTGGCGCTGTCCAGTGAAGGATTGGACAGGCGGAAAAAATCTCGTGCCGCTTCATCGGACAGCAGGACGGCGTGCGGATCGCGTTCCTGCACATGCGCCCAGGCCAGCGCGTGCAGCGTGTCGCAGGAAGGCAGCAAGGACTCCGGCCCGGCGTTGTCAGCGGCCAGACGTTCCCGCATTTCCGCCGCGGCGCGCCGCGTGAAGGTGATGGCCAGCAATTCCCGGGGCGCCACGCCTTGCCGCAGCAGATGGCGCAGACGACCCACCAGCACGCGCGTCTTGCCCGCTCCCGGCCCGGCAAGCACCAGCACGGGGTCCGGCCCGGCCGTGAGGGCGGTCAGTTGTTCGTCGGAAAAGGTCGGAGCGCTTTCCCCGGCAGTCTCCGGCGCGGCCTGCGCGTTCAGGTCCTGCCGGAAATGGCGAATGTCTTCCGCCGGAGGCGGTGAAGACTGTCGTTCCGCCCGCGGGCTGCCTTCCAGCAGGGGGAGCGCGGATGCCGGAGCGGCATTGCGCCCGGCGGCGGGTTTGCGGCGGGCCTGATGCCCGTGCAGCTCCGCGGCCTCTTCAGGGGAAAAGACGCGCACCACGCCGTATTCGCCGTCATAGCCGCCCTCCCTGTGCACTTCGCCCCGCCGCATGCGTCCCACGGCCTCGGCCAGCGGTTCCCAGCAGGCGGCAATGTCCGACAGCGGCAAATGACAGAGAATATCCATATCCGAGCCCAGCGTGCGCAATAAATGGGCATAGCGCTGTTGCACCTTGCGGGACCCAGCGCCCGCGCCCAGCAGTTCTCCCACCAGTTCCGGCAGCGGAATGAGGGGATGGACGTCGGGTTCGTGGGCAAGGCGGGCGGGTTCCTCCCTGTCCGCCAGCTCCCAGACGCGATGCAGCACGCCGATGGTAAGCGGCTTGCCGCACACCGGACAGATATTGCCGCAGGCCAGCGCCTCGCGCGGTGTCATGACGACCTGACAGGCGCGGTGTCCGTCCAGATGATATTTTCCCTCTTCGGGATAGAATTCCAGCGTACCGAGAAAGCGGCAGTCCTGTCCGTCCTGCGCCTCACGGCGGGCCGCGCGGCGCAGGGCCGCAAACAGGCCGTCATAGCTGGGAGCGCCCGCAAAGAGATTGGCTTCCCGGCCGAGATTGGCCCCGGAATGGGCATCCGAATTGGAAATGAGCGTGTAGCCGTCCAGGGCGCTGACCAGACGATTCATGGCCGGATCGGACGAAAGACCGGTTTCCAGGGCAAAGATATGGGACGAAAGATCGCCGAAGCAGTCTTCCAGCCGGTCAAAGCCCGATTTGGAGCCGAAAAGGGCAAACCACGGCGTCCAGACATGGGCGGGCACAAGAACCGATTCCGGGCAGGTCTCCAGACAGATTTCCAGCAGATCGCGGGAATCCAGCCCCAGAATGGGCCGTCCGTCCGACGCCAGATTGCCGATGCTTTCCAGACGCCGGGAAAGCCTGTCTGCATCTTCCAGCGTGGGCACAAAGACCAGATTGTGCACCTTGCGCACCTTGCCGTGCCGCTTGTAAATGGAGCTGATTTCCGTCTGCAGGATGAAGCGCGGTTCGGCATCGTGCAGCAGGCCGCCGTCCCCTTCCAGAAAATCGGGGGTTTCGGCCTGTCCCCGACGCAGCCGGTACAGCCCGCTGTCCGCATCTTCCACAAGCTGATCGCGCAGTTCCTGCCGCCAGTGGGGGTGGGTAAAGTCGCCCGTTCCCAGCAGATCAATGCCCTTGCAGCGGGCCCAGGCCGCCAGATGGGCGGGCGTAAGCTGTTTGCTGGTGGCGCGGGAAAAGCGCGAATGGATGTGCAGATCGGCAATGAAGGACATGTTGCTCGCTCCTGAAGGCGGGAAATGACCGGCCTGTCCGTCCGGTGGAAATGCTCCGTCCACTGTGCCCGGATACGCGCCGCGTGTCATCTGTTTTCGGTCGGGGTCGGCGAAGGGCGGGCACGAAAAAACGGCGGAGGGGATACCCTCTCCGCCGTTCCCTCATATGCTTGTGTCCGGGCGCGGGCTGAACATCTTGCCCCGGAGGCCCGGACAGGCCTGCGGTCTTACGGTTCGATATAGCGCAGATTGCCCACCGGCATTTCCGACACCCAGTCCACCAGCGGGGCCATGCGCTTGAGCACAAAGGTATTGTTGCCCGCGGGCTGGGCCAGTTCATTGAAATCGCCGCCGACCACGTAGACGCGCCAGTCGCCGCGCGGCAGGCGGTGGCTGCTGATTTCCTCCAGAACGTAATCCCGGGCCTGATCCGCCGAACAGAACAGGTGGAAGTCATGCACCAGCGGGTCCAGCACCACTTCCGAGCCGCCGGCAATTTCTATGATGTAATTGCCGGGTGCAAAGGTATAGGTCTTTTCGCAATTTTCGGGAAAGAGCGTATCCGCCTGCTTTTGCCGTGCGGTGCAGGCCGCAAGCGCAAGGCAGCAAAGACAGAGAAGGACGGGGAGGCAGCTCGGACGAATCATGGTGGCTCCTTTGCGGCGCACGGTCCGCTAGCGGTACTGTCCTGTGCGGTTCATGTCGACAAGACGCTGAATACGTTCCTCAATGGGCGGATGCGTACTGAAAAGATTGTTCATGCTGCCGCCGAAGCCGAAGACCGGCTTGACGATGAACATCTGTTCGGTGCAGGCATTGCCGTTCTGCAGCGGCAGGGTTCCGGCTGCTCCGCTGAGCTTGTGCAGGGCTCCCGCCAGCGCCAGCGGCTGCCCGCAGAGACGGGCTCCGGTTTCATCGGCCAGATATTCCCGCGAGCGGGAAATGGCCATTTGTATGAGGCTGGCGGCAATGGGGGCCAGAACGGCCAGCAGGATGGCCGTCAGCGGACTGGTGCCGTTCTCGCCGTCACTGTTGCGGTTGCCGCCGAAGATGGCGGTAAATTGCAGTATGTTGGCCAGCGTGACGATCACCGAGCCCATGACGCCGGCAATGGTCTGAATGAGGATGTCCCGATTGGCGATATGGGCCATCTCATGCGCGAGAACTCCCCGCAGCTCTTCCGGCGAGAGGATGCGCAGAATGCCGTCGGTCACGGCAACGACGCCGTGCTCAGGGTCGCGGCCGGTGGCAAAGGCATTGGGGGCCTCTTCGGGAATGCTGCAGATGCGCGGCTTGGGAATATCGGCCCGCCGGGCGAGGTCTTCCACAATCCTGTGCAGCCAGGGGGCTTCATCCGGGCTCAGTTCCCGCGCGCCGTACATGCGCAGGACGATGGAATCGGAAAACCAGTAGCTCCCGATATTCATGACAAGCGCCAGGCCGCAGGCAATGACAAGGCCGGTGCGTCCGCCGACAAGGCCGCCCAGGCCGATGATGACGGCGGAAAGCAGACCGAGCAGCAAAACGGTTTTGAGTTGACTGGTCATGCAGGCTCCTTGGAATGATTACGCTACTATGGCGTTTCCTTTCCAGTATAAACACTGCCGATAAGGCCCGCAAGCCCCGCTGATGGCCAATTTATGTAACAGCGGGGTAACAAGCGGCAATGCCGTATGGCGCTCATGCCGGGCGGACAGCGGCGGCTCGGCATGTTCAGCGGCGCTGCGCTTCCAGCCAGAGCTGCAGCACCAGCAGGGTCCAGAGCTGTTTGCGCATGTCGGCCCGCCCGCTGAAGTGGGCCTCCATGAGCCTGCGTACCGCCTGCGGGGCAAAGAGTCCCTGCTGCCGGAGCCGGGATTCCCCGAGCATGTCTTCCAGCAGCGGCCGCATACGCCCGCGCAGCCAGTCCGCAACGGGAATCTGAAAGCCCCGCTTGTTGCGGTGGAGGATTTCCGGAGGAAGCACGTCGGCAAAGGCCCGCTTGAGCAGATATTTTCGCCTGAAGCCGCGCAGTTTGTGACGGATGGGCAGGCGCGCCGCAAATTCCGCGGCTTCCCTGTCCAGAAAGGGGGCCCGGACTTCCAGAGAGTGCAGCATGGAGCAGCGATCCACCTTGACCAGAATATCGTCCAGCAGATACTGGCGGGCGTAGACATGAAAGGCGCGGGCCAGCGACCGGGGCCCGGCGGGCCAGTGCTCGAAATGTTCGCGGGTCGGCGCAAAGAGCTGTGCATCCGTGAGAAATGCCGTATCCGGCCGGGCCAGCAGTTCGCGCTGCGCTTCGGGGGCCAGTGCCGTCAGCAGGGTCTGCACCCGGAGCCAGTCCGGCGCGTGCGCGCCGCGCAGGAATGTCTGTACGGCAAGGCGGGGATTGATATAGCCGGAGGAGGACGGCAGCAGGCGGCAAAGCGGTTCAATGAGCCCACGCCGCAGCAGGGCGGGAAGGGCATTGTACCAGGTGGCGACCTTGTAGCCGATGTAATGCTCGTAGCCTGCCCAGAGTTCGTCCGCGCCGTCGCCGCCCAGCGCCACGGTGACCTTTTCGCGGGTGACGCCGGAAAGCAGCCAGGTCGGCGCCACCGAGGCGTCGGCCAGCGGCACGTCCATGCGGCTGATGATCTGCGGCAGGTGTTCGGCGCACTCTTCCGCAGAAAGGATGCGCTCATGGTGATCCGTGCCCCAGCGCCGGGCGACGATGCGGGCATAGCGGCTCTCGTCGTAACTGGCTTCCCGGAAACCGATGGAAAAGGTCTTTATGGGCGTGGAGGACTGTTCGGCCATGAGACCGGCCACGATGGAGGAATCTATGCCGCCGGAGAGAAAGACCCCCAGCGGCACGTCGCTGATCATGCGGCGGCGGACGGCGCGGGCCAGCAGGTCATGGTAGGCCGCGCAGATGTCCTCCTCGCTGCGGGTGTCCTGCTCGTCGGGAAAGGGCAGGTCCCAGTAGCGCTCCAGCCGCAGCTCGCCCTCGTGGAGTTCCAGCCAGTGCGCGGGCGGCAGGGACGCCGCCTCGGCATACATGGTCTGCGGCGTCGGCACATATTCATAGGCCAGATAGCGCATGAGCGCCTCGGGGGAGAGGCTGAAGGCGAGTTCCGGCAGCGCGGTGAGCGCGGTCAGTTCGGAGGCGAAGAAAAAACAACCGTTCTGGAGCGTATAAAAGAAGGGCTTCTTGCCGAAGCGGTCACGGGCGCAGAAGAGGCGCCTTTCCTCCGCATCCCAGAGGGCAAGGGCAAACATGCCGTCAAAGTGCCGCAGGCAGTCACGGCCCCAGACCCGCCAGCCCGCAAGGATGATTTCCGTGTCCGACGTGGTGCGGAAGGTTTGTCCCTGCGCTTTCAGCTCCTTGCGCAGTTCCGGAAAATTGTAGATTTCGCCGTTGAACGTCACATGGTGGCGTCCATCGGCGCTGTGCATGGGCTGTGCGCCTCCGGCAAGGTCGATGATGGACAGGCGGCGATGCCCCAGGCAGACGCCCTCACCGCTCCAGACGCCCTGCCCGTCCGGCCCGCGATGCCGCATGGCGCGGCACATGGCGTCTACCTGAGCGGCGGCATTTTCCGGCAGACTCGCGCCGCCGCAGAGACAGATGCCCGCTATGCCGCACATTCCGCCTTCCTCCGGGCATGGTGCGCGGCAAAGAGCTCCGCCAGCGCGCGGCTGTTGGTTTCGGGGTCAAACATCCCTTTGACCAGCTCCTGTCCCTGTCTGCCCAGTTGCCGGGCCTCGTCGGGATGTTCCATGCACCACTGAATGGCATCGGCAAGGGCCTCGGGATCATTGGGCGGGACGGTCAGGCCGGTTTCCCCGTTGCGGACCACTTCGGGCAGGGCATGAATGTTGGTGCTGACCACGGGCATGCCGCAGGAAAGGGCCTCGATGACCGTATTGGGAATGCCGTCCCGCCTGCCGGAGGCATGGATGACGCAGGGCGCCACAAAGATATCGTGGGCCATGAGCAGGCGGGGCAATTCGTTATGGCTGACAAGACCGGGGAACTGGACGCGGTTTTCCAGACCGAGCTGCGAGCGCAGGGTCTGGAGGCGCTTCTCTTCCTTGCCGAGGCCGAAGACATGTCCGCCGCCGCCCGCCAGCGTCAGGGTAAACTGCTGTTGCCGCTGTGCCAGGATATCGCAGGCCCGGAGCAGCACGTCAAATCCCTTGGTCACGTCAAAGCGGCCCAGCGCCAGCAGGCGAACCGGCATTTGCAGACGGGCCGGGCAGGTGGCCTCTCCGGTCAGGGTCAGGCAGTTGTAGACAAGATCGGTCTTGCCGCGGGCTACGCCTCCGGCAAAAGCCTCGGCGCGTTCCTTGTCGGCGGCATTGTTGACGCGGACGAAGAGCGCGTCCCGCAGCTTGTCGGCCAGATCGGGATCGGCCGGGTCCAGATTGTCGCCGCGAACGGCAACAACATAGGGAATGCCGGCAAGCTGCGCGGCTACGCGGGCGGCGGTGGCCGTTCCGCGCGGCCACGGCGCATAGATCATGTCTATGCCGTCCTCCCGGAAACGTCGTGCCAGATACAGCCCGGCAAAAAAGGCCCAGCAGTTTTCGCCCAGCGTTTCCCACGAGGTCCAGCGGTGAAAGAGCGCCTGCCGGAACAGACGGGCAAGGCGTCGAGGATGGGTGCAAAGCTGCACGGCAAGCTCACGAACGAGTTTCGGCAGGGCGCGAAGCCCCAGCGTGTGGGTTGCGGCGGCGGCATCGCGCATTTCGCCGGAGCAGCAGCGATGGTTATGGTCGTAGAGGCTGTAGACCGCAAGCGGCAGGCAACGGCGCAGGGTTTCCACCTCGCGAAAGATGAACGGCTGGGTAAACAGCGGGTACCAGAGAAGAATGACCGCCACATGCGGCAAACCGGTGGGCAGGGGGCCGTTTTCGGCAACAGGAAGGGTCGTGTTCATGCAAACTCCTGGGAACAGGGGGTAGCAACGGGGAGGGATTCCGAAGGAAGGGTGCTCCAGTCCGCTGTGGCGGGAGGCAGGGGGGCGGGGCAGGCATGCCGCAGCTCCCGGCAAAGCTCCTGCATGGTGACGGAGCGCAGTTCCCCCACTGTCGATAACCAGTCAATATACCTTTCCATTTTTTTGAGAAATCGTTCAACATGCGCTGCGTCGGGCATATGGGGCGCACCGCCGGGCATCATTTCCGAAGAGTGCCAGGCAAGGCTGAGGACGCGCCCTCCGGCGGCCACGAAACGTCGCGTCATATACTGCATGAGCGGGAGCGGATGCTCCACGGGCAGCAGACTCAGCACTCCCCAGCGGAACAGGGAAGCTTCGGCAGTCTGTCGCAGGGAGCGGGGAAGCCGTTCGAGCGTGGCGGGCAGGGACTTCAGCAGCGGCGTCACGGAGAGCGGAACTTCCAGAATTTCGCCGCAGGCGGTGCGCACGATATACGGCGTACACGGCGCCGCGAAGTGATCCGGGCGCAGACGCAGGCCCTCGGCATCCGTGAGAGAACCGTGCAGCGGGCGCACGGAGGCGTCGCAGGTGAGGCCCTGTTCCGCCAGTACCGGCCAGTGGTGGCGGTGCAGGTCCCAGCGACCCATACGGAAGGAACGCAAGGCTTCCCCCTGAAACGTCTTTCCCGCGGCCAGCAGGCATTGCAGTTTGGCCCGGAAGGCCTCCTGCCCCAGCGCCGCGGCCGGAACACGGGTCAGCACATCCGGGCCGTCAGCCAGCGGAGGCGTGTTCCAGAAATGCAGGTGCGCGGCAATCTCCGCTCCGTGCCTGTCGCGCAGACGGGCAAGCACGGTCTGGGAGGCCTTGTCCGTCAGGACGCAATGCGTACAGAAAAACGTGGGACGCAGGCCGCGTTCCAGCAGGGGGGCCAGTCGGGACAGGCTGGCCGTATTGCGTACCGAGGGCGCACGGCAGACATACCGTCCGCCGAAAAGCCCTTCTTCTTCCACATCAAGACTGGCAGCCAGCCACAGCGGCGGTCGGCCCATATTGTCCTAGTCCTGCGGCGGCAGGCCGCGGGTAAAAAGCCAGATATCGGGACGTGAGGCCCGCCAGTCGGCATATTGATCGGCATAAAGCTCCGCCAGCTGTCGGATGGTGGTCTCGCTGTCGAACATTTGCAGCACCCGCTGACGTCCGGCCTCGGCCATGCGCAGCGCGGCTTCCCTGTCGGAAAGCATGCGGCGGACGGCATCAGCCAGAGCGGCGGGATCACGCTGGGGAACCAGCAGACCGGTCACGCCGTCCTCGACGACCTCATGGATGCCGCAGACGTCCGTGGCCACGACCGGCATGCGGCAGGAAAGCGCCTCCATGATGACGTTGGGAATGCCGTCCCTGTCGCCGTTCGTATGCACGACGCTGGGCACCACGAGCATGTCGTGGCTGTGCATGTATTCCCGGATGCGATCATTGGGCACAAAGCCCGGCATGTCCACCACGCCTTCCAGCCCCAGACGGCGGCGCATGGCGCGGAGTTTGCGCCGCCAGCCGCCATCGCCGACCAGGGTAAGATGCACGGGAACGCCCTCGCGGCGCAGACGGGCCATCATGGTCAGCAGTTCGGGAAAGCCCTTGGTGCGGCAAAAGCGCCCTACCGCCAGCAGGCGATACGGCGGCGTAAAGGGCATTTCGCATTCCGTGCGCTGGGCAAGCGTCAGGCCGTTGTAGACGGCGTGCACCTTGTCCTGCTCGTCGTCCGGGCAGAAGCTTTGCAGCCACGGCACATTGGCCAGATTATTGGTGCGGATGAACAGGGCATCACGGCATTTTTCACGCAGAATGCCGTCCTGCGGATAGATGTCCCCTGCCCGTCCGGTAAAGGCAAAGGGAATGTCCGACATGCGCGAGGCGACCCAGACGGCCGTGGCGCAGCCGTTGCCCCAGGCCGAGTGCAGCAGTTCCACCTTGTCGCGCCGGGCCTGCTCCGCCAGCAGAAAACCGGCCAGAAAGCACCAGACGTTTTCCCCCAGAGACTCCAGATTGCGCATGCGCCGGAAAAGTCCCTCGCGCATGAGCTTCCAGACCGGGCCGGGATTGTGTCCCAGCGCGCGGAAAAAGGCGCCGAGAATGCGGAAGACGCTTCGCGTCCCCAGACGGGTTACCGGAAGCGGGCACTGCTGCATTTCCCTGCTGCTGCCCTTGAGCCGCTTGCCGTACATGGTATAGACGCTCAGGCGCATGCCCAGTTCGGCAAGCCGCTGCACTTCACGAAAAATGAAGGTTTCGGAAGAAAGCGGAAACCAGAGCAGCACATAGGCCGTCCGCGGCATTCGTGCCGACAGATCGGAACCAGGCGAGGCGGGGGAAGACGTGGCGGAATCCGTGGACATGGCGGCTCCTGAACGGCGCATCGGCCGGAAAAAGAGGAAGGGCCGGAGCGGCGACGCCCCGGCCCCGACAGCTAGTCGTCTGCGGGCTCCTCGACATGTTCCCGCTTGTAGGCTTCAATGATTTCCCGTGCCCTGGGCAGCTCTTCCGCAACGGCGTCCAGCGCCTGCCGTATCTGCTCCTCGGAGTGCGCCGCGGAGAGGAAGAAGCGCAGGCGCGCTTCACCTTCCTTGACCGCGGGGAAGGTGATGGGCATGACGTAGAGGCCGCGCTTGAACAGGAGATTGGCCAGAACCCCCGCGGCAATGGAGTCGCCCACCATGACGGGCACAATGGCGTAGCCCTGGGCTGCGCCGGTATCCAGCCCCTTGCTTTGGGCATATTCAAGGAAATACTGGCTGATGTGCTGCAACTTGCGGACGCGTTCGGGTTCGCGCAGCATGAGTTCCAGCGCCTTGTTGCAGGCCGCGGCCACAATGGGCGGCATGCCGACGCTGAACACAAAGCCCGGCGAGCCGTAGCGCAGGAACTCCACCAGTTCGCTGCTGCCCGCGATGAAGCCGCCGCAACCGCACATGCTCTTGCTGAGGGTGCTCATCCACATGTCCACGTCGCGGGCGTCAATGCCGAAATACTCATGGACGCCGCGGCCGGTTGCGCCCAGCACGCCGAAGGAATGCGCCTCGTCCACAAGCAGCATGCAGTCGTACTGCTTCTTGAGGCGGATAAGGCGGGGCAGGTCCGGGATGTTGCCGTCCATGCTGAACAGCCCCTCGGTCACGATGACGGCGCGTTTGTGCTTGTCGCGGTGGGCCTTGAGCAGGCTTTCCAGCGCGTCACAGTCGTTGTGTGTATAGGAATAGCGCTCCGCTCCGGAAAGACGGGCTCCCTGCATGAGCGAGTTATGCGCCAGTCCGTCGTAGAAAATGGCGTCGCGCGGGCCGAACATGAAGCCCAGCGTGGAGACGTTGGTGGCATGTCCGCTGACGTAGATGATGCAGTCCTCCACGCCGTAGAGCCGGGCGACGGCCTGCTCCAGCTGGCGATGGGGGGGACGTTCCCCGCCTACAAGACGGCTGGCTCCGGCGGAGGAGCCGAACAGGCGCGCGGCCTCGGTGACAGCTTCGGTAATTTCCGGATGCGTATTGAGATCCAGATAGTCGTAGGTGGAGAAATTGAGGTATTCCTTGCCGTCTATCTGGGCCGTTGCCTTGGCGGCACGGTCATGGCAGAGAAAGAGGGGGTTATCCAGGCCCATCTTGGCGCCCATTTCCACAAGACGGGCAAATGAAAGTTTGGAGCGCATGCGGTTGAAGCCGGATGCGGCGCTTTCAGATGCGGCGGCCTGGGATGTTTGCGGGTCTTTCATGCTGTCATATCCTCAAAAAAATAGGTAGGGGACGGGAGCCGTGAGCGGCTTTTCCGTCCTTGAGCTTTTTTCGTTTGAAACGCTTTGCGTTGCAAACACGGCCTGTCGTTTCGCGGAAAACACGGCGGTTTTCCCACTCACTCTGGGCCGGGCGGCGCTGCCGCCGTCTTGCGTGTTGCCTTTTTCACGGGCAACGCGTTCTTGCTGCAAATTTGTATCAATTCAGCGTAGCTTATGTGGCGGCATATGGCAAGTGCATTGCCGGGACGCCTGTCTGTCCGGAAACTTCCCGCGTCGGCATCGCTGGACTAAGCCCCCCGTTCTTGGCATACTGGCGGCACAATCCTCTTTTTCCAGCAAATCAGCATGAAACAGATCGCCTCCCTGCCCGTGTCACTTGTTCTGGTGGCTGCGCGTTCCCTGCCGCTTGCGGAGGGGGAACTGTCGTCCCTCCTCTCCGCCCTGCTCGACGAGGCCCGTGCCTTTCGCGAGAACCTCGCGCACCGGGACATCTGGTGGTGCACAGCCGCGCCGTCCGCGGAGGCCGAGCAGCTCCGGGAAGCGCTGGGGGCAGCCTGCGAGGCCGCCGGTCTGCCCCGGCCCCGGACGCATCCGCTCGCTTCCGGCAACGCCGACAGCACGGCCCTGCTGTACGACTTGTCCGACGCGCTGGCCGAGAGTCTGGCCGGATGCGTCTTCTTTCATCATGCGCAAGGGGGGCGGCAGGCTCTCTGGCTGCTGGGCAGAGGCTCGGACGCACGGCGGGCCCGCCAACTGGCCGCCCTGACGCCGCTGACGGTGGAAGGGCTTTTCTGCGCGGAAATCCCGGAGGCCGGTCAGGTTCATCGCATGGGAGCGTGCCGCTCCGACTGGCGGGAGTCGCTGCTTGCCGTGGGACGTGCGCCCCTTGCCGCCGACCCGCAGGTGCGGGAGGCCGCCCTGCGCGATCTGGGACAGCGGGGCGTCTGGCTGGGCAGCGGCGAAGCCGCGCCGCTGGCGGTCATGTGCTGCGGACAGGGAAACGTCTGGCCGGGCATGGGACGCGAACTGTATGATCAGTTTCCGGCCGCCCGCGCGGCCATGGATCGCATTGCCGCCGTGGCCGACTGGGATGTGCTCTCTCTGCTGGATGAGCGGGACGAGGAAAGGATCGGCCTGACCCGCTGGCAGCAACCCTACCTCTTTCTGCTGGAATATGCCCAGTGGAGCCATCTGTTTTCGCTGGGGCTGAGACCGGCCCTCCTGTGCGGTCACAGCCTCGGCGAGCTCATCGCCCTTTGCCTTGCGGGGGTCTATGCCCCGGAAACGGCCTGGTACATTCTGGATACCCGCGCGCAGCACATGGCGGAACTGGAGGCCCGCGCCACCCGGGAAACGGGCATGATGGCCGTGCACGCCGAAGCGGAGCACATCGAGGAGGCGCGCCGCATCTGGCCGGCGCTCTATGTTTCCAACTACAATACGCCGAGGCAGTATATCGTCAGCGGCCCGCGCGACATGCTCATGGAGGCCCGCAAGCACTTCCGCAAGCAACGTCTGCCGGCCATCATGCTCAATGTCAGTCTGGCCTTTCATCATCCGAGCATGCGCGTCCTGCGGGACATGTCCCTGCGTCGGCTCAACGCGCTGGCCATGCAGGCTCCGCAACTTCCCTTGCTGAGTTGCGTTACCACAGGCTTTTATCCGCAAGAACAGCGGAAAATCTGCGAGTATATCGCCGATCTTGACGAGAACGCCGTACGCTGGGTGGAATGCGTCAATCAGATGTGGACGCGGGACGGCATACGGCATTTTGTGGAGCTGGGGCCGCAGGATACCCTGTGCGGCCTGGTGGCGGACATTGAGCCGCGCAGCCTCTGTCTTTCCGCAGCCCGCAAGGGGAACGAGGCGGAAGGAATGCGCCGGACGTGCGCTCATCTGCATGCCCTGGGCCATCTGCATGCCGACGGCCTGAAGGCGCATGCGGCCCGCTGGCGGGCAGAGGCCGCACCGGCCGCCGGACAGGCCTCCCCTGCCCCGCGGCCGACGAGCGAAAGCGTACCGCTGGGCCCGCTGGCGCGCCGAATTCTTGCCCTGCTTGAGGAAACGGCCGGGCTGCCGTCCGGCAGCGTGACGCCGCAATGGGACCTGCGGTACGACCTTTCCCTGCGCTCAAGCCGTTTTCCGCTGCTGGTGCAGCAACTGGAGGCGGTGCTGGGGCGCAACATCTCCTTTGAGGCGCTCATGGGCGTGCAGACAGTGGGCGATCTGCTGGCCGCCGTAGGACTTGCGTCGCCGACGGCGACCATGCCCGCCGAGGAGGCGCAGGCGGCGGGGACAGGCCCTGTGGATGCGCTCGACCGACGCCCCTTCCTGCGTTATGCCGTCGATACGGACGGCCACTGGCGTCCGGCGGCCTGGGACCCCGTATCGCAGGGGCCGGGTCTGCGGCCCGGCGGCGCTGTGCTGGTCTGGAGCGAGGACGGAGAGCAGACGGCTCGCCTGCTGGAAGGTCTGGCCGCGCTGGGGCAGATGCTGGTCATGCCGCCTGCCTGTCTGCCTGCCTGCCGCCGCCTGGAGCAGCTGGACTGTGTTGTTTGCTCGCCCGAGCCGTCAGCGGCAGCCGCGGAAGAGCTTTCGGCGCCGGATTTTCTGCGGGCCGCCCTTGCCCTGCTGCATCGGAACGGTACGCCGCTTTCCGGCTTTCTGCTGGACGGCCCCTGCGATGCGGAGGCGGAAGCGCGCATTTTGGCCGTGTTGCGGGAGCATGGCGGGAGCGAGGCCCTCTGGAGCAGGCGCATCCGCATGCTCCATGCCGAGGAGCTGGAGCCCTTTGCCGCTGCCGCCGCGAGGGAACCGGCGGAGGCGTTCTCCACGCTGGCCATTCTGGAGGACGGCCAGCCGCCGCTTGCCCGGGAATGGGGGGACATGTTCGCGCGGGAAATTCTTCTTGCCGACGAATCGCCTGTCCTGTGGGCGCGGGCGGAATCCCTCGGCAGTCTCCTGCCGCAGGCGGCGCAGGACGCCGCGCTGCGCCTGCAGCCCTGGCGTGAGCGGCCGGAATTTTTCCCGGGGCTGTTTGCCCGGCAGGTACCGCCGCATGCCGTATCGGGCCGGGATTTTCCGTTGAGCGGCGAATTCTCCCGCTACGCCCAGCCCTGGCTGGCTTCCTGCGGCAACGCGCCGGAGACGGATGTGCCCTGCCTGCCCGCGAGTCAGGCGCTGCGCTTTCTGCTGGACGGCGCCCGCATCGTGTTTCCCTGGCTGGCGCCCAACGGGCTGTGCGACGTGCGCCTTGGCGCGCCGCTGACCCTGCCTCCGGGAATTACCCGGGAAACCCGTCTGGATATTCGCGTGCGGAGCTGGTTGCGGCAGGACAAGGTCATGACGCGCCTGTGCCGTTGCCGTCTGGAGGCCTGCGAGCTGACCGCCAACGGTCGTCATACGGATCGCTGGCAGCCCGTCATGGAAGGCATGACCCTGCTGGGGCGCACGACCGCCGGACTGCCCGCGCTCTGGAAGAGCGGGTGCGCCGCGGATACGGAGGGGACATGGCCGGAAGGGGACGGCGGTCTTGCCGGTTTTTATGCACGCCGCGCCATCGGGGCGTCTTCCCGCCTGCTCGAACGGACACTGCCGGATGGGCTGCCCTTCACGGCAGGCGGAGACCGGGAAGAACCGCGGCCGACCTTGCGTTTTGCCGTGAACAGCAAGGCCGTTGCCCCGGAAGACTTTTCTGGATATACAAGCCTCCTGCGGCTGGTGGATGCCGTGGAACAGGGCGCTTGGCTGGCGCAGGAAAACCTGTTCGGCGGCGACACGGCGGCGTGGCGCATGACGGGGATCGGTTTTATCCGTTTCGCCGGGCCCGGCGACTGTCAGGGGGCGGTGCTGGAACTGCGCTGCGGCTGGCAGACCGGACAACTGCGGCGTTTTGACGCCCAGATTTGCGATGCCCGGGGAATGACGTTGCTGACGCTCAATCAGATGGAATTTGAACGAATGCTGCCGGCATAGACGACAGGGCCGGATATTCGCGTGATGCTATGGAAAAGGCGGTGGAATGCCGCTTTTCCGGCCCAAGGAGCATGGGGAAGATGAAAGGAAAAAGTCGCCTGTTGGCTGTTGCCCTGCTGTGTCTGACCGGGCTGACGGCCTGCGCTTCCAGCAAGGCGGGCATTGATGCGCCGGAACTGCCGGCGAGGCACTGGCTGGAAGAGACGCCCGGCGTCCCGGTGGAAAAGAAGGACAAGCTCAACGCCGTGGTGACCAATCTGTATGACCCGGCCAAGAAATTCAGCTTTGAAGACTGCGTGTACCTGACCATCCAGCAGTCTCCCCTTCTGGTCAACAGCGCGGTGAATCTGGAAATCAAGCGGGTGGCCCTGACGGATGCCGTCTGGAAGTATCTGCCTGAACCGCGCATGAGCATGGCCATCACCAACAACCTGACATCCTATAACAAGAACGAGCCCGACATCCCCGGCGACTACGCGCGCACCAAGTTGCGCGTGGGCTTTTCCGCGGCCTTCCCCAATCCGGTAGCCACCTATTTCGAGCATCAGGTGCAGCGACTCATGGTCAATCTGGCCATTTCCACGCACCGCAAGGCCGTGGGGGAAGCCATCTACAAGATTGCCGGCGCGTACATGCGCCTGCACGCCCAGCGCCTCATCCTTGCCGAACAGGAAAAGCTCCTGCCCGTGGCCAGGGAACTTACCGCTTTCTGGAAGCAGCTTGAGAGTGTGGACGGCCGTCAGGGCGTTTCCCTCAATCTGGCCACGCAGCATGAGCGGGAGCTGGAGCTCCGTCTGGAAAAGGCCAAGATGCAGGAAGTCATTCAGCTGACGGAATTGAAGATTCTGGCCGGGGTGGACCCGCAGCAGAAGCTGAATGTGGATACCCAGTCCGCGGAGTCCATCCTCAAGGGCTTTGACGGACGCAAGCTCAAGTGGGAAGAGCGCTGGAGCAAGAGCGAGGACGACCTTCTGCTGCGCAGCCAGATCAAGCTGGCGGACTACAATATCATGGTGGCCTGGGCCGCCTATGTGCCGGATATGCGCATCGACATCAACAACTCCCCGCCGGCCGGTCAGGCCCAGCCTATCGGCGGCACGGACGACACCTTCCTGCACCTGACCTTTGATTTTCCGCTCATCGACTGGGGCCGCCGCTATCGCGGCGTGCAGACGGCCCGCATGCAGAAGGCGCAGGCCTTCAACCAGCAGGCCCGCAAGCGGACGGATTATTCCAATACCTGGCTGCAGGCCGAGCAGCGCGTTTCGCTGGCCGAGACCAATCTGCGGCTGGCCCGTCTCAATCAGGAAACCGCCAAGATGCAGTTTACCGAAGCCAGGGTTTCCTTTGAACAGGGCCTGGCCGAGCTGCCGGAAGTGACGCGGCAGCATGAGGCTCTGATCCAGTCGCAGATTGCACGCATCGAGGCGGAACTGGAATACCGTCTTGCCAACCTTGAATGGATGTACGTGGCAAGCCTGCTGCAGGAAAGTTTCCTGGGGCTGCCCGGTGGAGAATAAATCATGCGTCGTACGCTGTGTTCCGGCCTGCTGGCCGTATGTCTTGCCCTGAGTATCGTTCAGGCTGTCCCGGCGGCCGAAGTCCGTCTGACCGGCAAGGTGGTCACGACTGTGACCCGCGCCGCGGTCATGCCGTTCAACGGCATTGTGGATGAGGTGCTTGTCCGCCCGGGCGATGCTGTGGAACGGGGGGCGCCCCTGCTTCGCTATCATCTTCAGGAAGAGGCGGCCCGCGTGCTGCAGCGCGAGCTGATTACCGGGGCGGGCACCGAGGAGGAGCGCGGTCAGATACTGAGCCTGCGCCAGCAGCAGACCGAAATTGAGGCCCAGCGCAACAAGGCACGGCAACTGGCGGCTTCCGGCCTGGGGTCGCGTCAGGCCTCCTCCCGCCTTGAAGCCAGTTATGAAAGCATCCAGCGCCGCATCGACCTGCTTGAGCTTGCCATCGACAAGCGGGAAAAGACCTTTGCCGCCCGACTGGAGGAGCTGGAAGGCTATTTCGGGCAGAAGCTTGACCTTCGCGGCGACCTGCCCCAGACCCTGACCCTCACGTCGCCCATCGATGGCTATGTGCTTGCCGTAACGGCTGAAACCAGTCCCGGCGCCCTGCTCGGGCAGGGGGCCATGCCTGTCAGCGTGGGGCAGCTCAATCCGGTAATCATCCGGGTGCCCGTCTATGAGGCGGACGTGAACAGCATTGCCGTGGACGACGTGGCCACGGTGCAGATTCCCTCCCTGCGGGACAAGGAATTCATGGCCACGGTGAGCGAAATATCCTGGGCCTCAACGGACATGAATGTCGGTAACCCCTCCTATTACACGGTGGAGCTCACGGTTCCCAATCCGACGCTGGAGCTGAAGCCCGGCTTCAAGGCCATCGTCCTGTTCAACAAGTAGGGCATGAAGCTTACCCGATTTACGCAACAGCTGGGCTGTATCCTCGGTGCGCAGTGGACGCGGGACCTCGCGTGGGGCGTTTTCACCATCCTGCTGGCCCGCCACAGCAAGGATATGATGGGCATGCTCAGCACGGCGCTGTCTGCCGGCTATCTGGTCAAGACCGCCGCTGATGTGGGACTCAATGACTTTCTGCTCTCGTCCTTTGCCCGCCGGGAAGGCCGCCCCCG
>CALVGJ010000249.1 GCA_944327045.1 uncultured Desulfovibrio sp.
TGGTCGATGACCAGACTGAAGGGGATGTCCTTGAGGCTGACATGGTGATGCGGCTGGGAATCCACCACGGCAAAGCGGTCGTAGGACGCAACCTTTTCAGGCTGCCAGGCCTTCACCGGAATGTGGAGATAGCGGATCATGGCCAGATTGTCGGGCCGTGTGACCTCATTGACGCGCATGATGTCCACAGTCTTGACCCGATGCTGCATGATGCGCTTGAGGGCCATTGCCGCCGCCAGCGCATCCGGATCGGCCACGATGAGGATGCACCAGCGTTCATCCTTGCTCAGGGTATGCCGCCATTGGCGCATGGCTGCGACAAGCGGCGAAGTGGCGCTCATGAGACGCTCCTGCTCTGCTTTGCTCGTGACGGGAGGGCTACACCACGGAAGAACGCAGCCGGGCCAGCACGGGCAGGGATTCTTCCAGCGCCCGCCAGCGGAAAATTTCCAGCAAGTGGACAGCCTGTGCGGACAGGCGCGGCATCAATTCCCGCAGCAGGACATGTTCCTCATCCGTAAGGCGGGTCAGCGCGGCATGCGCATCCCGCCCGCAGGGCGCACTCCAGTGCAGCAGGGCCGCACGCGACGGCAGAGCGCTTGTCCGCAAGGCATGTTGACCATAGCCCAGAAGATGCCCGACGTCCAGACAGAAGCCCAGTCCCACCTCATCCAGAAATCCTTCGCCCAGCTCCAGGACATCGCAATTATAGGTATTTTCCAGCAAAAGCGGCATATCCTGATATTCATGCCAGAAACGGGAGGCATGCCGCAGCAGCTCCTGCCGTACCTCCGTCGGGGCGTTGGGGGCATGCAGTACGGCACAACGCGGAGAAAGGCAGGCAATCTTGTCCAGAAGGCGCTGCACGCAGTCCAGCGCGGGACGGCAGGCGGCGGCCGATGCCGCTTCCGGCCACGGCAGGTCAAAGGGCAGATGCACATGCCAGCGCAGCGGCAGGCCCCGCAAATCCGGCGGCAGGTCCAGTTCGGTGTAGGCCAGACAGGCGGCATTCTCGAAAAAGCAGAGCGCCACCTCTTCCACCCGACCGGCCAGAAAGCGGACATTGTCGGCGATATTGCCGGGCAGCACAAAGGACGGCGCGGCCACCGGCGCGGGTGAAGCGGGCAGGGGGGGCGGAGTCTCCCATTCCATACTCATTTTCCTCCCCCCACGTCGCTGACAGCCGTCATGCAGGGGGCGGGGGGCAGGGCTTCCAGCGCGTTGCGCCAGCGCGGCAGGCGGCGGGCAAGCGTCGGCGCGGCCATATCGTATTTGTCATGCGCCGCGGCGCGCAAGGTGGCGTACATGTCCTCGGCCAGCAGGATTTCCGCCTCTCCGGGCATTTCGCCGGACGCGGAAGCGTCAGCGGAGACAGAACCGTTTTCCTCCGGGCGGGTGACGGGAGCGGCATGATGGCGCAGGTTCGTATCCAGAAAGCTGTCGCGGAAAACGCACAGGGCCTCTTCCTGCACCGGGCGGCCCAGATGGCGGGCCAGCCGCCGTATCTGCGCTTCCGGCGCACACAGCAGGGTGTCGTAATCCACCACAAGGAGGGGCAGCCCCGTACTGCCCTCGAGGGTATCCAGCGTATGATAGAGCCAGAGCCGCCAGCCCTGGGCCGCCGGAAAGCCGTTGCGCGACGTCAGCGAGGCGGCCACATGAGCCGGATGGCGCAGGGCAAGGCAGACATGCGGAGAGCAGTCCGCTGCCAGAAAGATGGGCCGCCAGAACATCAGCAGGCGGCTCATGCGCGGTTCCTTGAAGGCCAGCGGCGCGGGCAGCGGCTCACCCCGCTCCGCGGCCTGCCTGTCGGCAACCTCTCCGCGTTCCCGGACAATCGCCAGCGCCGCCTGCCCGTATTCCGTGGTCGCCAGCCGCCGCAACCGCCCCTGCATGTCGCGAAAGCTGACAGGACTTTCCCAGCTTGCGCCCAGTTCCTTCAACAGGGCCCGGTTGCCCGCGTTGATGTCGGCGTCCTCGAAAAAACCCTTGGGATTGCAGGGATGGGCCGGGAGCAGCCTTTCCCCCAGACTAATGCCCAGCACGGGCAAAGCTCTGGCCAGCACGCTGGTGCCGCTGCGATGCATGCCCAGCACCAGCGTCAGATGACGTTTTTCCTGCGGTGTCATCAGGACATGATCTCCTGTCCGCTCCAGCCGTGCGCCTGCGCCGCGGCACGGGTCGCCGCGCCGCCCAGCACGCAGATCACGCCGGCCTTGGCCACTTCATCCAGCACGTCCGCCATGTCGAGGAAGTCTTTGGCCGTGGTGGCCAGAATTTCTTCGCGCATCTGCTGGCGCAGCTCTTCCGTATCGCCGGACAGACGGCGGGACAGGGCCTGCGCCCCCCGCGCATCCGGCAGGAGGTAGGCATCCAGATCGCCGACGGCCCCCACGATGGCCCGCTCAAGCTGGGCGGCGTCGGGAGCGTTGGCCCGCAGGAAGGCGGGCAGCTCGTCATAGGCGCGCAGGGTTTCCTCCACGTTGGGGTCCCGGTAGGAAGCCAGAACAAGGTTCCCGCCCAGACGATCCAGCGTGCACATGGCCCCATACGCGCCGCCGCGCACCCGTACCCGCTCCCAGAGGTAGCCCATGCGCAGGGAACGGAGCACCACGCTCATGGCCCCGCGATACGGATAGCCCAAATCAATGAGGTTGGCCGCCTTGCCCACATAATTGACCTGCGCCGGCGCAAAGAAGGCTTCGGCATCGGGCAGGTCCAGCGGCCGGACGGCAACGTGTTCGCCCTCCCGCATGTCCGGCAGGCTGCGCAGCAGCCGGGCGCCTTCCTCCTCCACACGGTGCAGGGCGGCGCTCTCGGCGGTCACGTCCAGCAGCGCGCCCGGCCGGGCCACCACATGCCGCCGCACGGCTTCCAGATCGGCCAGCACGCCCTGCGGGGCCTGTTCCAGCCGTTCAAGAAGACGGCGCACCTCCTGCAGATAGCTCAGGCCGGACGTCCGTTCGGCCAGCCGCCCCAGTTCGGTGAAGTGAGCCCGCAAGCGCAGCCCCACGGCCGCATGGCCCGCCGCCACAAGGCCATGCTCCAGCCGGGCCTTGTCTTCCAGCAGCATCTGGCCCATGCGTTCCAGCAGCACGGCGTCTTCCCGCAGGGGCTCCAGCAGAATTTCCCGGAAAATGGCAAACAGATCGGGAATCTTGTCCTGAACGGCCTTGCCCATGACGCCCAGATAGCGCACTGCGTTCCGGTCTTCCCGATGCGTGGTCAGCACCATGTCCGCGCCCACGCCGCCGGTCTTGGCGGCCATGTGCGCGCCCAGCTCCGTAAAGTCCCGCCGGGCCGTCCCGGCCTCGGTCAGGCAGCGGGCAAAGAGGGGTACCAGCGGTTGCAGGGCGTGCGGTACCGTGTCCAGCGGCAGCAGCAGGCCCACATAGGCGATGCCCTGCGTGGGCAGCTCGTGGCAGAGCAGGGTGTTGCCCGAAGGCAGGCTCCGGTCGGCGCAGGGCAGGGGCGTGTTGCGCGGCGGCATGTCCGCCACATGCAGATTGGGAATGGTGGCCAACGCCTCGGGGCTGTCGGGGGCCTCCTGTGCCGCCTGCAGCCGGGCCGTCTCGCTGACCATCCGCTGCCGGGCCTGCGCATCGCAGGCCTCCTGCGCCGCCCGCAGCCGGGCGGCTTCGGTCTCCAGCCGGGCCTTTTCCAGCCCGTGATCCGGCAGCAGCACCACGGTGGCCCGGTGCGCGTTATCCAGAAAATGCGTGCGGATGGCTTCCTCAAACAGCTTTTCACCGGCGGCAAGGCGCTCCTTGATGGTCGCCAGAGGCGCTTCCCAGGCCAGCGCGGCCAGAGGATCGCCGTCATATAACCAGGTGGAGAGCGCCTGAATCATGGCCGCCAGACCGCGCGGAAAACGGCCGGAATTGTTTTCGCGGTAGGCGAATTCCACACTGTTGACGGCGGCCTCCACGGCGGCGGCGGGAATGCCCTCCTCCACGAGGGTGGCCAGCGTTTCAAAAATGAGCAGTTCGGCCTCCGGCACCTTGCGCGGATCAACGCCCTTGAGGCCGGTGGAATAGTACATCTGCCGCAGGTCCGTTTCCAGACCGCAGCCGGTGGTGTCCTCGCCCAGACCGGAGGCAATGAGCGTCCGCCGCAGCGGGGAACCGGGCAGCCCTTCCAGAATATGCTCGAGCATTTCCATAAGCAGGGCCTGGTACACGTCGCCCCGCTCCCCAAGCAGCCAGTTGACCGTGAACAGGGCGCGCTTTTCGCCTTCCGCCGCGGCATAGGGCACCTCGATATGGCGGGGCGTCTCGCGGCGGGGCTGCAGAGGCACGGCGGAATCCACCGGCCGCGCGGCGTAGCCGGTCAGCACGTCGGCCACACGGCGCAGACGCTCCTCTTCCGGGTCATCTCCCCAAAAGAAGAAACGCGCGTTGGAGGGATGGTAATAGCGGGCATGGAAATCCCGGAAGGCCTCATAGGTCAGATCGGGAATCACCTCGGGATTGCCGCCGGAGTCCAGACTGTAGAGCGTGTCCGGGAAGACGGCCTGCTGGCTCTGCTCCGCCAGTACGGAATCCGGCGAGGAATAGGCCCCCTTCATCTCATTATAGACGACGCCCTTGTACGACCACGGCTCATCGGGCGATTCGGCCTCGATGTGCCAGCCTTCCTGCCGGAAAATGTCCTCGCTGATGCGGGGATGAAAGACCGCATCCATGTAGACGTCCATGAGATTGTAGAAATCCTGCAGGTTGGCGCTGGCCACGGGATAGCAGGTCTTGTCCGGGAAGGTGAAGGCATTGAGAAAGGTCTGCAGCGAGCCCTTGAGCAGCTCCACGAACGGTTCCTTGACCGGATACCTGTCCGAACCGCAGAGCACGGAATGCTCCAGAATATGGGCAACTCCCGTGGAATCCGCCGGCGGCGTGCGAAAGCTCACGCCGAAACATTTGTTTTCGTCGTCATTGCTGATGGAAAGCAGTTGCGCTCCGGTCGCGGCATGCCGCCAGAGGCGGGCGGTGCCGTGGACTTCCTGCATGGCGCGTTCGGTGAGAAGCTCAAAGCCGTGTGTCTTCATGTGCTGTCCTGTGGGCTGTGCGCGGCGCTTCCCGCAGGGAGGCCGCCGCGCAATGTCAAGTGGACGCAGTATACGGATTGTGCCGCGCTTTGCAACGTCCGACCCCTGCCCATTTTCTGGACAGGTGACAGCTCCGGAAGGGCGCATCTGTCCATTTTTTATACAGAATGTTACAAACAGCGCCCGCAGTTGGGCCCTTTTCCGGCTGGCACGCCCGATGCAAGAGCAGCAGCGATTTTTCCCGTGGGCAGAGGAGGTTCCCATGACACGCAGACAGTTTTTTGCCGCCCTTGGCTTTTCCTGCGCCGGACTGGCGCTCATGAACACCCTTCCGGCGGAGGCCCGCAACGGCGACGGCACCGGCCCTGACGGCAAAGGCCCCCGCAACGGCAGGGAGTGTGACGGCAGCGGCCCCCGGCGGCCTCCGCGCGACGGTCGCGGACGCGGGCAGGGCCGCGGGCAGGGCGGCGGCAACTTCCGGCCCCGGAATGACGGCGCGCGCGGCTACGGGCCGCGCGACGGTTCCGGGCCCGGCAACGGCCCGCGCGACGGCGGCGGTCCCCGACAGAACGCCCCTCGGGAATAACGCCATCCCCGCCGCATTCCGGCCGCCGCCCCACGACGGCCATGCGGGGCGTTTTCCCCTTGCGCTGTGAGGCTCCGCCCTCCGGTCGCAGGCCAAGGCTCCCTTACCGAAGGGAGCCTTTTGGTGTCCTCGCCTTACGCCATACATCATCTTCCGGAAAAGCAGCCCGGACATGTCCGTATTCCCCCGCGCACGGAAACGGACGGCAAACGGCGGACATGAGCGTTTTGCCATTGAAAACGGCAAGCTGCGAGGCGGCGATACAGCGCCGCACGCCCCAAAGTGAGCGGGAAGCCGCGTTTTTTCCGCGAAACGACAGGCCGCATGGGGAGAAGCGCAAGGCGCTTCTCCCTGAAAATGCTCATGACGCCCCGCATGCCGTCCGACCTCTTGCCATTTTTTCGCATCCGGGCTAGATTGCCGCGTTCATCAAGCACACTCAGGCAGCGGCCCGGGGTGCCTGCCGTCACGACATACCGTCCGCGCGGCGGGTTGCAGGGTCAGGGCCGGGGTGGAAGACAACAACCCTTTGGAGGATCGAACAATGGCTTATGTCAGCATGAAGCAGATGCTGGAGACCGGCGTGCACTTCGGGCATCAGACCCGCCGCTG
>CALVGJ010000250.1 GCA_944327045.1 uncultured Desulfovibrio sp.
CAAAAACGGCAAGGCCTATGTGGTCATCGTCATGGTGGAGCATGGCGGCGGCGGTTCCAGCGTGGCCGGGCCCGTGGCCAAAAAAGTGTATGAGCATCTTTTCGGCCCGGATGCGGGCGCGCCGCAGGTCATCGCCGCCAGCCCCGAAGAAGAGGGCGTGCCGCAGAACCCCGTGCTGGCGCCGCCGGATCTGCCGGGCCTGCTGAAGCCGGTCGGGCAGGGACGCCAGCAGGGCGGACGGACCCGCCGGGAGACCCGCGCGCCCGGGGCTGCGCTCGCGCCGCGTCCGGCCGCACCCGCTCTGCAGCCCCTGCCCGAGCGCCGCAGCGCGCCCCGCGGCAGGGTCATTGATCCGGCCGCGCCGCCGAGTCCCCTCACCGGGCGGCCCTAGGAGAGTTTATGGACAAGCGTCTCCTCAGTCATCTCAACTGGAGCCTGCTGGCCTGCACTGTCCTGCTGTTCTTTCTGGGCGTGGGCAATCTCTTTTCCGCCAGCGCCATCCGTGTGGAAGACGGGCTGACCTTTTCAAGCTTCTACCAGAAACAGCTTATCTGGGGCTTGTGCGGTCTGGGCTGCATGATTGTGGCCATGTGCTTTGACTATCGCCAGATTCGCAACCTTGCCTGGCCCTTCTGGCTGGTCTGCGTGGGCCTGCTGCTGCTTGTGCCGATCATCGGCGTGACGACGATGGGGGCCAACCGCTGGATATCCCTGGGCTTCATGAACCTGCAACCGTCGGAACCCACCAAGCTGGCCGTGCTTGTGCTCACGGCCCGTATCCTTGCCCAGCACAACCGCTCGCTGGGCTGGAAGGATTTTTTCAAGGTGCTGCTGGTAGGGCTTATTCCCTGTGCGCTCATTCTGGAGCAGCCCGACCTCGGCACGGGCACACTGGTGCTGCTCATCATGGGCGGTATGATTCTTTTCCACGGTCTGCGCGGCTATGTGCTCAAGACC
Organism: uncultured Desulfovibrio sp.; assembly: GCA_944327045.1. Taxonomy (GTDB): domain Bacteria; phylum Desulfobacterota; class Desulfovibrionia; order Desulfovibrionales; family Desulfovibrionaceae; genus Desulfovibrio. The sequence continues at coordinate 958 of CALVGJ010000250.1, forward strand.
TGTCTTCTGGCGGTGCCCTGCGTGGCGGCGCTCATGTGGTTTGTGGTCATGCACGATTACCAGCGCCAGCGCATCCTGACCTTTCTTGATCCCGGCTCCGACCCGCGCGGTGCGGGCTACCATATCCTGCAATCGCTCATTGCCATCGGCTCGGGGCAGATGTGGGGCAAGGGCTTTACCGAAGGCACGGCCGGTAAACTGCGCTTTCTGCCGGAACGGCATTCGGACTTTGCCGTGGCCGTCTTCGGCGAGGAGTGGGGCTTTGTGGGCTGCGTAGCGCTGGTAACGCTGTTCGCCCTCTTTCTGCTGTCCATCTCGTCCACGGCCATGCAGGCCAAGGACAGATTCGGCAGCTTGCTTGTGGTGGGGGTTTTCTTTTACTTCTTTTCCCAGATCGTCATCAACATGGGGATGGTCATCGGGCTCATGCCTGTGGTAGGCATTCCGCTGCCTTTCATCAGTTACGGCGGCAGCGCCACTGTGGTCAACTTTACGCTGCTGGGCATTGTGCTGAACGTGTCCATGCGGCGATTCATGTTCAAGGGATAAACTCTATGGTCAAATGGGGGTTGAGTGTGGGCAAGGATGAAATCAATGCTTTTCTTGGTGCGGGAACCGTTTATGAAGGCAAGCTGACCTTTCAGGGTTCCGTGCGCATCGACGGCGTTTTTTCCGGCGACATCACCAGCGACGGGACGCTCATTGTCGGCAAGGATGCGCAGATTTCCGGCACGTTCAAGGTGGGCGAACTCATGCTTTCCGGCAATATGCGCGGCGATGTGGTGGCCAAGCGGCGAGTGGTGGTGCACAGTACGGGCGTTCTGGACGGAACGCTGCATACGCCCTGTCTGCTGACGGAAGAGGGCGGCATTATCGACGGTCAGATTTTCATGAAAAAGGGCAGTGCGGAAAAGCCCAAGGCCTGAGAAGCCCCTTTTTTCGGTACGGAGCCGTGCGTCAGCGGGCGGACGGCGGCCCGGCATCCGGCTGCGCGGCTTTCGGGGCGCAATCACGCCGAGGGAGAAGGCACAACATGGCAGGCGGAACCGTCCCCACGCTCCGATGCCTCCCCGTGACCGGGGAGACGGCGGACAGGCTGTGGGGGCGGCATACGGTTTTTTGACGGTGGCTCGTGGCCGTTGCGGCGCTGTGCCGCCGCCTTGCATTTTCAGTTTGAAACGCTTGGCGTTCCAAACCATACGGTCTGTCATTTCGTGGAAAAAACGCGGTTTTTCCGCTCACTTTGGGCCGGGCGGCGCTGTGCCGCCGCCTCGCATTTCGCCTTTTTCAAAGGCAAAGCGCTCTAAACGTCCTGGAGTGTAACGAAAATTTTATAAATAATTCCAATAGATAAGATGATAATGCCGTACGTGCTCCGCTCGCCTTTGCGGGCGGGCTTGTCTCGTGCCCTGACTCTTCCCCGGTAAAAGCACGCTGAGGAAGGGATGAGGGCTTGAGGGGAAGGAGCCCCCCTCCAGCGCCGGCGGCGACCGAAAGGCGGCCACATGCCGTGTCCGTTAGGCGACGCAGGAGCCTTACGGACATCGACAGCAGAGCGAGGGGTTCCCCTTCCCCCAAACAGGAAACGAATAATGTTAGGCCCTAGTCCTCAAGCACGTGC
>CALVGJ010000251.1 GCA_944327045.1 uncultured Desulfovibrio sp.
AGTGCCAGTTGCTGAATTCTTTTGGGAGACGCCGCCACTTGCAACCATTTTCCGCGACATAGAGTATCGCATTAAGGACATTGAGATTATCCAGAGAAACGTTTCCGCGTTGGCGGGGAAAGCAGTCTGCGATGCGTTCATAGTGTTCTTTGGTTATGGTCATGGGGTTCAGCTTACCCCATGACCATAAAAACATAAATAGTGTTAACAGACCCTAAAGCGGATTCGCATTGAAATTGTGTCCAGTTTCCCTGCTGACGCTGCCCTCACACTACGGAAAAAGCGTGGTTTTTCCGTGTGTTCGGTTGCGGGTAGTCGCTCTCGCGACTACCAGAGCAATCACATTTTCAATGTGGAATTGCTCTAATGCCGTTGCCGCACGCAAAAGCCCTTTGACATGCCGGACTGCCGACAGTCAAAGGGCTTTTGCAGAAATGCCGCCGGGGTACGGGAAAAGGCCGGTCAGCTCTGGACGCCGTGCCCCGGTTCCCGTAGCCCCCCGGTCAGACTGCAGGCCCGGCAGGCCAGCTTTTCGGCAGCCCGGACGGGAGAAAGGGACTCCGCCTCGCAGCGGCGCTGCTCTTGTCCTTCCTCGCAGTTCTCCCGCTGCTCGGGGCATGATGCCTGCGCCTGCTGTTCAAGCCCCGTATGCGCTACAGACATGAACAGCTTGATACGGTTGAGCTGATTGGCCTCGCTGCTGCCGGGATCATAGTCCACGGCCATGAGGTTGGCGTGGGGGCGCAGGCGCTTGAGCTCCTTCATGACGCCCTTGCCCGTGATGTGGTTGGGCAGGCAGCCGAAGGGCTGGAGACAGAGCACGTTATTGACGCCGTGATCGATGAATTCCAGCATTTCCGCCGTCAGCAGCCAGCCTTCACCCGCCTGGTTACCCCGCGAGATAATCCCCCGCACGCTGTTGGCCAGATCGCCGATGCGCGCGGCCGGCAGGAAGCGGCTGCCCTTGAGGGCCTGCCGCATGGCCTTGCGCAGGGACTCCACCCGCTGGATGAAGAACCAGCTCGTCAGGGCGGGCAGAATGCGTCCCCCCAGGCGCTGCCATGAATACACGGGGTCCATGGAGCAGTAGAGGAAGAAATCCATGAGGTCCGTCAGGACGGGCTCGCCGCCCTCCTCCCGGATATGCTGCGCCACCTGATTGTTGGCGTCGGGGTGATACTTGAGCAGAATTTCGCCCACAATGCCGACCTTGGGCCGCGGCACGCCGTCCAGACGGATGCGGGAGAAGTCACGCACGATCTCGTGCATATGCTCCCGGAAGACCGCGCTGTCCCCCCAGACGGAGCTGGATCGGGCCCGCCGCAGCCAGCCGTGCAGCATCTCGTCGGTGTCGCCCTCGTGCAGTTCGTTGCTGCGGCAGGACATGCTGACGCGCTGGAGCATGTCGCCGTACAGGCAGGCCAGAATCATGCGGTGAAAGAGCTTGGCCGAGATACTGAAGCCGGGATGCCGGTTGACGTCGCCGCTGGTCATGGTCAGCACCGGCACATGCCCGAAACCGGCCTCCTGCAGCGCCTTGCGCAGCAGGGCCGGATAGTTGCTGGCCCGGCAGGGACCGCAGGTCTGCGCCAGCATGAGCGCCGTGCGGTCGGGATCGCACTGTCCGTTCCTGAGGGCATCCAGCAATTGCCCGATGACCACAATGGCCGGATAGCAGGCATCATTGTGCACATAGGTCAGCCCCAGCTCGACGGCGCGCGGGCTGACCGAGGGCAGCACTTCCAGATGGTAGCCGGAATGGTTGATGGCGCTCTTGAGGATATCGAAATGCAGAGGAGCCATCTGCGGCGCAAGGATGGTATGCGTTTCGCGCATGGCCTTGGTAAAGACCGGGCGCGGAGCGGGCTTTGCCTTTTCGATGCGGCGCACGGCCGCCTCCCTCCGCTCGCGCACCGCCGCCATCAGCGAACGGATGCGTATCCGCGCGGCCCCCAGCGACGACCCCTCGTCGATCTTGATGAGCGTATGCAGCTTGCCGGCCCGCTGGAGCAGCTCGGCCACCTGATCGCTGGTGATGGCGTCCAGCCCGCAGCCGAAGGAGGTCAACTGTACGCTTTCCAGCTCCGGCGTATCGCAGACCAGCATGCTGGCCCGATACAGCCGGGAATGGTAGCTCCACTGGTCCAGTACCCGCAGATTGTCGTCCAGCCGTCCCAGATGCGCCACACTGTCCTCACTGAGAACCGCCGCCCCAAGAGAGGCGATGTATTCCGGCAGACCGTGATGCACGGCCGGGTCCGCGTGGTAGGGCCGCCCGCAAAGTACAATGCCCAGTCCGTTGGACTGCCGCACCTGCTCCAGCACCCGCTCGCCCTCGGTGCGCAGCTCCGCACGGTAGTTCTCGAATTCCCGCAGGGCCGCCTTCCCCGCCTCGCGCAGTTCGCTGCGGGGCAGGTCGAATTCCTCATGCATGCGGGTCACCAGCGCATCCAGGCTTTGCAGGGAGACAAAGGGCGTGTGCAGCCGGACGCCCTGCTGCCGCACTTCGTCAATATTCAGCCTGATGACTTCAGGATAGCCGGAAACCACCGGGCAGTTGTAGCCGTTGGCCTTGGTGATGGCGTCGCCGCGCTCGCGCGGCAGGCAGGGAAAGAATATACGCCTGATCCCCTGTTGCAGCAGGGCCGTCACATGACCGTGCGCCAGCTTGGCCGGATAACAGACCGTCTGCGACGGCATGGAGGACAGCCCGAGATCGAAGACCTCCTTGCCCGATTCCGGCGACAGGATGACCCGGAAGCCCAGCTTGGTGAAAAAGGTGAACCAGAAGGGATAATGCTCAAAAATATTGAGTACCCGCGGAATGCCGATGACCCCGCGCGGAGCCCTGTCTTCGGGGAGCGGCGTGTAATCGAAAAGCCGCCGGTTCTTCCAGGCGTAGATATTGGGCATGGGCTGCACGTTCTCGTGCGCCGCGCCAAGCTGTCCCGCGCCGCGCTCGCAACGGTTTCCGGCCACAAAGCGCCGTCCGTTGGAAAAGCTGTTCAGGGTCAGGCGACAATGGTTGCCGCACCCCTTGCAGCGCAGATGTTTCGTGTCGATGCGCAGGGCGCGGAGGTCAGCGGACTTCAGCGGGTGGCGACTGCCCTCTTCCACCGGACGGCGGGCCGCCAGCAGGGCCGCGCCGTAAGCGCCCATGAGCCCGGCAATGTCGGGCCGGAACACCTCCCGCTGCAAGAGCCTCTCCATGACCCGCAGCAGGGCGTCGTTCATGAAGGAACCGCCCTGCACGAGCACCCTGTCGCCCAGCTCGTCGGGACTGCGCAGCCGCAGCACCTTGTACAGGGCATTGCGCACCACGGAATAACACAGCCCGGCGGCAATATCCCCGATGTCCGCGCCTTCCTTCTGGGCCTGCTTGACCTTGGAATTCATGAAGACCGTGCAGCGTGATCCCAGGTCCACGGGATGCCGGGCAAAGAGCGCCGCCTGCACGAATTCCTCCATGCTCAGATTGAGACTCTGGGCGAAGGTTTCCAGAAAGGCCCCGCAGCCGGCCGAGCAGGCCTCATTGAGGGTCACGCCCGCAATGCAGCCGTCTCTGGCCTTGAGGCACTTCATGTCCTGCCCGCCGATGTCGATGACATAGGTCGTCTGCGGCACCAGACGGCAGGCGGCCTTGAGGTGGGCCACGGTTTCCACCTCGGTGAGAGACGATCCCAGCGCCGCCTGCGCAAAGGCCGCGCCGTAGCCGGTGCAGGCGCTGTCCTCAATCCAGGCGCCCTCGGGCAGGGAATCCGCCAGGTCAGCCACATAGGGCAGCAGCTCGGCCAGCGGGTCCCCCTGATTGCGACGATACCAGGTGGTGATGACTGCCCCTTCCCGGTCGATCAGGACGGCCTTGACCGTGGTGGACCCCAGATCGACACCCAGATAGAGCGGCCCCCGCGCCTCTTCCAGCAGGCGACGGCTTACCGCTCCCGCCGCATGCCGCTGCCGGAAGGCCGTGTATTCTTCCTCATTTTCAAAGAGCGGCGCCAGCGTGGCCGTGCGTTCGCCGTCCAGCTCACGGGTACGCGCGCGTTCGGCCAGCTCTTCCACACGCAGCGGCACGGACTGGACAGGACGCGGCTGCCCCGGCAGGGACATGAGACTCAGGGCCGTACCGCGCGCCACGATATACTGCGCGTCCGGCACATCCATGACCTCTTCCGGCTTCAGTTGCAGCGTCTCGATAAAACGCTGCCGCAGGGCGGGGAGAAAATGCAACGGACCGCCCAGAAAGGCCACCCGCCCCCGGATGGGGTGACCGCAGGCCAGTCCGCCGATGGTCTGCTCCACCACGGCCTGAAAAATGGAAGCCGCCAGGTCCTCGCGCGCCGCGCCTTCATTGAGCAGAGGCACCACGTCGGTCTTGGCGAAGACGCCGCAACGGGAAGCAATGGGATAAATGGTGGTGTGTCGCCGGGCCAGCTCATCGAGGCCCGCCGCATCCGTGTGCAACAGCACGGCCATCTGGTCGATGAAGGCCCCGGTTCCTCCCGCGCAGGCCTCGTTCATGCGCAGATTGTCGGAACCAGCGGAAAAATAGAGAATCTTGGCGTCCTCGCCGCCCAGCTCCACCGCCACGTCCGTCTGCGGCGCAAGAACGGAAATGGCGCGCGATGTGGCCAGCACTTCCTGCACAAAGGGCAGCTCCAGCGCCTGCGCCAGCTTGAGCGCGGCCGAACCGGTAATGGCGGCCCGTACCTGCAGACCGGGATATTTGGCCGCCAGATCGTCCAGCAGCCCGCAGAGGGTCGCGCGTACCGCCGCGCCATGCCGCTGGTAACGAGCCTCCAGCAATTCGCCCGCCGCATTCACCAGGGCCAGCTTGACCGTGGTGGAACCGGCATCCAGACCCAGATAGAGCACGGAATCGTCCATGTCCGCCAATCCTTGCCGCCGCAGCGGCCATTTCACCCCTTGCGGGCGTACGTCTCAAAAAATAGGCTGTGCGATCGCCTGTTCAGCAGGCGCATTCCTGCCGCTGCCGCCAGCTGCGTGCGGCCGCATCCAGTACCGTCATGGCCATTTCGCCCATGTGCGTCTGCACCCGGGGCGTCTGGCACAGCAACGGCACCAGTACCGAAGAAAAACGCCTGTCAGCCACCAGCAGGAGCACAAAGGGGCCCAGCGCGCTTACCAGACAGCATTCCAGCTCCGGCGCATCCTGCGGAATCCCGGTCATGTCGCTGATGATGTCCTTGATGATCCGGGACTTGGCCGCAACCACCCGGTGCATGACTTCCTGAAAATAGACGGAAGGCGCTACAATCTCGCGCGCCCAGGCGCGCATGTGCCACTGCTGCGGCGCGGCCAGACCGGCCATGAGCGCCGCCACGATCCGCTGCATCTTCTCCCGTGCGGGAATGGCCTCCCCAGCCAGATTATCCAGAAATTCCCGGTCGATGATGCGGTTGTGCATATCTTCCAAAACGGCCATATACAGCCCCTCGCGGCTGCCGAAATGATAATTGATGGCCGCCATGTTGATATTGGCGGTCTCGCAGATGCGTTTCGACGTCGTCTGCGCAAAGCCGTTTTCCGCCATGAGCTGACCGGCGGTCTCAATGATGCGGGCACGCGTCTGCTCGCCGTCCACGCGCGCGCCGCGCGGTGCCGCGCCCGCTTCTCCCGCCGGGGAAATCATGTACTTGCTGGACATCCTCTCCTCGCTCCGGCAATCCAAAAATTTCTGCCGCACCTCTCGGCAACAGCATCCAATCTATCTAATTCAAATTTGAATTTCAACAAAACAAATATTTCGTTTTGTTGCAAAGAAGGAGTCTGCTTTTTGCGGGGGAAAGGGGGGACTTTTTGCAAGAAGGGTCCCCCAGTTTTAAAAGCCTTTAAAAAGTCAGTTTAAACAGCGAGTTGTAGCACAGGCTATGACTCGCTGTTTTTTGTTAGGCTCAAAAAAGTCACCCACTTATTTTGTATGAAATTTAACATTCCGATTTTGAGGGCGAAAAAAAATTTTTTGATAGAAATTTAAAATTGTTACGTCTTCCTGCCAGAAAGGCATACTTTGTAACATACTAAAATCAATGGTGAAAAATTTTCCATGAAAACCGTCCGTACCGACAGCGAAATCAGCAGGGTTGAGAATTGGGCGCTCACTTCCGGTGAAAATTTCCGGGATGCGGAGTTCCGGGAAGGTGTGCTTGCCCTGCTGTACTGGCTCATCGGGGAAAGCCGGATCGCGCCGGATGAGGGATCTTCAGAAGAATTCAGGGCGGGCCGGTACTACCGGAAGTCCACGCATATTTGAGCGTGCTCCAAAGAGCGAGGAGCGCGTTCACGTCCCGTGATGGCGCAGGGGAAGAATCGCTGGATAGATTCATCGGTGGAGTCATCGATGGAGCCATCACGGGACAACAAAAAAATTTTGGCGAAACGCCCAAGGGCGTCGTCGGGGTGTGGTGGCCCCGGCCTGATGAGCCAGCCGCTCAACAATGACTCAACTCGCGAGGAAATGCGTTTGAGGAAAACATAGGCCCAAGAAAAAAGGCTTTCACGTTGCCTCGTGAAAGCCCGATCTGCGGGAGCGATCCGCAAATTTGTTGGATTGACTCTAGCCGAAAGGCTTAGCGGCGTCAAGCTCCGCAGCTCTCTTTTACGCTTTTTTTGGAGCCTGTCTGGAGCGATCGGACATGGAAACTTTCATCCCTCGTGGCCGTCTACACGGCCCGATCCTTCCCCGTTTCGTATTGGAGAGGAAGATGTCAGCAGGCGCACGAATTTTATACGCCCTCCTGTGTGAATATGCGGGAGATCATGACCGTTGCTGGCCGACGCAAAAGACGCTGGCCATGCGGCTGACCTGCGGCATCACGTCCGTCAAGCAATACATTCGCGAACTGATGCGGGAACGGCTGGTGGCCGTCTCGCGGCAGGAACGCGGATGCGTATATATCCTGCTTAATCCTCGGCAGGGCGGCGCGGGCAACTCCTGTTTCCGCGCCAGGGGAGAGTCCGCCCAGCCCCATGTTGCGGGCTCTCCCCCACAGCCTCCACACCGTCGCGCCGGCGACACCTCGCGTCGCGCTCGGAGGATACAGCCGGATTCCGGCTATGAGTCGGAATCCGACCATGTCACACGGTCGGAATCCGGCTCCCAACAAAATAGTAAAAATATATATAATAAAAATATATATAATACTACCCCCCCTTCCCCCCCCGCCGGGGTGAAACCCGTCCTCACGCAATCCTCCACGGCCATACATGGTCGTCTTCTGAACAGCCGCCCCTCGCGGGGCGGGGGTGGGGGGGATTTTTTCCGCGCCAATTTTGCTTTCGAGAAGCTTTGGGCCGTCTATCCGCGCAAAGAGGCCAAGGAGCTTGCCCGTGCCGCATGGCATCGCCTCTGGCGGCGTGGTGTGCTGCCCGCGCTGGAGGTCCTGCTCCAAACGCTTGGCCGCTTCAAGGAAAGTCAAAGCTGGCAACGCGAGCATGGCCGGTTCGTGCCGCAGCTCGTCAACTGGCTCAAGGGACGGCGCTGGCAGGACGAGGTGACCGCTTCGTCCAACCTGCCGTCGTCCGTCCTCCCGAGCGCGGATCCGCGTCAGGAAGATATCCGGCGGCGTTTTGAAGAAGAGGAACGGCGGCGGGAGGCGAGCGCACGCGCGGATGTGGCGCTTCCCGCCCCGGCGCGGGAGGCATTCGAGGGATTCCTTGCCCGCTTTGCCGGTGGGGAGAAATTTCGCGGCCCGGCCTTTGGCCTGTGGAGCCAGTTGCTCCGAAGGGGGATCGCTCCCGGAGCCGCCGATGTCGGGGAACGGGGGACGGATGTCCTGACTTTCCTGCGGCAGTGGAAACTTCAACCAGGGGGAGTCTGATGTCCAAAATCCATTTTGTGCTTCAGGGCAAGGGCGGCGTCGGCAAGTCGATGTGCGCGTTCTTCCTTATCCAATTTTTGCGTCGGCATGGCCGGGAAGTGCTGGCCTTTGACGCCGATCCCGTCAACGCCACGCTGTACGCCTTCGCCAGTTCGGTGGGCTATCCCGTCGAGCGGGTGGAGCTGCTGGACGAGGCGGACATGCTGGATCCGCGCCGTTTCGACCTGCTCGTCGATCAGCTGTCCCGGCAGCCGGAACGGGCTCATGCCGTGGTGGACAACGGCTCGTCCTCCTTTTTGGCGGCGATGGGCTATCTGCGAGAAAGCGGGGTATTCGATCTGCTTCGCGAGAATGGGCACACGGTGTACGCGCATACCGTCATCACGGGGGGGCAGGCCGCGCGGGATACGCTGAACGGCCTTGAGATGCTGGAAAAAGTTTTTCCCGGTACGCCCGTGATCGTCTGGCGCAATCCGTTCTTCGGGGAAGTACCGCCCGCGAAATCGCCATGTATCAATCTGCCGGAAGGCAATCGCTCGCTGTCCTTTCGGGATGTGGAACTCATCTTGGCGGAAAAACTTTCGTTCGAGGACGCCATGCGTCAGGCGGAATCCCTCATGGTGCGCGAGCGCCTGAAAACGTACTGGAACAGACTCTGCGAAGCCATTGAAGCCACGGGCATCCTGCGGGAGGACGATCCGCCCAGCGGGGGCTATGTGCCCACGGACGGCAATGGGGAGGAATCTTCCGCCGGAGAAGGAGACCACAATGGCGGCGAACAGCATGAGGGTGGGGGCAATGGCTAAATGCGTTTGTCTGCTGAGAATTTCCGGCGACACCAAAACGGACACGGTGAATGGGAAGATTTCTTTCACTCCTCCTCTTGTGGGGGAGCCCGATGACGTGCCTGTCGCGTATGAAGTCGGCCTGAGACTCATGCATGTCCTCTCATTGCTGCCGAATGAAGCGTTTGCCCGCATGCTGGAAGGGCTGCTTTCCCTCTATCCCGTCCCCGATCTCACCGTGAAGCATACGAAAAGATCATGAAGAAACATTTTTTGACCATAGCGCTCATGGCGCTTCTCCTGCCCGGCTGCATGGCGGCCAGGCAGGAAACAGCCTCTTTTGACGCGCTGAGCGAGCGGTACGTTTCGGATGCCGAAGCGCTGGCCGTGTCGGCGGCGCGGGAGATCAGCGACCGTCACACCTCCTACGTGCCGATCTCCGTGGATGCGGCTCCGGGCGCGTTCGGCACTGCGCTGGAGCGCGAGCTGCGCAACAACGGCATGACGCTGGTCGATTCGGGTGGCGTCCGTCTGAGCTACAAGCTGAACGTGACGCAACAGGACGGCAAGCCGCTGGGCTATGCGGAGATTTCCAGTTCCGACGGCAAGCTGCTCTGCTTCACGCGCAATCTGGGCGAGATGCGGTATACGGCGGCCCCTTCCAACGGCGGGCCATCCTCTTCGCTGGAATCACGCTCTCTGCCTGATCCGGCGGTTCCCACGGCGGAAGCAGGCAGGCTGTCCAGCAGCCCAATCATCGGCGGCGGCACGCCGGTGGAGCCGGAAAAAAGGGATGTTGCGCCCAGGGAGCCTACCGCTGTTGCGGAAAGCCCCGCCAAGACCGTGACTGTGACCAGATCGGGCACGGCAGCCACCGTCGCACGGCGTTATGGCGTTCCCGTCAGGGATTTCTGTCGCTGGAACAATGTCGGGGCGGGTGCCACGCTCATCACGGGCTATCAAGTCTATCTGTCGGAACCGCCCGCCGGGACGATCCCTATGGCCGCTGAAAATCCCGTGCCCGCCGGAGTGGCCGCCGGGACACCGGAAGCCACGCTTCCCGCGCCCGTACCCGCATCCACGACGCTGCCGGCGCACACATCGGCCAAGCTGAGCCTGCCCTCGGCGGCTCCGCAAAAAGTGGAGGCCAAGACCATTTCCTATACGCCGGTCGCCGCACCTGTGACGCCTCCGGCTCCGCCCGTGCCTGTGGCCAAAGGACGGGAGGGTGTGTCTCCCGTGCCGTCTCCCATGCCCACGAGCACACCTTCAGGAGACACAGCCTCCGCCGTTCCGGCGTCCCTGCCCGCCGATGCGGAGATCATCCCGGTCAGCAATCCTGCCGGCATGGGCGTGCGCTCCTGGGAGATCGTCAAGGGAGAGATGCTCAAAGCACAACTTGAAAGATGGGCGACGGATGCCGGGTACACCCTCATCTGGTCGGCGCACAACGACTACGAAATGCAGAGCAATTCCACGTTTACCGGCCCCTTCAAGGATGCCGTGAAGGCGTTCTTCGGGGCGCTCCAGAGCAATGGCCATGCCCTGCGCGTGACCATTTTTGAGGGCAACAACGTCATGGAAGTGTCGGAGCACTAAGGATGGGAAGGCTGGGGAGCGCAAGCCGTGGAGCGCGGATGATCCATCAGCTTTGTTCAAGGTACGGCATTCAGACAGTTGGAGTCCTGAAAAGGAATTGGGCACGCACCAAAAGGTTTCACAAAGAGCTTGAGTCGGACAAAGAAAATCAGGGAAAAATAACCAATGAACACAAATAGCCGGATCATGCGTCTTGTTTCCGCCTTGCTGCTTGGCGTCATCCTTGTGGGCTGCTCCTACAAGGGCGCGCCCACGCACGAGGATGTGGAAGCCAGGGGCAAGGAGTTCACGACCCTTTCCCGCTCCAAGGCAGTGGCGGTAGTTGCGGAACCGTATGTCGGGGCCAAGGCCGTGCCCATTCGCGCGGGCGCGCAAAGCGCCCCGGAGCTGGCAACGCACGTCACCCTGCGTATGCGGGGGACGCTGCCGCGCATCGCGGCGGGCATCTCCGACCTGACGCCGCTGACCGTGCAAGTCGGCGCGGATCCGGCTCCGCTGACGCCCGCCAAGACGCCCACGCCCGGCGCTCCCGCCGATCTGCCCGACTTGCTGGACGTGCCGTCCGGTGGCCTGGGGACTGTCCTCACTGTCTCTTACGAGGGGACGCTGCGCGGTCTGCTCGACCATGTGTCCGTGGCTAGCGGCTACGGCTGGGAGTATGACGCCAAAGCAAAGACGGTAGTCTTCACACGCCTGACAGTGAAGACCTTCACCTTGCTGTCCGCGCCGGGCAAGCAGGAATTCCAAGGTCAGATCACCAACAAGTCCAAGGAGACTTCCAATTCCTCCATCGGTGGGGGCGGGGTCAACCAGACGGTCAGCACGGCGGACACATCGTCGCAGACGATGCAATCCAACAAGGTGCAATACTCATACGATGTATGGGTGGACACGGAAAAGGCCGTCAAGGCGCTGCTCTCGCCGGAAGGTTCGGTGGTCGGCAACCAGGCCACGGGCACCATCACGGTGCGGGATCGCTTCGAGAATGTCCGCCAGATTTCGAGCTATATCGCGGACATCAATCAACGCTTATCGAGACAGGTCGCGCTGACGGTCAACGTCTGGGCGCTGGAAGTCTCTGACGATGCTGAAGCGGGCATCGACCTTCAGGCGATCTTCGCCAACGACGATGTCTCCATCGTGGCTGGCAGCCTGTCCTCGCTGGGCGGGCCGTCCACGGCCTCGGCCACCATCGTGTCCGGCAAGCTAAAGGGGTCAACGGGCGTGCTCAGGGCGCTCAAGGAGTGGGGCAACGCGACGCAGGTCACGTCCGGCGGCGGACTTGTGTTGTCCAACCAGCCCGTGCCCATCCAGTCGATCAAAAGGATAGCTTACCTCGCGGGCTCCTCGTCTACGCAGTCGGAGTACGGGCAGACCTCGGAGATCACGCCCGGTGAAGTGACGACGGGCTTTGCCATGACCATCATCCCCCACATTCTGGATCGCAGGCGGGTGCTGCTCCAGTACAGCATCAACCTGTCCTCATTGGATGAGCTGACGGAGATCTCGACGCAGGATTTGAAAGTGCAGCTTCCCAAGACGAGCACCCGCGCCTTCTCACAACGGTCACAGATGCAGATGGGGCAAACGCTCGTGTTGGCGGGCTTCCAGGATCAGACGCAGCAGCTCGCCACTTCGTTGGGCCTGCTGAACTTCGGGCGTGGGCGCCAGTATACGAAGACGTTGCTGGTCATCACTATCGAGCTTGAGGCCGCTGGGGGCGGCACGGAGGACTAGCCGTGGAGCGGGTACTGCTGAACGGAAAGCTCTTTGCGGTGGGCCTTGTCTGGGCCATGCCCGTGAAAAAGTTCGTCTCGTCGCGGAAAACGTTGCGCGAGCACGCCGATGCCGTACGCGTGGGCTGCGGCGAAGATGCGCCGGAGATGCGGGCTATGACCAGACATCGGCTGCCCAAAGTGAGGCGGCGAGTCTGGCAGACTTTCACGGGGCAGGAGGGCTTCGGCGACTTCACTGACTGGCGGCCCTGGACGACGGCACGCAGCCTCGCGGCCTGCCTGGATGCGCCGCAGAGCTTCCTCGGTCTCTTCCCTCTTGAGCTTGCCTCGAAGGACGGTGAAGGTCGCGCCGCCTGGTGGCTGCACTGCCGCATGAACGGCGTCATTCCGGAGCTGGGGGATCAGGTCTTTTTCACACGTGAAGATGCCGAAGAGGCGCTGACCTTCTTCCAGCATCTGACCGGCATTTCGTCCGCGTCGGAAGACTGCATGCGACCTGAAACAGTCTCTGAAAGCATGGACTGGCTCGCGGATCGCTGCCGTCTGTCCTCGGCGGATGTCTGGGGACAGGACAAGGGCCGCCTGCTCAATCTGAACAAAAGTCTTTCCCGCACCGGGGCGCTGCGGCTCGCCGTCGGGCTGGGCCTTGCGGTCATCCTCGCAGGCGGGGCATTCGCCGCGCATTACCACGTCAAGCGGGCGGAGTATGAGGCGGCCCGGCAGGCGCAGATCGCTCGTGTGCAGCGCCAGAAAGACCTGAAAGAGAATCCGCACAAGTTTTTTGGGATGGAGTGGCAGAAAGCGCCGCTGGCCACGGACGTGGCGCGGCAGTGCCTGCCGTCCCTGATGGAGCTGCCCCTATCCAGTCAGGGCTGGAGCCTGGCCAATGCCGAATGCTCCGGCCCGCGCATCGCGCTGGACTGGCGCCACGAAGAGGGGGGTGACTTCATCTCACTGCCGGACAACGGACAACTGGACGCCAAGAACAGCAAGCTGGCCCACTCCTCGCGCACCGTGCCCGCGCTGGACAGGCTGACGCCGCGTCCGGACGGGCCAGGGACGGATCATGAGATGCTCGTTGATATGCAGACGGCCACTGGCCTGCTCTCCCAGATCGCGCAAGATACGGGAACCCGGCTCGATCTCAAATTCGCGGCCCAGGAAAGGAAGACCATCGACAAGGTAGGCGTGGTGTCGCCGTGGCATGTGGGGACATGGAAGCTCTCCGCCGTGCCCGACTTGCTCATGGGCGTAGGCGACAAGGACGGTCTCTTTGAACTGCTCGCGGAGGTGCCGGGGCTGACTGTGACCGGCATCGACCTTGTGGGTGGAGATGACGGCGGCTGGGCCGTCAGGGGGAAGATATATGCCAATCACTAACGAGAAGAAGTCGCTTTCGGGCGCTCAAAAAAATCTGATAGCCCTGGTTCTGACCGCCGCCATTTGTGCCGTTACGGCAGGCGTCTGGTTTTTCGTGCTCAAGCCCTCGCCAGCCGTTGCGCCTGTTCCCAAAACGGCCAAGGCAGCGGCGCAAAAGCGGCAGGTTCCGGCGCAGACCGTCGGATCCCGTGTTGATGCACGGACGCAGCCTCCGGCGGGGGGAAAGTCCATGGAAAAATCTCAGCCGGGCGACCAGGTGAAGGCGCGGCTCAATTCCGACGCCACCGTGGGCGATCTGGCTCGTATGCGTGGCCAGAAGCAGCTTTTGCAGCAGCAGGTCAAGATCGCGGAGCTGGAAGCGGAACTGAAGAAAGCCCGCAATCCCGTGCTTGCCGCGCCGGTCGTGGCCCAGCCGCAAGAGATCGTCCTGCCGCCGCTGGATCCGCCGAAGAAGGAAAAGGCGGAAGAAAAGGAGGACAAGCCCAGGCGTCCCGCCGGGCCGGTGGTCATCTCCGTACAAGGCGTGGGAAACAACATTTCGGCCACCATCCGCACGGCATCTGGGGAGACCGTCACTGTGCGGCACGGCCAGCGCTTCGGCGGCGGCATTTTGAGTGTGACGCGGCGCAGCGTCATGGTGCGTACCGGCTCCACGAGTCGAACCATCCCCTTCATGGAGTGACAAAACATGGCGACAAATCTTGAAGGCTGCATGAAAGCCGTCCGTGCTCTGCCGGACGATCTGCGCGGACGAGTAGCGCTGGTGGACGAGTCGATCGTCATTTCCGAAGAGCAGAAGGGAAAGATCGAGATCATCAATCTCTCCACCAGGACCTCCCGGCTGGGCATCCTGACCATCAAGTTCGTTTCGCCGGGCCGTTTTGATGCGGAATACGCCCGCTACGCCTCGCGTACCGGCCTTGGCGATACGGACATACAGCAGATGGCCATCGACCTCATCGCCCGTGCTCACAGGCAAGGCGCATCGGACATCCATATTGAGGACAATGGCACGTTCTGCAAAACGCGCTTTCGCATCCTCGGTATGCTGGTGGACGACATGGAGCTGGACGGCGACACGGGCCGCCGGCTGATCCGCACCATCTACGAGCACCTGGGTTCGTCGCAGGATTCGCCGACTTTTGACGTGATCTCCGCTCTGGACGGTCGCATCGCCAACCGGGACTTCCTGCCGCACGGCGTCCACTCCGTGCGTATCCATTCCGAACCCACCGAATGCATCAACGGGGAGAACGGCAACGGCACGTTCATGCCCCTGCGCTTGATACACGACACCTCCGGCGCGTCCGGGACGCTGGAAGAACGGCTCGCCAAGCTGGGCTTCACCTCTTCCGACGTGACGCTGACGGACAGGAGCGGCAAGCAGCGCACGGCGTATGCCCAGACCGCGCTTTTTCGCGCCCTGGCCAACCGAAACGGGATGGTACTCATCTCCGGTTGCACCGGCTCCGGAAAAAGCACCGCGCTGGCGCACACGATGGAGGCGCTCATCCAGGAGCGCCCCGGCGACAACTTCATCAGCGTCGAGGATCCCCCGGAAAAGCCCATTCCGGGCATGCACCAAATTCGCGTCAACTCCAAGCTCGACCAGCAGCGTTCCGGTGGCGCATCAGCCTATACCATAGCCATCGCGGGCACGAACAGGTGCGACCCAGACACGGTAATGGTCGGGGAGATTCGCTACGCTGACGCCGCTATGGCGGCCATCGAAGTGGCGCAGTCCGGCCATGCCGTGTGGGCGACTGTCCACGCTTCGGACGCCTTCGGCATCCTGACCCGTCTTGAGGTCATGCTGCGCGGACACATGACGGATCCTCTGCGTACGGTCTGTGATCCGACCGTTCTGTCCGGCGTCGAGTATCAAAGGCTCATCGCCCGGCTCTGCCCGCATTGCCGCAGGCCGCTGCGCGAAAACCGGCAGGCCCTGCGTTCGGATCAGCGCGGACGGCTGGAGCGCTGCCTGCCGCCGGAACTGATTTACGGCGACAGCCGCCATAATGGCATGTACCTGCGCAATAAGGAGGGCTGCGAGCACTGCCGCGCAAGCGGACAGCCGGGCCTTCTGCGGCAAACCGTGGTGGCCGAAGTTGTGGCCATCGATCCGGCCATGCTGGCCATGCTGCGCGAGGGCGACATGGAAGGAGCGCGTGTCTACTGGCGGGATGAGCTGCACGGCATGACGTACTTTGAGCACGCCCGGCTCCTCCTGACCCAGGGCATCCTCGATCCCGTCACCACGGAAGACCAGCTTTCCATGCCCATTGACTATGACCTCGACCGTGACCGGCAGGCGCAAAAGCGTTCGTCAGGCAAGAACGGAGCGGAAAGATGGCTGTGACCACTCATGAAGGCCCCTCGCGGGCGATCCGCCTGCTGGGCCGCCTGTACTTCGGCCCCAACGTGCGGGTGCGCACCTGGAAAAAACTCCAGACGCAGATGCGCAACGGCATGCGTCTGGAGGAGTCTCTGCGTCAGCTCCAGCTCCACGCCAAGACGGCGCGTTCGCCGCTGGCGGAGATTTATGGTCATATCCTGTCCGTGCTTGGGCACGGCAGGACGCTGGATGTGGCGCTGGACGGTCTGGCCACGCGGGAAGAGATCATGCTCATCGGCTCCGGCCTGTCCACCGGCAAGCTGCCGGAGGGGCTGGGGCTGGCCATGAAGGTACTCGGCGCGCAGATGACCATCCGCAAGAGCGTCCGCGCGGCGCTGGCGGGGCCTATCATCTCCTTCCTCGCCTGCATCGCCCTATTTGTTTTTGTGGCCGTGTACATCATGCCGCAGCTCATGCTGGTATTCGACCCCAGAACCTTTACGGGATCGGCATGGCTGCTGCATGTCATCTCCTCCTTTCTGGCATCCCCCGCTGGCGTTATAGCAGGCATCCTGCTGCTGATCGCCATCGTCCTTGTCATCTTGTCCTTTCCTCGCTGGACGGGGCCTGCGCGGCGCATCGCCGACCGCTGCCTGCCTTGGAGCATTTACCGCCTGACTGTGGGTACGGTCTGGCTCTACACCATCGCCACACGGGCGCAGGCCGGGCATCAGCTCACCCAGATACTCGAAGGCATGACCACCGGCAAAACAACACCTTACCTGCGGGAGATCGTTGGCCTGATCCTGCGTCACTCGCGGCATGGGGAAGATTTCGGCACAGCTCTGAGAAATTCCGAGACGCAATTTCCATCGAAGGAAATCGTTGAGGAACTACAAGTCTATGCGCGGATGCCTGGGTTTCAGGAACGCATGGCGGAGCTGGCTGATACTTGGATCGTGGACGGCGTCGAGCTTGTCAAAAAGTACGCTCAACGCATCGCGGCTGCGGCTGATTTGCTCGTCATCGCGCAGCTCGTGCTTGTGACCTTGGCGAGCGCCAGCTTTGAAACCCAGTTCGGAGGTATCTAATGGGTGAACTTGGTCCGATAATTGGGCAATTCTCATCGCCCTGCTGATCATCGGCGCGGCCGCCACGGGCATCAACTATGCCTACGGCAAACTCAACATCGGAACAACACAGGAGAACCTCGTCATCCTGCGCATGCAGGTGCAACAGTTCTTCACTGGCACGAACTACGCCGATTTGACCAATGACGTAGCGATCAATGCCGGCCTCGTACCGCAAGCTTTCATGAAGGATGAAGGCCTCAAGAATGCCTGGGGCGGTGACGTCACTCTGACCGGAGATGCTTCCAGCGGTACTTTTTCCATTGAACTGACAAATATACCCCAGAGCGAATGCACTCAATTGGCGCGCTTCCAAGGCGACGCCTGGGAAGGGATCGAAGTAAACGGCGCGCCCGTCGATTCCGACGATGTTGCCTCTATTGCCACATCTTGTGGCGAAACCAACTCCATAACCTACACTGCGAGGTAGTCCTCAATGAAACCCCTTGCCGTCCTTGCCGTCCTGCTGGGAGTCATGGCCCTGCTCAAGGCTCCTGCGGACAACGACATCCAGGAAACATCGTACAAGGCGCTTGCGGTAAACTACGCAGTCTACCGCAATGCCGTCTTCCTGTTTGTCCAGGCAAATAAGGGGTTCAGCGGGGATGTCCCGCTTTCATCTCTCTCCCTCCCGGAAAGCTGGCGCATGTTGCGTGCATGGAAGGCCCGCGTTCATGACGGTTGCTGCTATGTCTATGGAGAAGCCACACCGGAAGAGGGAGAAGCTGTGAGAACATTTTTTCAGGGGAGCTTTGCCGTAGGGATTGCCAACGGAGGGAGGCTCGTTCCCGCGCTCGCCCCGCATCCCGTTCCCATCCCCTCTTTCGTCCCAGAGGGCAATATCGTCAGCGTTGTGGAGGTCTCATGATTCAAGCCATCGGCATGCTGCTCATTTTTCTGCTGATGACCCCTAGTCTGGCCGATCTCTGGGTCATGGGCAACACGTCATCACAGCAGCGGCTGGCCGCCGATCACCTGCGGCTCGTCGTGCAGGCCGCTCGGAACTATGTCAACCGGCATCAGGATGCACTGTTGAGTCAGACCGGCCCCAATTCCGGCCCTACGGTGACGATCCCCACGCTCGTCACTGAAGGCTTCCTGCATGACGGCTTCTCCGAGCGCAATATCTGGCTTCAGGAGTATCGCATCTATGTGCGCCAACCGGAGACGGGGCAGCTTCAGGCCGCAGTACTGACCACGGGGGGGCGCGGCGTGACGGACGCCTCGGACAAGTTCGGTAATGTGGTGGTTCCGTTCACGGCGTCCCTTGTGGGCGGCGCTGGCGGCTACGTCCCCACGGGCGTCGTGTCCGGTCAGTCCGACGACATGCTGCAAGGGGCCGGGAACGGCTGGGCCGTCAGCCTGGCCTCGCTGGGCATCCCGTCGCCGGGCGCGGGACATCTGGGGGCACTCTCGACGTATGACTCCTCGGCCCTGGGGCAGGACTATCTCTATCGCATAGCCGTGCCCGGCAACCCTGAACTCAACGCCATGCAGACCTCTCTGGACATGACGGATCACGCCATCAACAACGTGCAGTCCGTCCAGTTTACTGAGCGGGAGATCACGACGGAAACGTGTACCGCCGCCGAAGATCAGGGGCGCGTGTTCCTCGACCGGATCCAGGGGCTGTACATCTGCCGCAACAACTCGCTGGAGATCATCGGCGACTCCGGCAACTCGGCTGCTTTGAAAAGCGCCGTGGTGGCCAAAAACGGCGAGAGGATCGCCAAGCCCTCCTGCGCCCCGTCCACGGGAACCGTACCCGCCATCTACACCTCGCCGTCCCTCGCGGAAGCCGGGCCTGACGCGCCGCCGTTGACGGCCTTCCAGACGTGGGCCGTGTCCGCCTCGGATACGGAATGGCAAGTCTATCTGCGCGTCCAGACCGGCGATTCGTCGCTCGGCGACGCGGACGGCTGGATCTATCCGGCGGAGAACTATGCGCGGATCCTCGTTTTCACTACTTGCGCCCGGCAGACGCCGTAGGAGGAGATTGATGCGCTATCTGTCTCTGTGTTCCGGCATCGAGGCCGCCAGTGTCGCATGGGAGCCGCTCGGCTGGCAGCCGGTCGGCTTCTGCGAAATTGAGGAGTTTCCGTCCGCCGTTCTGGCGCATCGCTTTCCGGCCGTGCCGAACTATGGCGACATGACACAGCTTGAGGGGAAGAACCTTGGAACAGTTGACATTGTGGTCGGCGGGACTCCCTGCCAAGGATTCAGCATCGCAGGAAAACGCGGTGGGCTTGCCGATGAACGTAGCGGACTGGCCATGCACTTTGTCAGAATTGTCTCTGATATTCGCCCGAAGTGGATCATATGGGAAAATGTCCCCGGAGTATTTTCCACTCACGGCGGACGGGACTTCGGGGCATTCGTCCGGTCGCTGGCCGAGGGCGGGTATCATCTCGCATGGCGAGTGCTTGACGCTCAGTTCTTCGGAGTCCCCCAGCGCCGCCGTCGCCTCTTCGTTGTCGGACATTCTGGAGACTGGCGCTATCCCGCCTCGGTTCTTTTTGAGCCCGAAAGCTTGTTCGGGCATCTTGCGCCGGGCGGAAAGGCGGAGACGGCGGCTGCCTCCGGCGCTGAAGGAGGCGCTGGAGCGTGTCGCGGCACGGCTTGCGTGACGCAGGCGCTTACCCGCAGCTTCGGCTGCGGGGGCGCGGACGATAACCGGGCGCAGGGAGGGTTTTATATCCCTGTCATGCCCCCGCTTACGACGACTCCATATGCGGACAATGTTTGGCAGGAAGGCCGGCTAATTTCTGTTGCCCGCTGCCTCACAAGCCGCGCTGAACGCTACGACTTCGAGACTGAGACCCTGATTCCGTCACATGGTGTCAGACGGATCACGCCGCTGGAAGCTGAACGCCTGCAAGGCTTCCCCGACGGCTGGACAGACATTCCGTGGCGTGGCCGCCCTGCTCCCGACCGCTTGCGCTACAGGGCACTGGGCAATGCCATGTGCGTCAACGTCATGCGCTGGCTTGGCGAACGCATGGCGGAAGCCGATGGACTGCGATTCATGGAGAAAGCGTCATGAGACCACAGCAAAAGAAAAGCCACCCTCACAGAATCCTGCCTCCCGCGCTGCACAGACAGCAGTTGCGGGCCGCGCTGCGGAGAGGACTGGAGGCGGAAGCCAGGGCCGTGCGGGAATCTGAAGAAATGTGCCGCAAGAAGACATTTTCGGAATGGCTGGATGAGACGGAGGATCGTGTGCTCGAAGCGCTTCTCCCTGTCATGAGAGCAACGACATTTGTGCTTGGCGTGATCATCATCCTGCTTTGGGGTCTGGCTATTTTTATTTCTCTTGTTTCAGGAAATCCAATCTTTTATTAAATCTATAATAAGCAGTATTCCATTCCAAAACCCACTTAAGTAATTCTTTAAGTTATCAACATTCGTTACTATACATTTACAAATAAAATCTAAGCTCACAGCTTCAAAGGCAATAACTGATGTATACGTTAGTATTTCAAGGCTGGTAAAAGATTTTCTCATCTGCTTCTTGTACATTTCCTTATCTTTTAAATTTACTGCATCATATGCTTTGATTGTTTCTCGCATACATTTCAAAAATAAAAGAGAAGAAATAAAAATGCCAAAAGCAATGATGGATACATGGCCTTCACTGTGGGGATACCGAAAAAGCGCAACAATCATGGCGGTATTTACGGAAAATACAATGATTGAAATGTGCTTTAGTCGATCAAAAAATGATTTACCGATTTCCAAATCTTCTTTCATGTTTTCACTACTATGATCAGCTTCAGATTTTGTTGAAGCAGGTTTCGATGGTGTGTGTACTTTATAAGCCCCTCGGCGTCTGGCGGGGCGGCAACCTTGAGAACGACGAACCATAAAAACCTCCATTAGGAATTTGGCGTGAGAGATTACAGGCAACAGCTACCGTTTCGCAAGCTCATCCTTCTGGCGCTTTTGCTGCTGTGCTGCTGCGCCAGGACGGCGCAAGCGGCTTCCCTCATGGAGCGGCAGGCTGCCATTGAGTCGCTTTTTGACGCGCCCTGCGCGAAGTACGATGTGCCCAAGACGCTGGCGCTGGCCATCGCCCGGCAGGAAAGCGGCTGTCACCCGTACATCCTCAATGTGGGCGGGAAGGACGTGCGCCCACGCACAAAAGACGAGGCCGTCCGCATCGCCCGCGCCGCTATGCGGACGGGACGCTCCGTGGACATCGGCATCATGCAGATCAACAGCTACTGGCTGCGCAAGTACGGCTGGAAAGTGGAGCAGGTGCTTGAGCCGCGCAATAACGTCAAAGTTGGCGTCTGGATCCTGGCTCAGGAGATTCGGCGACACGGCCTGACCTGGCGGGCCGTGGCCTACTACCACACGCCCCTGCATCGGAACCCGGAACGGGGCCGGGCCTACGCGCAGTCCATCGTCCGCCATGTGCGGAACATTCTTGCTGAGAGGTGAGCCATGAACGATTTTTCCGAACTTCCCAAGTGGCTGCGGCCCAAAGAGGACGACAAGTCTCCCGAGTTCTCCGTTGCGGTCAAGTTACTCGCGCTGCTCTTTGCGGGCGTGTTCCTTTTGTTTTTTCTTGTTTTCTTTCTGGGCAACGAAAGCCTTTTGTCAGCTTTTTTGAATACGCTTCTTGCCTCTCTGGTTATATATATAGATTTTTTCAATTTTTTACTTTGGAGATCAAAAAAAGAGACATTTTGCATGGCATTCTTCTTTTTCATGCTTGTTTCGTCAATTTGTCTCATATTAGCGATGATAATATATATGCCAGAATGGTAAAAGAAATCATGGACATTGAGGATGCTATGAACATGGAAATTAAAAATTTAATCAATTCATATTCCATTTCAAACTCAAGTTTTAAATTATTTGAACTGTTTTCAGTTGATAGCTTTAAAATTCTCTTGTGAGTTATTAACAATGAAAAAATGGAATACAGCATGGAAAATATTGATTCTACAAAAATAAAGAAAGCGAATGCTACAAAGATGCCAGTTGTTATACTTGGAAAATTATTTTTCTGAGAAATAACAAATACTAAAACGGCAATATTAACAGTGGTCAATGTTGAAATGAGAATGCACAAGAAATTTTGCAGATATGATGAGCTTTTCGAAAGTATGGTCTTGCATTTGTCATATCCTTTTTCATTGAATGCATCATCTCGTGAAAACTTTGCCAGCTTTTCCACAACAATAGAAAGTGAAACATATCTGGAAATTTTGTCTAGCTTTTTAATCCATTTCTTGTGTGAGTCCTTCATGTTTCCTCCTGTGAGGCCAAAAAGTTTTCATATGCACGATGCCTGATGCGCGCCATACAGCTTTTTTCTTCAACCTCCAACGGAAAGGCCATGAAACACCGCAAGCCGCTCCTGCTCCTCTTTCTGCTTTCCAGCATCTGCCTCCTGGTGGGGGGCTTCAGCCTGTCCGACTTCCTGCCGGGGCTGGGCATGGGGACAGAGAGAGTACTCATCAGCGCCGTGTCGGACGGAGACACGCTCCGCGCCGCCGACGGCAGGCGCATCCGTCTCTATGGCGTGGACTGCCCTGAGAAGCGGCAGGCTCGTGGGGCGGACGCCATCGCCATCACCAAGCGCCTGACGCTGGGCCGGACAGTGAAGCTGGAAAAGGTGGATCAGGACAAGTACGGGCGCGTGGTCGGCATCGTCAGCCTGGATGACGGATCCGTCCTGCAAGAGGAGCTTCTGAAGGCCGGGGCCGCCTGGCTGTATGATCGCTACTGCCGCCGTCCGATCTGCATCGGCTGGCAGACGCTCGAAAGTACCGCCCGGAAGCGCAAGGTGGGCATCTGGAGCGATCCCGTGCCCGTGCCGCCGTGGGTCTGGCGCAAAAACAGGAGCAACTGATGGAAAACTACCTCGCCAATGTGCTGCCGCACCTGCAACAGTGGTGGAAGCCCATCATCCTGCTGGCCTACCTCATCGGTCTGGCCTTTGCCGTGCTGTCGCTGACGCAGGCGGTCAATCCGCGCCACCGGCATGGCCGCAGCGGGGCCGCGCTGACCTTCCTTGCCGCCGTGCTGCTGCTCAATCTGCCCGCGCTCATGGACTCCCTGTCCATGACGATCTTCAACCAATCCTCGGAGCAGACCCTGAGCTACAGCCCGCCGTCTTCGCCGGGGAGCGTCTACATCCAATTCGCGGTCTACGCCATCATGACCGTGGGCGTCATCGGCATCATTCGCGGCGTCTGCCTGCTGCGGGACAGCGCCGGACAGCCCGGCAACTTTTCACGCGGCATCGTGCATATGGTGGGCGGCATCATCGCCGTCAACCTGATCACCTTCCTGCGCGGCATCGGCGCGACCATCGGCGGCGACGTGCAGTCCTACATCTCAACCATACTCGGATAGGAGGAGCCATGTACAACAACCCGACACCCACACGCTGCGCCCTGAGCCTGCTTGCCCTCTCGGCCTGCGCCCTTTTCACGCCCGAACTGACGCACGCCGCCGTCAGCTTCGGCGACATCGGCCAGAACGTGGCCTCCAACGCCACGGGCATGGCCAGGGGCATAACCATGATCGGCTATCTCGCGGGCGTCATCTTCGTCATTCTGGGCATCGTCGAAATGTACCAGGCCAGCAAACACGAACCGCAAAAGACCTTCGGCGGCGGGATCGTCAAGATTCTCGTCGGCGTCCTTGCCCTTGCCCTCGGCGAGATCGTGGGCTCCGGCGCGGCCACGATTTTCGGCTCGGATCAGACCTCCGGGCTTGGCGAGCTGGGCATCAATTAAACAGGAGCCGGGACATGTCTTTCAATCCCTTTGCCAGAAAGAAGCCATCGGAACCCATGCCGGAAACCCCGGAGGAAGGGCATGTCCCGCTGTATGACGGCTCCGCCGTCTACAACGGACTGGACTGGTATCGGACGCAGTACCGGCGCATCCTCAAGCTCTGCCTCGCGCAGGGCGCCGGGCTGTGTCTCTGCCTGCTCGTCATCGGCGGCCTGCTCTGGTTCCGGCCCTCGCCTCAATACTTCGCGGCCACGCCGGACTTGCGCCTCGCGCCGCTTGTACCGCTTTCCCAGCCCGTCCTGACCCAGCAGGGACTCACCAACTGGGTCACGGAGACCGTTTGCGGCACCATGTCTCTGGACTTCCTGCAATGGCGGGAGAAGCTGACACGCGCCCGTGCCAGCTTCTCCGAAGCGTCTTTCAAAAGCTTTATGGACGCGCTGGCCACTTCCGGGATCTTGGACATGATCCGTAACAAGCGTCTTTCGGCATCCGCCGTGGTGACGCAGGCCCCGGTCATCGTAGCCAGCGGTCAAATCGACGGCAAGGCTAGCTGGAAGATCGAGTTTCCGCTGCTCATCTCGTATGAGTCCAGCCAGGGCGTGGAAAATACCCAGAAGCTCCTTGCCACGGTGCTCGTGCGCCGCGCATCCACCGTGGCCACGCCGCGCGGCGTGGTTATCGAACAGATCATCCTCAAGAGGGACGCCTGATGCTTGACCGTCTTGCCGCCAGTATCGACCGGGGGATGCAGATCATCTCCGACCTCCTTCACGCTCCCGTCAGCGGCTACTGCCGTCTGGAAACCGTGGACGGCAACGCTCTTGTGGCCGATGACGGCAGCCTGATCAGCGTTCTGCGTCTGGAAGGCTCGCTCAAGCACGTCGGCGTGGCCGAATACAACAACATCGTCAGCGTGCTGACCGAAAAGCTCCAGTCCTCCCTTTCCCGTCCGGGGCACGTCATCCAGTGCGTGTTCGAGTACGATCCCGACGGGAGCGCCCGGCGCATCGACGAACTGCTGCGTCCCTCGCGGCTGACCGCCCGTGGCCTTGGCCTGCACATCGACGCTCTGCTTGACGACTGGAGCGAGGCTCTGCGTACCCACTGCGCGAGTGAGGCGTGCTTTCTTGTCATCTGGACGCGGCCCAACGCTCTGGAAAACAATTTGCGCAAGACCGCTGTTGCCGAGCGCAGGCTCGCCATGTCGTCCGTGCCGAATCTTCCTGGCTGCCAGAACGTCTGTGCCGCCTTGGCCGGGCTGCGCGACGCGCACAACGGCTTTCTGTCCGGCGTGCTGGATGCTTTCCGGCAGGCCGATCTCCTCCTGCATGAGCTCTCTCCCCATGAGGCGCTGCGGGACATCCGGCTCTGCATCGATCCCGCCTTCACCAGCGACCAGTGGCAAGCTCTCATCCCCGGCGATCCCCTGCCGCTCCGTTATCCCGATCCGGATGCGCCGGAGCGGGACAGGCTCCAGCGGGTGGTTTATCCCGATTTTCGGCATCAGCTCTGGCCGCGCGAAGGCAAGGCGCTTTCCCGTAGTACCCTGCGCATCGGGGATCGCGTCTTCGGGCCGCTGATCATGACCCTCATGCCCCACACCCCCAAGCCTTTTCAGGAATTTTTCCGCACCATCGCGTACCGGGAGGGCGGCAGGCTTCCGTACCGCATCTCCTTCCTCTTGGCTGACGGCGGCTTGTATCTCGGCCTCAAGCCCCTGCTGGCCTCCATCCTTGCCTTCACGTCCTCGGACAACCGGCGCTTCAACCGGGCCGTGGACGATTTGCGGGCGATGGATATGGAAGGGACGTGCTGCGTCCGCTTTTCCATCTGCCTCTGCACTTGGGCCGACGGCCCGGAGGAGGCCGCGCACGAATTGCTCCGGCGGCGCATGGCCGAACTGGCCAAGGCCGTACAGGGCTGGGGAACCACGGATGTCTCGGAAGCCGTGGGCGATCCGCTGCTGGGCTTCACGGCCACTGTTCCGGCCATGATGCCCACGTCTCCGGCCCCGGTGACGGCGGCCCCGTTACCTGCCGCGCTCGGCATGCTCCCCCTGCGTCCGGCGTCCCCCTGGAAGGACGGCAGCCTGCTGCTGCGTACACGGGATGGCAAGGTCTTTCCCTTTGCGCCCAACTCCTCGAAACAGGCCGCCTGGATCGACTTGGGCGTCGCGCCGATGGGCGCGGGCAAGTCCGTGTTCCTCAATGCCATGAATTTCGCCTTTGTGATGCAGGCCGGTCTCACCCGCCTGCCCTGGGTGTCCATCGTGGACGTGGGGCCGTCGTCCTCCGGTCTGATCACGCTGCTGCGGGCCAACCTGCCCGAAGGAAAGAAGCACCTCGCGGCCTATCACCGTCTGCGCATGACCGAAGCCCATACCATCAATCCCTTCGATACACCGCTTGGCCTGCGCAGGCCGCTGCCGTCGCACAAGACCTTCCTGGTCAACTTCCTTTCCCTGCTGGCCACGCCGCACAACGCGGACGCGCCCGCCGACGGCGTGCCGGAAATGCTGGGCCGCGCCATCGATCTGGCCTATGACACGCTGGCGGACGGACACCATAGCCGCCCGCGTCCCTATCAGGCCAATACGCTGCCGGAATTGCACGAGCTGCTCGTGCGGGAAGGCATGAGCATGGACAGCCGCACGACCTGGTGGGAAGTGGTGGATTTTCTCTTCGAGCATGGGCATGTCCATGAAGCGTGGCAGGCGCAACGCTATGCCGTGCCCCTGCTGGCCGACATCTCCGCCCAGATCTCCCAGAATCCCGGCATCGAGGCGCTCTACGACGCCACCACGCGTAACAACGTGCGGCGCTCCATCGTTGACGCCATTGAGGCATACGTCATCCTCAAGGGGCCTACGCGCTTCGAGCTGGGCGACGCCCAGGTCGTGAGCCTCGATCTCGATGAAGTGGCTCCGCGCGGCACGGCCACAGCCGACCGCCAGTCCGCCGTCATGTACATGCTGGCCCGGCATGTGCTCGGATCCCGCTTCTTTTTGATGCCGGATGACGTGAAGCTCATGCCGCCCCTGTACCAGCGATATCACGCGGAGCGCATCGAGGCCATCCGCGAGGATCCCAAAAGGTTGTGCTACGACGAGGCGCACCGCGTGACCCGCAACATGTCCGTGGCAGGGCAGCTCCTCGCGGACATGACCACCATGTCTCGCGAGTCCCGCAAGTGGAACCTCTCCCTCGGTCTCTACTCGCAATCCATCGACGATATGCCGGAGATCATCTGCGAGCAGGCCACCAGCGTCCTTATCCTCGGCGGGGGCACGGAAGCCGCCTGTGACGCCATCTGCGCCCGTTTCGGCTTCAACGGTGCCTGCCGGCACGCCCTGTCGCGGCTGGGCAAGCCCGACCCGGCCGGGGCCAACTTCATCGCGCAGTTCCGCACGGGCAAGGGAAACTCTCAGCTCCCGCTCACGCTGACTATCGGCCCGCAATCACTCTGGGCCTTCTCTACGACCACGGAAGATGTGGCTATCCGCAATATGTTGTATCGGCATCTTCCTCCCTCCGAAGCCCTGCGCCGTCTGGCAAAACGCTTTCCCGGCGGCTCGGCCAAGTCCGAAGTGGAGCGGCGCAGGCGGCTTGTCGCCGACCAGTCCGGCGAGGAGCTCACCAACGTGATCCATGAAATCGCCGGGGAGCTTCTGGATATATCGAAAGACAAAACAGAAAGTCAGAAGAACTAAAAAATATTTTTAAATCAGGGCAGAAAGTCAGAAAGGAAGAAAGTCATGGAATCCACGATCCATCAGGAACAAACTGAGGCGGACGGCGGCAAGATGGAACAGCGGCTTGAGGATATGTTCAATGACAGGGCGTTCCCGGAACGGGACGGACAGCGGGAAGTCCTCTGTCCCCACTGTGAGGAAGCTCTTGTCTTCGGCATGAGGGACAAGGCGCACGAGTTCTCCATCGGCCTTTCCAGTATTCTTGAATGTGTGGTCATCGCGGAACATATGGGCTACATTCCTCCCTTCTCCGACGAGTGGTGGGTATCGCTGGTGCGGCGATACCCAGCCTTGTCTGAAATTCAGCAGCGGCTGGAAAGCCGGAAGGATGAGCCATGAATGTATACAAGTTGAGACCCGGAATTTCCCCTGTCAAAGTGATAAATAAACTGCAATTTGAGCAGGATACCATGAAAAGCTCTCCCTGGTATCAAAGTCATAAGGATGACGTGTCTCTCTATGCTGTTTGTCCAGCATGCAACAATCCCATTCAAATCATCGCGCTATACAAACGCAATGAAAATAGCCCTCAGCCTTATGGAAAGCATATACCAAAATCAATCAATGGGTTAGCCAAATACAATCATGGGGCTTATTTGACATGTCCTTATGCAAATCCCGGCATGTCTCTAAAAAAAGATAATTTGCGTTCAGATGGGGATAGCTTGTCTTTGGAGATTCTTTCGTTTCTCAAGCAACAGTTTGATCGCGTCATATACATTCTTCAAAGGGAAACAGGTATTATTTTTAATGAAAAGCTTTCAAAAGATATGCTGATCTCTTTTTTGCGGATGCATGGACATCAGTATGTCGGAATAAATCTGTGCAATCTCCCCTGGATTTTTGCCTATATGACGACAGCTCAATCCCTGTTTGGAAAACGTTTGCAAAACGATTGCCCGCTCATGATGAGCTTGAAAAAAAGAAAAGAAATAGCCTTTTCTGAAGATAATAGAATCCAAAGTGCGACAAATAAATTTTTTGAAATTCAGTTTGCTTTCATTGGTCATGAGATGAAAAGTAATGGGGCAGAACTACATGAAACGATTGATTTTGTGGTTTCGCTGAACGGCAAAGCCGTCCACACCTCAAAACTGATCATAAACCCTATGCGGTTTCACAATCTCGTTAATTTGCCGCCGGAAAGAGCCCGGCGCAACCCCACGCTTCTGCGTGTCGCTGAAGAACTTATTCCGTGAACCGCTTCGAAATGGATATTTTTTACATCAAGTCAGAAAGGAAGAACGTCGTGCAATCCATGAAAATATATAAACATGCCGCTACGGGCCTGCTGCTGGGGGGGCTGTGTCTCCTTCCGTCCCCCGCATGGGCCGGAGGCTGCGACTGCTGGTATATCCAGCACATGATCAATCAGTCCCAAAGCATCATCAACGCCAACACCAGCGCCGAAGCGACGGGCATCCGCACTGAGATCACGCTGGCCGCCCAGAACCTCATCGGTACCATCAAGGTGTCGTCCGCGTCCATCGTGCGTGCGATCATCGACCTCAAGGAGTCCAATGCGGCCGCCATCAAGGGACTGCTTGCCGCGAAGGAAGCCGTAGAGACCGGCGACCTGTACGGCGCGACGGCCCAGCCCGGTTCTCTCTGCGGTTCCAGCGCCGTGGGCGCGGGCGTGCAGGTGGGAGCGCAGGCGGCCACGGATGTGCGCCGGGACATGCGCGGCAAGCAGATCGACTACTCCAGCAACCCCAATGCCAGGCCGCTGGATTATCTGGAACGCCAGCTCGCGGAAGACCATCCCGACGTGAAGCAGATGGTGGAAGGCATGTTCCCGCTGGATCGCACGCTCACGGCGGAACAGCTCGCGCAGGCGCACGAAGCGATCAAGACGCTGGCGGATCCGCGCCCCCTGCCCATGCCCACGGATGATCAGAAGGAGAATACCGCCGCAGGGCAGACCTATGCCGCGGCTCGGCTCGTGCATCAGGGGCGCATCCAAACGGCGCAGGAAGCCCTTAACCATCATGTGGCCTTCCATGCACCCACGCTGCCGCCTGAAGTGGCCCAATGGGCCGTGGAGCAGTGGAAGCAAGCCGGGGCGCAGGGAACGCCTCCCGGCGTGGTGGATGGCAAGATGTCCGAAGCCGCTCTGCTGAACCTGCTGGTGCAGGCCCGCGCCGGGAATCCCAACTGGTACACGCAGATCGCGAGCGCCACCGAGGCCGGGCTGCTGCGTGAGCTCGTGCTCATGCAGTCCGTGCAGCTCCAGCTCCAGCACCGCAACATGGAGTACCTGGACAGGCTCTCCGTGCTCACGTCTCTGGACTATCTGACGCGCATGGAGGGAACCACCGGCAAGGAAATGGAAGCCCTCTACCGCCAGATGATCGGAACGCAGCAGTAGGGAAAATCAAGGAGGTTTTCCATGGAAAAGGACACCATGAACGAAGTGGCCCTTGTCATGCTGGTTGAAAACAACTGGCGGGAGTTTATCGAGTACTCAGGCAGTGAGGAGTCGGCGGAAATGACCTTGCGGACGCTGAAGCAAGCGGCGGGCATGGAAGCGGCGGAATAGAACACGAAAATATGGGCCGCCTCACTCCATGCGGCGGCCCATATCGGCTGGGGGGAAGCGGTGAGCGACTCACTCGTTGAATATGTCGGAATGGGTTCCGGTTCTTTGGAAAAGAACCTTGTCCTCAAACAGGCTGTAGACCAGAAGCCAGTCAGGTTCAATATGCAATTCACGGCAAGTCTTCCATCTGCCCTTAAGCTGATGATCCCTGTAGCTTTGCGGCAGGGGCTCTTCAGAAGCGATCAGGCGCATTGCCTCGCTTATCTTGGACATATCCTTGCCGCGCGATTCCGCTTTCTTGAAGTCGCGCTTGAATTGGGCGGTATATCCGGCAATACGCATCTAACTTCTCAACTGTGCCATAAGGTCATCAAAGTCCTTGGCGTAGAAGACCTCTTCGCCACGTTCAGCCTTTTCCATAGTCTCGCGGGTCAACGCATTGGGCGTGTGATCCCCGGCGTCCTCCATGTCATCCCTGAACGGCAGGCGTCGTTCGTAGGCGACCCGGGTAAGCAGCATGCGGCAGGCATCGGAGACGGTGAGTCCCATGCCGGCAAGCACGGCGGCGGCTTCCCGCTTGATGGCGGGGTCGATGCGGGCGCGAACATAATCATTGGCAGGCATAGTTTTTCTCCTTGTTGTGAATAGTTGTAGCTCAATCGGACACCAAGTCAAGTTTGGGAGTATCCGCCATGCCCGCGACAGACATACCCGCGACCAATGAGATTCTGCTCAAGACCGACGCCTCCAAGCAGTTTCTGGATGCCCTGCTGGGGCAGGGCTGGGAGACGTTCGGGCAGAGCCTCGGCGGTTCGCAGGCCGCCGAGCTCATGCTGCAAATCTTTGCCGCCTTCAATCTGGTGGCGCTGGCCCTCCTGTCTGCCTTCTTCATCTGGATCATGGCCATCGCCGTGGCGGGCACGGCGCATGAGGGCGTACCCTTCGGCAAGAAGTTTTCCTCGCTCTGGATGCCCCTGCGCTGCGTCATGGCGATGGGGGCGCTCGCGCCCATCTTCAAGGGGCTTTCCATCTTCCAGATCGCGCTGCTGGCCTGCATCGGCTGGTCGATCAATCTGGGGAACCATATCTGGGAGCTGGGCGTGGATTACTTTGTGGAGCATGGCGGGCAAATCACGGTGCAGGCTCCGGATCAGAACGTCACCAAGTACTCGTCCATCGCCAACGGCGTGCTGACCTCGCTGACCCGCCAGTACTACCTGCGCGACCGGCGCGGCCTGAACGTCCAGCCGGGGGGGCAGTGGCAGTACAGCGAGAACCGCATCACGCGCGGGGGCGAATCCACCTACTTCTTCAACGGCAACGCGGGGAAGATCACCATCGACTGCATCAATCCCTCGGACGCGCTCTGCGCGGGCAAGCGCAGCGCCGTGGATCCGGCCATCGCCTCGCTGCATGAAGTAGCGGCCAAGCTCGCCGATCCCAACGTGCCCGCGTCGGACATCGATCCTACAGCGCTCTACAACGCGGCCAACATCATCAACGCCAACATCCTTTCCGGTCTCCAGAGCTACGCCAAGCAGGGACAGCTTCAGGCCAAGCTCAAGGATTTTCAGGACCTGGCTGGGCAGTACGGCTGGTTCATCGCCGGGTCGTCGTACTGGTCGATCTCGTGGATCAATCAGGAGACACGCGCCGCCATGTATTCCGGCATCACGTACAGCGCCCCGGAATGGACGGATTCCGAATGGGACGGCATGACGCACGGCCTCCATGACGCCGGGGCCGTGGAACAGCGCCTCAAGAACTACATCGCCACGGCCTACGCCAACCGGCGCGGCATCACCGATACCACGGCTTCACCCTCCGTCACTGATGAGGAAAACAGGCTGGAGCAGGCGCTCAATGGAATTCGCAGCTTTGTGAACAATACTATAGCTGCTTTGGCTATCCCCACGATGTTTGAGTATCTTGGAAGACACGATCCCATTATGGCACTATCAAATTTGGGAGATGTTTTCATTGGAGCCAGTGAGGGATTGCTGGCCGTCATCTACCTTTTTTCCAAAGCGCCCGTTTTTGGCAGCGACTCCATAGCAGTTTTTCTGGCCTTTTCCGTACTGTTGCCCTTGGCGCTCTATGGCATCGTGCTAGCCTACTATTTGCCCGCCATTCCTTTCATACGTTGGGTATCCGCGCTATGTGGCTGGATCATCCTTATCGTGGAGTCGCTCATCGCGGCTCCGCTCTGGATTTGCGCTCATGCCCTGCCGGAGGGAGACGGGGCGGCCGGGCAGCACGGCAGACGAGGCTACATGCTTTTTCTGGCTATTCTCATTCGTCCGCCGCTCATGATTGCCGGATTCTTCTGCGCCGTGGTGCTCCTCAATGTGCTGGGACGCCTTATCGGCACAGGCTTTGAGCTAATCTTCAGTGGCATGTCACAA
Source organism: uncultured Desulfovibrio sp. (assembly GCA_944327045.1). GTDB lineage: Bacteria > Desulfobacterota > Desulfovibrionia > Desulfovibrionales > Desulfovibrionaceae > Desulfovibrio. The sequence goes on from CALVGJ010000251.1 coordinate 32,260, forward strand.
GCCAAGGTGATGGGGATAGTGGGGACGGTGTCCATGTCCATCATTCTGGGCGCGGTGATCATCATGGCCGCAAACAAGTTCTTTTCCCTCATCCATTACCTGCCGGAGCATGTGACCAACTGGATCGGGCAGCAACTCCATTCTCTGGGCGAGAAGGAAGATCAGGCCGGAACCAAGACGGTCATTGCCGGTTCCACCAATGCCATCAGCGAATCCAGTCGGGAAGCACACCAACGGGTCAAGGCGAAAGGGCGCGGTAGCAATGGGGGCGAAAACGGCAGCACAGGAGTAACGGGAGGCAGCTCACATGGAACTGAGTCAATCGAGCCTTCCATTCCAGCGGGTACGCCTGCGGCAACGGAAAACAATCTACAAGGCTAATAATCATTCGGTCTAGTCTTTTTAACCAGCAACCTGCTGATAATGTATAACATGATAAGAAGTGCGGTCAGCCATATATTAGTTTTCTCTATTGGCATTTCAAGTAAAAGACCTGCTATTAGCCAAAAGAGAAACCACACAAGATGTATTAATACAATAAATTTAAAAAGCTTCGCCAGCCTGTGCAAAAAAAGTTGTCTATCAGGCATATTCTTATTCCTTTGGAGTTGAACGCCACATGTTTAAGAAAACCCGCGCCCGGATCAAAACGGGCATCCACAACGCCTTCCATCCGAGTGTGGAGCACCTTTCCGGGCTGAATGACGACCTTCGTTACCGCCTTTCCTGGCTGAAGGCCCGCCGTTCGCCGGAGCTGCAACGGGAACTTGAGGAAGACTTTTCACGGGTGCTGTCGGCCTGGGGCATCGCGGGCGAGCGGGAGATACCGACCGCGCTGCGGATGCTGCGCCTGCGAGTGCTTGTCTTCTGCCTCCCCCTCGCCCTTGGAGGCTTGATCCTCGGTATGCTGACTCTTTTCGGCAATGCCTTCTTCGCCCTTGCCAGCGGGCTGCCTTTCCTTGCCGTGGGGCTTCTGGGCTGCCTGACCACCCTGTGGCGCATGTCCGTGCTGGTGGACAGGCGGTTTGTGCCCTTCAGCCGCTGGCTATGCCCCTTCCTGTTCAAGAAATGAGGTCAGGGCCGCCGTGATGACATCCTTTTCCGAGAGTTCGTTTTCTATGCAGAAGATTTTGAGCCGCTTGACAAGCTCCTTGTCGAGCTTGAAGTACTTGGCTACAAGCTCCTCCCGCTCCCCCTCGACCATTTCGGGCCTGGCGGGCCTGCCTCGTTTGGCGGGCTTGTCGGGCGTGGCGGTCTCTTCGCCTTCGCCGAAGACCTTGCCGAGCAGATCACCGTCCTCGGCCAGCGTGCCGAGTCCCTTCTTATTCCTTGCCATGATGGCCTCCTTCCAGACGCACCGTCAGCTCTTCGGCGAGCAGGGCATAGTCCTGAGCACCGTTGGACCGGGCGTCGTAGTCAAAGATGCTTTGTCCGTGGCTGGGGGCTTCGGCCAGGGCCACGTTGTCGCGGATGACCGTGCGCGTGACCTTCCAGCCGTCGTCCAGCCTGCCCAGCCAGTCCAGCACGTCGCGGCAGAGCCGCTTGCGGCGATCCACGAGGGTAGGGACAACGGCCAGCATGTCCAGTCCGGGATTGAGCCGGGCCTGCACGCGGCGCATGTCGTCGCCCATGAGCTTCAGCCCTTCGAGGCTGAAGAACTCGCACTGCGCCGGAACGAGCAGCCAGTTGGCAGCCACATAGCAGTTGACGGCGAGCAAGTCCAGCGCGGGCGGGCTGTCGATGATGACCACATCCACGGCCTGCGTGAGGGAGGCCAGCGCCTCCTTCAGCAGAAACTCCTTGCCCAGCTCCTGCGCGAACAGCTCCGGCAGGGCCGCCAGTTCCCGCACGGCGGGGACAAGCAGCACGCAGCCGCTTTCGTGCTTCTCCACGGGCAAACTCGCCTCCTTCCAGGAGACTTTGCCCCGCAGCACGTCCAGCACGCTTTTTTCCGGCGCGGTCACACCCAGGTACGGGACAGATTGGCCTGCGCGTCCATGTCCAGCGCAAGGATGACCATGCTCTTGCGGGCAAGGGCCGAGGCCAGGTTCTGCGCCGTCGTGGTCTTGCCAACGCCACCCTTCTTGTTGGCAATGACGATGGTATTCATCATGTAACTCCTCGTTTTCCCTGTATATGACACTACCAAACTTTGTATATATTGTCAATAAATATATATCAATGTGAAGCTGTTTTTATTCTTATTCTTGAAAAATATTTTTGAGGTGAGCGAATGAAAATATTCAGAAAAAAATCTGACCGCTTGTCCCGCATGGGGCGGGGGGTGTGTCTGCTTGGCTGCCTTTCGCTGCTGTGCGGCTGCGCCGCAGCGAAGCAAAAGGCGACGCCCGCGCAAAGCCCGGCGGACTTTGTGGCCGTGACGCTGGGGCAGGCCGCCGAGAAGGCGCACGGCGATCTGGCCATGCTGGCGAAACTGCGCGGCGAGGGTGTGCAGCCGCTGCTGCCTCCGCCGGATCCGTCGCTGAACGTGCCGGTGACGGTGGCCTGGACAGGCCCGGCGGACGGCATCCTCAAGGCGGTCTGCCTCAAGGTGGGCTACCGGTATCAGGAGATGGGCAGGCCCAGCGCCCAGCCGCTCATGGTGGTGGTGCAGGGAACGGATCGCCCGGCCTACAGCGTCATCGAGGACGTGGCCTGGCAGGTGCAGCCGCAGGCGACGGTGCGTGTGGATGTGGTGAATCGCGTCCTGACGCTGGGGAGGACAGGACGATGAGTTCAAAAAAAAAGCTGTTGCTGGTTGCCGCCATGCTGGCGGCTGTGGTCATGGCCATTCTTGTTTTCATCCTGCTGGGCGGAAAGCCTGAGGTTCGGCATATCCCCCGTCCGCTTCCCTTGCCCGCTCTGGGAGACAGGGAGGCGGCAAAGGGGGGCGTCGAGAAGGCCGCCTTCCCGCTGGAAACGGCGACAACGGCCATCGCGCCGCCGGAACCGCCCCAGCTTGAGGACGCCAGACCACTGATGACGCGCCGCACCATGCCGGTAGGGGAAAGCGTCGCCACGCTCCCCGCGCTTACGCCGTCACCGGAGCCGTTCAACGGCTGCGCGTACAACCGGGGCTACCGGGACGGCTTCAAGGCGGGCATTGCCGCTGGGGCCGAGCGGGAGCAGAAAGGCGTGGCGCGGGAGGAAAACCGCGAAGGTTCGCGCTTCTTCCAGGCGCTTTTCCCCGATCTCCCGGAAGGCACAGCGCGAAATCTCATGTTGTGCGCCTTTCTGGGCACATGGCTGGCCCTCATGCTGTACCTGCTGGGCAAGCTGATCTTCGGCCTGCCGATGCTGAACGGACGCCGCATGCACTGTCTGCCGTCCGCGTCACATTCCCCGGAAAAGTCCGCACCCCGCTGGAAGGACAGAAAACCTAAGCCGTCCCGCACCATGCGCCGCGCCGGGGGGCTGTGTCTCGCTTTCTTCCTTGCCGCGTGCGGCTTCGGCTGCACGGCGAGCAAGTCCGGCCCGACGGACGCGACCGTGCCCATGCCGCCCCTGAAGGAAACGCCCGGCACAACGCAACAGCCCACTCAACCCGGCGGAACGCCCCCAGCCACCCCGGAAGCGGCGAATCCTGTGTCCGCGAACCAGGCTGTTCCCACCGGCACGATGTTGGTCATGGAAGAACCGGTTCCGAAGGCGTCCGGGCCGCGCCCGGACGACCCGGCGGAGCTGGCGGAACTGCTGGACTTGCAGGCGTCAGCCAGCCGCAAGGAAACGGCTGTGACGCGGCTGCGGCCCTCGGCCATCCGGGACGCGGCGCGCATGACGACATTCCAGACCGCCATAGCCTGGCGGTACGGCAAGCTGCTTGAGACCGTGGACAGGCACGCGGCCATCATGGAGACAGCCTTCAATTTTACGCCGCTCATGATGACGCAGGGCGACGCCCTGATTATGCCGCCT
>CALVGJ010000252.1 GCA_944327045.1 uncultured Desulfovibrio sp.
CACCTTGTGGTGTGCAACAAGCCCGCCGGACTGACCGTACATCCCTGTCCGTCCTGCCCGGAAGGCACACTGGTGCATCGCCTGCTGCACCATTTCCCGCAGCTGCGGCAAATGGACGGCCTGCGGCCCGGCATTGTGCATCGTCTGGACAAGGACACCAGCGGCCTGCTGCTGGTGGCGCTGGACGAGGCCACGCGCCTGCGCCTTGCCGAGGCCTTTGCCGCCCGCACGGTGGGCAAGAGCTATCTGGCGCTGGTGCAGGGGACGCCGCCGCAGGAGGGAACCTGCCGCGAGCCGGTGGGGCGTCATCCCACCGCCAAGATCAAGATGGCCGTAGTACCGGAGTCCCGGGGCGGACGCAGCGCCCATACGGACTGGCGCGTGCTCTGGACGGCGGCGGACAGGAGCTGTTCCCTGCTGCTTGTACGCATCCATACCGGACGTACGCATCAAATTCGCGTCCATATGGCGCATCTGGGGCATCCGCTGCTGGGCGACGCACTGTATGCGCCGCCCTCCGTGCAGGCACGCGCCCCGCGCCAGATGCTGCACGCCTGGCGGCTGGAGTTCCGCCATCCGTGGAACGGCAAAACGCACATATTTACGGCGCCGCTGCCGGAGGACATGCTTGCCTGCGCCGCCGCAGCCGACGCCTCTACCCGGCGGCTTGTGGTCACGGGCAATCCGGGCTGCGGCAAGTCCACGGTCTGTGCCGCGCTGGAACGCCTCGGCGTGCCGGTCATCAGCGCGGATGCCGTGGTGCATGAACTGTACGCGTCGCGCGGCCTTGTGGCCCTCTGGCTGGGCGAACGCCGCCCCGATTTGCTGGCGGAAGACGGAAGCATCGACCGTGCGGCCCTGCGTCCCGCCATGCGTCAGGACCCCCTGTTGCGGCAGGACGTGGAAAGGCAGGTGCACGAGCTGGTGCGCCGCCGTATCACGGCCTTCTGGGAGCAGGCGGAAAAACGCGGTGAACCTGTGGCGGCCGCTGAAATTCCGTTGTACTTTGAGTGCGGCTGGCAGGAAAATACCTTCACGCCGCGCCCCCTGAGCCTGTGCGTCAGTTGTCCCGCCGGTCTGCGGCGTCAACGAGTCATGGCCGGGCGCGGCTGGAGCGCAGAACATTTTGACGAGATAGAGGCATGGCAATGGCCGGAAGAGAGAAAGATCGCCCACAGCGACCTCGTGTTTGCCAATACGGAAGGCGCTGAAAATCTTGACGCGCGGCTGGAGGCCCTGCTGCGGGAAATCGTGCAACGTCGTGGCGAACACTCCCGCCTGCTGCGGGAGAACTGGCAACGCCTGCTTGACGGCCTGACGCTGCCGTAATCCCGCCTTCCCGCGTTAACACACGTTTTTATCCGGCAATAGCGGATTCTTGGTTCATCCGGAAGACGGCATTACAATTTTCGATGTTTGACGACAGATTGCGGACAGTGTACACATCACCCTCTTCCAGCTTGACAAAGCTCCCGGCAGTCGCCACAACAGGGAGACCTCCTTCCCCCCGTCGGAGTACGGATGACACAAGCATGCCCACCATCTCAGGATAATTTGCAGCTCGTTGCCGCTCTTTCCCGTATTGCACTTTCCTGTGAAGATGTTTCCACATTCTGGCGCGGAGCTCTGGAAACTGTCGGCGGCGCCCTTTCCTGTTACTGTGCCTATGGCGTGCTTTTTGTGCCGGGGCGAGCCGACCAGGCGGAGCTCTGGCTTGCCGAAGCCGTTCCGTCTGAAACCGAGGCCTCCATACGGATGGCCCTCACGGCCTTTGTGGCCCTGCGGGAAATGGAGCTTGCCGAGGATTTTGATCATATTGCGGCCTGTCGGGATGCCGAGCTCCGTTCCCAGCTGGAGCAATGCGGCATTGATGCCCTGTACAGTCTGCCTCTGCATCACAAGAGCGAACTCATCGGCTATCTTTGCCTGGCCTGTCGCGAGGAAGCCCGTACCTTTTCCGTTGCGGATCGCCTGCACGGGCTGGAAGACCCTCTGGCGCTCTCCCTTTCGCACCTTGCCCTTTGTGAACGCCTCCAGCGGCACAATGCCCGCCTGTACGATTTGTTCGACTCCTTTACCGCGCCGGTCTACATTTCCGACCTGCATACCCACGAAATACTTTTTGCCAACAAGTGCATCAACAAGGCCTTTCCTCTCGGCGACAAGAGCGAAAACCTCTGCTACAAGCGCTTGCAGGGCTATTCCAATCCCTGCCATTTCTGCACCAATGACCTTCTTGCCGATGACGGGACGCCCTATCGCTGGACCCATGAAAACCCTCTCACCCATCGCGTCTATACCGTCATAGACCGCAAGGTGCGCTGGGAGGATGAGCGCCTTGTGCGACTTTCCATTGCGCTGGACATCACGGATTCCATCCGCGCCCAGGAAGAAAAACGCAAGGCCGTCATGGCCTCGGACGCCAAGAGCGAATTTCTTGCCCAGATAAGCCACGAAATCCGCACTCCCCTCAACGGCATCATCGGCCTGACGCATCTGGCCATGCAGGACAGTCCGGAAGATCAGCGCGGCTACCTGGGCAAAATACGCCATTCGGCGACCAGTCTGCTCACGCTGGTCAACGATCTGCTGGACCTCTCCAAGATCGAGGCCCGCAAGATGGTGCTGGAACACAGCGACTTCATCCTGCAGGACGTGCTGGACTTTGCCCATGTGGCCGTACAGTACCAGATGCAGCAGAAGGGGCTTGACTGGCATTGCCGCATCGACAAGAACGTGCCGCGCCGCCTGCACGGCGACAATCAGCGGCTGCGACAAATCCTGCTCAACCTGCTGAGCAACGGCGTCAAGTTCACCACCAGCGGTTCCATTTCCGTCAGCGTCGCCCGCCAGCGCGAAAACAATCAGGACTGGCTGCATTTTGCCGTTTCCGACACGGGCAAGGGCATCAGCAAGGAATTTCTGGAACATATTTTTGAGCCGTATTCGCAGGAAGATGCCAGCATTTCCCGCCGCTTCGGCGGAACGGGGCTGGGGCTGGCCATCTGCAAGCATATTGCCGATCTCATGGGCGGCAGCATCTGGTGCGACAGTACGCCGGGGCAGGGATCAACCTTTCATCTGCGCATTCCCTGCGTGGAGGCCGCCTTCGAGGATGAACCGCCTGTGGAGGCCGCCATTGCGGATATGCCCGCCGGCCTTCCCGCAGGAGTACATATCCTGCTGGTGGAAGACAATGCCATCAATCAGGAAATTGCCTGTTCTCTCCTCGACCGCATGGGAGCGCAATGCACCATTGCCCACAATGGACAGCAGGCCGTTGATCTGGCCCTGAACGACGCCTATGATCTTATTCTCATGGACGTGGTCATGCCGGAAATGGACGGCATCGCCGCCACTGAGGAAATCCTCCGCCGGGCCGGGGAGCTCCGGAAAACCGTGCCGCCCATCATTGCCCTGACGGCCGACCATACGCCGCCCCTTCTGGAAAAACTGCGGGAAACCGGCATGGCGGATGTGCTGTTCAAACCCATTGATCCTACGCTGCTTTTTCACAAGATTGTTCAGTGGATCAACCCCACTGCCGCATCATGAGCAAGTCCGCCACCCGCGTTGCCAAGACCAATGCCGCACGCCTTCTGGATCGGCTGAGCCTGCCCTATGAATTGCTGGTCGTGCCGGTGGACGAAAGCGACCTCTCGGCCGTGACGGTAGCAAACCGCCTGGGGGCGGACCCTGCCGCCGTCTTCAAGACCCTTGTGGCCCGCGGCGACCGTACCGGCATTCTCATGGCCTGCATTCCCGCGGCGGCAGAGCTGGACCTCAAGGCGCTGGCCGCCGCTTCCGGCAACAAGCATGTGGAAATGGTTCACCTCAAGGAAGTCTTCCCGCTTACCGGCTATATTCGCGGCGGTTGCTCCCCTCTTGCCGCCAAAAAGCCGTATCCCGTCTTTGTGGACGACAGCGCCGCGCAGCATGCCCGCATTTATGTGAGCGCCGGGCAACGGGGCGTACAACTCCATCTTGCTCCGGCTGTCCTGCAACAGGCAGCTCATGCGATTCTGGCGCCGCTTTGCCGCGCACAGCACTGATCGAGGCTCTTTTCTTCTCCGATACGGAAACGGCGATGCGAGGTTTTCCCGCATCGCCGTTGTTTCTTGCGGGCAGGCGCTGCGCCCAGCCCTCTTCTCGAGCATCTTCAGTTTGAAACGTGAAGCGTTTCAAACCATACGGCCTGTCGTTTCGCGGGAAAAAAGCGGTTTCTTCGCTCACTTTGGGCCGGGCGGCACTGTGTTGCCGCCTCGCGGTTTGCCTTATCCAACGGCAAAACGCTAGGCTTCGTCGCTCAGGCGGCGAAAATTCTTCTTGCTGGCGCCGCACACCGGACAGCACCAGTCATCGGGCAGGTCCTCAAATTTGGTGCCCGCCGGAATCTTGTGCCGACGGTCGCCACGGTCCGGGTCGTAGACGTAGCCGCAATTGGCCACGGGGCACCGCCACATATCCTTGGCATCAGCCATGCTGAACGCTCCTTTACTGCTGTTGCTTCCATTCCGCCGACAGGCGAAATGTGACTTTCGGTCCATTCGGGGCGGACATCAGGCCGCCGCCCTACCCCTGATTGCCGCCATTCTGCACAAAGCCCTTGGAGGGGCCGGTGCTGGAGGGCGTGCCGGCGATCTTGGCCAGATAAACCGCACCAAGCGACTTGATGTGCTCGGCGATGTTTTCGTAATAATTCATATGGGCCTGCTCTTCGTCAATGATACGTTCAAAGAGACGGGCCGTAACAATGTCGCCGTTTTCGTTGCAAACCTTGATGAAGGAATTGTAGGCGTCGATGGTGGCGTCTTCGCGGGCGGCGTCGCCTTCATAGATGGCAAGCACTTCCTCGCCGGTCTTGACCTTGCCGTCCTTCTCGCTGGTGGGCTCGCCGCCAAGCTCCTTGATGCGCTCGGCAAAGGCTTCGGCGTGTTTCATTTCGTCAATGGCGATGAGCTTCATGTTGGCGGCCAGTTCGCCATAGTCCAGACCGTCGAGACTGTAATGCTGGTTCATGTACTGGTGCACCGCATAGAGTTCCATGCTGCGCGCCTTGTTCAGCACCTCAATCACATTGGCCTTGCGTTCCTTGCGATCCTTGCTC
>CALVGJ010000253.1 GCA_944327045.1 uncultured Desulfovibrio sp.
TTTCCCGCGTGATGCGGCAAAGAAGGCGGCAAGGGAGCTGGATATGGAATACGCTGTCCTGTGTGCGCTGGTGCTGCTGTGCGGAGGCCTTTTTTATGCGAAGCGGCGGCGCGGCAAAGCGGGGAAAACGGCTGCGGCGAAACGAGCCGGGCGCGACTGGCCCGCCACCTACGAGGAGGACGAGCGGGACATCATTTCTCGTTTCGGGGCGCTGCCCTGCGACGGCAGGCAGTGCGGCCGCGTGCGCTGCAGTCCGGTGGAGCGCCTTTTCTGCCGGGATGTGCTGCGGCCGGTGGTGGGGAAGCATCATTTCTGCGGTCAGTACGAGATGCGGCTTTCCTCCGAGAAATACCGCATCGACTTTGCCGTCAACACCACGGACGGCCGCCGCCTCGCCCTTGAGCTGGACGGGTTCCGCACCCATGTCAGGGAGATGAACCCGGAGCAGTTCGGCAGGCAGCTCCGTCGTCAGAACGAACTCGTTCTGGCGGGCTGGCAGGTGCTGCGCTTTTCCTTTCGGCAGCTCACGCAGGAAACCGAGGCGTGTCGCCATGTCGTCCAGCGGGCGCTGGCGGCGTCCAGACCACCCGTGTTCACGCCGCAGCCGCCGTTCCGTGCACAGGAAAGCAGCCCCGCCGACAAGCGCGTGATTCCGGCAAGGGGCGGCAGTGCGCGGCGGGGGACGTAGGGCGTACAGAAGATAAGACAAATAAACAGTACACGCTCCGCTTGCCTTTGGAGGCGGGGGGTGGCCCATGTCCCTGACTCTTCCCCCCAAACGTACGCTGTGCAAAAAGGAGAGGGATCGTATGCCATATGCCGTGTTGATACTGGCCGCCGGGCAGGCGTCCCGCATGGGGCGCTGCAAGGCGCTTTTGCCGCTGACGGAAGACGCGGGCGACCATGCCCTGTCCCGTCTGGCGCGGCTCTGGTCCGGCGCTCGCGTCCGTCTGGCGGTGACGGGCTTTCATGCCGACGCCGTGGAAGCGGCCTGCGCGCGCCTCGGCTGGGCCTGCGTCCGTAATCCGCAGCCTGAACGGGGCATGTTCTCCTCCGTGCGGACGGGGCTTGCGGAGGTCGCACGTATTGCGGCGACGTCGGATATGGACGGGGTCTTTCTGCATCCCGTAGACGTACCGCTGGTGCGTTCGCTCACTGTGGCCTGCCTGAACGGGGCGGCGGCTGATTTCCCCGGTACGGCGCTCATCCCGACGTTTGCGGGGACGGAAGGGCATCCGGTCTTTTTGCCGGTGGGGCTGCTGCCGTCCATCCTTGCCGCCGACGGGGAGGGCGGTCTGCGGGCCGTGCAGTCGCGTCTTCCCCTGCGGCATGTGCCTGTGGCGGACGCGCTCATGCTGCGGGACATGGACACGCCGGACGACTACGCGGCCCTGCGCGCCCTGGCTGCCGGGACGGATATCCTCAGCGTCGCGGAAGCCGGGGAGCTGCTGCGGCTGCGAGGCGTGCCGGAGCGCGGATTGCGACATGCGCGGGCCGTGGGGAGTGTGGCGCGGGCACTGGCGCTGGCGCTGGGCCGGGCGCGGCGCGGCGCGTCCGCTCCTGATGCCGTCTGCTGTCATGTGGCCGGGCTGCTGCACGATGTCTGCAAGGGCGAGGACGAGCACGAGGCCGCCGGGGAGCGGCTGCTGCGAGGTTACGGACTGGAGCGGCTGGCGGCCATCGTGGGCGCGCACCGGGACATGGCCCCTGTGCCTCCTGAAAAGCTGACGGAAAGGGAACTCGTCTTTCTGGCGGACAAATACTGTCGTGGCGGCGACTGGGTCAGCATTGCGCAGCGCTTTGCCGACAAGCTGGAGTGCTACGCCGGGGACCGGGCCGCCTGTGTCGCCATCGAGGGGCGCCGGGAACGGGCCTTGCGCATGGAGGCCGCGCTTGCTGAAGCGTTGCGGCCGCTGGCGGACATGGGCGAGGCGGCCGTTCCCGCGGACATTGCACGGCGGGCGCTGGCTGACGGCGTTGCCGTCGGCGAGGACGGACGACATGCCGCCGCTGAATGAAGCGGAAGCGGGCGAAATCTGGTGCATACGGCACGGCAGGGTGACGGAGGCCGTGCGGGGACGGCTGTACGGACGGCTGGACGTGCCCCTGCATCCGGCGGGCAGGGCGCAGATGCGGCAGGCGGCGCGGGGATTCCTGCAACAGCGGCACAGCCGGGGGGAGACGGGGAGGCGGCCTGTGCGGGTGGTGAGCTCGCCCCTTTCCCGCTGCCGGGAGAGCGCGTCCCTTGTGCTGGCCGAGCTGCGCGAGGCCGGCGAACTCGTCCTTCCGCCGCTGACGGACGAGGCGCTGGTCGAGCTGGCGCTCGGTCGCTGGGAAGGCTTGCGCAAGGAGGATATCCGGCGTGATTTTCCGGCGGAATGGGCGGCGCGCGGGGCGGACATGGCCCATGCGGCCCCGCCGGGCGGGGAAAGTTTTCAGGACGTGCAGCGGCGTGCCCTCGCGGCGGTACGGCGTCTGGCCGGAGCACATGCCGGAGAATGCCTGCTGCTCGTGAGCCATGCGGGGGTCATCCGCAGCCTCATGGCTCATGCTCTTGCCCTGCCGCTGCGCGAGGTGCTGGAACTGCGTCTGCCGCCTGCCGCGCTGGTGCGGCTGCATCTCTTTGGGGAATGATGACCGCCGCTCGCAGGCGAGCCGAGGGCCTCGGCATGGCTGTCACGCGTCGCACGGCGAAAGCGCGCGGGGCCAGGTAACGCTCGGAATGGAAACAGGGGGAAGGCCGTTTCCGGTCTTCCCCCTGTCGCGTTCATGTCATGTCCCGTCGTGTGCTTTGCGCCTTGTCAGTGGGGACGACGCCTACTTGTTCTTTTTCTTGGCGGGCTGGGGCTGGGCGGGACGCTGGCCGTCGGCGGCATCCACATAGACCCAGACGGAACTGCCGATCTGCAGCGGCCGGGGATCGCCGTCATGGCCCTTGAGGGGCGTGCCATCCATGATGGCGGTACAGCACCACCAGCCCGGCCGATTGAGCACCAGCGCAAATTCGCCGCGCTCATTGGTGCGCACGGTGACATCCTCATGCCAGCGGCTGGGCACGGGGCAATTTTCCAGATTGATGCGCTGGGCGCGGACGAGCGTCCCGGCGCGGGGCTTGCCCTGCGCCAGCACGCGACCGCTGAACAGACAGGGATTGCTCAGGCCGAAGGGGCGGCTCAGGGGAACGATTTCCACCGGCAGGCCAGCGGGGTATTCCCAGCCGACCTCCACGCCGTAGACCGGCAGGAAGCTCTTGACGTAGTGCTGGTCATAGCGCTGGGCGGCCTCGTTCCACCACGGGCGCGTTTCGATGATGAACTGGTAGAGGCCGGGCTTGTCCAGCGCCACATTGGCGCCCCAAGCCTTCTTGTCGAGGTACTGGGCCTCTTCCACGTCGCCCAGCAGATCGACACGCTCCGGCTGCATTACCCCGTCCTTGGGCAGGGTGTGCTCGTCAAAGCGCAGTACGGCAAAGAGCTGCGGCATGCTCATCTCTTCCGCCAGATGTCGGAAGGGGTCCATGCGGGTCATCAGCACGTCCAC
>CALVGJ010000254.1 GCA_944327045.1 uncultured Desulfovibrio sp.
CGGCCTGCGTGCAGGCCTGTCCCACCGGGGCCATGGTCTTCGGCGATCGGGATGATATCCTGGCCGAAGTGCAGCGCCGCGTGACCGAACTGAAAAAGACCCATCCCAAGGCTCAGGCCGTGGATGCTGACAGCGTACGGGTCATCTTCATCGTGACCGATGATCCCGACCGCTACCACAGCCATCTCAAGGCCTGATCCTGTCTGACCACCAGCCGCCCTCCGCCCGTCTCTTCCCCCCCGGCGGCGGAGGGCGGCCCTGCCACAAGGATACACGATGACTTCCCGCCCCACGGCAACTCCCGAAACGGCAGCACCCGCCGCCGCATCTGAAGGAACGGGCAAGACCGCCCGTCTGATCGACATCTTGCGTGACGCCTGCCCGGAACAGCGGGCCCTGCTGGATGCCTTTTCCCCTGTCCTTTGCCTGCGCGAGACCGCCCTTGCGCAGGAAGCCGCCCGCCGTGCCGCCGCCCCCGCTGCCGAAATACCGGAAACGGAAACGTCGGCCGTCGCATCCGCCGGGAAGGGCGGCATGGATGGGGAATGCGCCGTCCGCTGGGCAGAACCCCTGCTGGATGCGCTCAAACAGGGCTTTCCCGCCGTGGCTCCCGTCTGGGAACAGCTGCGTGAAGCCATCCGTGCCGATGCCGGACTGCCCGCCTATCTCTGCCTTGCCCGGCGGGGACGCAAGCGGCCTGCCCTGTCCACCTGGAGCAAGGAACACCACCTGTCCGCCGATGCCGTGAACCTTTTTGCCGAGCAGCTTGCCCGGCTGGCCGGAGCCGCTGCCCAGCTCGGTCTGCCCGAACGGGAAAGCGGAGACGCCACCTGTCCCTATTGCGGCGGAAGGGCTGAGATCAGCCTCATCCACGGCACCGATGGCCGCCGCTATCTGCAATGCGGCCACTGTTCCCGCCTCTGGCGTTTCAAGCGCACGCTCTGTCCTCATTGCGGCGCGGAAGGCAACGGCATATTGCGTCATATTTTTGTGGACGGACAGCCCGATCTGCGCGCCGTCATCTGCGAGACCTGCCGCCACTACATTCTGGAGGCCGACCTGCGGCCCCGCGACATGCCGCTGGAGATCGGTCATGTCCTCTCTCTCGTCATGGGGCACCTCGATGCCCTGGCTCAGGAAGAGGGCGCTTCCCCCCTCAGTCTCGCCCGCCCGGCCGTCGCACGCGCCGTGAGCGCCCCCGAAGAACCTGTGCATTAGGCAGGATTTTTACGGGGGCAGGGGGACTTTTTGCAAAAAGTCCCCCTGCCCCCCATCCCCCCAAAAACTCCGGCAGGGTCCGTGCCGTCCGTCGTACCGTGCAAGCCGTCGCACGGCCTTCACGTCCCCCGGCAGTATGAAGAAAGAGCAGGGATTAGTATGATCGGTTCATGGACGCATGACGAATTTGTGGAAGAAGTCAGGAAATTTCACTGCCATGTGGCCCCCGGCGTCATCATCGGCGGCTATATGGTGGAAATGGCCCGCCGGGCGCTGCCGCAGGGCATCCTTTTTGACGCGGTGGCCGAGACAGTGCAATGTCTGCCCGATGCCGTGCAGTTGCTCACGCCCTGCACCGTGGGTAACGGCTGGTTACGTGTCTACCATTTCGGTATTTATGCCCTGACCCTCTACGACAAGCACACCGGCGAAGGCATCCGCGTGCGTCTCGATGCCGACAACCTTGACCGCTGGCCCAACGTGCGCGGCTGGTTCTTCAAGGAAAAGCCCAAGCGTGAACAGGACTCCGATGCCCTGCACCGCGAGATACGCGAGGCAGGTTTCGATCTTCTGCGGGCAGCGCCCGTCCGCATCCATGCTGATGCCCTGCGCCGCAAGGGCAAGGGACAGGTGATCCGTTGCCCCCGCTGCGGCGAATGGTATCCCGCCGAACTCGGCTCCACCTGCCGCCCCTGTCAGGGCGCGGGCCCCTACGAGGACTGGGCCGGGCTGCATGGCGTGGAGTAGGTTGTTTTTGTGGGGGGAAGGGCCCCTTTGTGAACAAAGGGGCCCTTCCCCCCACACCCCCCACACCCCCCAAAAACTTTGTTTGTCCAGACACAAACCGCCGTACCACCCAGGACGACGCCCCGCCCCAGCCCAACCCTGTACAGGACACGACTCCCCACGTTTGCGTGATAAGCTGGCGCGTTTTGCCTTTGAAAAAGGCAAGGCGCGAGGCGGCAGCACAACGCCGCCCGGCCGAAAGTGAACGGAAAAGCCTCCCGTGTTCACTGTCAATTTATCTGATTTTTTGGGAAAAAATTCCTTCATCTACCAGCATCTGATGGAAGAGCCGTTCGGCGGCTCCGGGGCGGCGGTTGCGGTGCCGGACGCAGATGATGCGGATGGGGTCGCGCGACAAGGCCGCGGGCAGTTCCAAGAGCTGTCCTTCTTGTAGCTCTCTGTCCACGGCAAAGCGGGGGAGGAAGGTGATGGACGGCGTGCGGGCGACGCATTGCTTGATAGCTTCAATATTCCAGAGCTCTACGGTATTGCGCAGGCGGATGTCCTGCGCGCGCAGATAGGCTTCCATGCGCTCCCGGTAAACGCTGCGTGCCTCGCTGGTGATAAAGCTGATCTCTTTGCACTGATGCGGGGTGGACATGTCCCGTATGGCCGGAGACAGCGCGGGAGAAGCGGCGATCACTCCGCTGGTCTCGCCAAGCGTGGTCAGATCGAGACAATGCGGGTGTCCTCCGACATCATAATAAATGCCCATATCGTAGCGCCCTGCAACGAGATCATTACGTATGTCATGGCAGTTGCGACTGTGCAGTTCAAGGCGTACATCCGGGGCTTTTTCCATAAAACGGGTAATGACGGGCGCAAGCTTGCAGGCCAGAAGGGATTCGGCTACCGCCAACCGCAGTTCGCCCGCCAGATGGCCCTGCCCGTCGCTGTATTCCCTGATCTCCTGCATGGCCTGCGCAATGGCCTGCATGTGGGGCAGGATGTCCTTTCCCGCCCGGCTGAGCACCATATGCCGCCCGATGCGCTCAAACAGGGGCAACGAGAGTTCGTTTTCCAGCCGCCGCACCTGAAAGGTAATGGTGGACTGGGAACAGTTGAGCCGCTGCGCGGCTATCTGAAAGCTCCCCTCGGTTAGGATGGCCGTTATGACGGCAATGCTCTGCGTATCCATATTTTTTCCTCCTTGGCCCAAGCTGGGGAACATAGGGCAAAATCCATCGAAAAAATGAAATTTGCAAACATAATTTATCAGCTTTTTTCATATTTCTTTTGCCGGTACATTTTTTCGCAAACGCGGCGAACGCCGGCAAAGGAGGAAAATATATGCCGTCTGCAGTCCTTTCAGCTTTTTTGGTCTTCATGTGCATAACGGCCTTTACTCCCGGCCCGAACAATATTTTGGCCATGAGTGCGGGTATACGTCTGGGTTTCCGCAAGAGTCTGCCTGTTCTGGCGGGTATCTGTTGCGGTTTTTGGGGCGTGATGCTTCTTTGCTGTCTGTTGACGGCTTCCCTGACCTCCTTGTCGGAACGTTTTGTTGACGTGATGAAATATGTGGGCTGCCTTTATATCGCTTTCCTGTCCTGGAAAATCGCCTTTACCAAGTCTGAGGACGGCACAGCCGAGGCGCGGACGGGCTTTCTGGCGGGCTGCATCCTGCAGTTCGTCAACATCAAGGTCATCATCTACGGGATGACGGCATATTCCGGCTTTATCCTGCCATATGACGATTCCTTGGCGACGCGTATTGCCGCCGTGGGCGTTCTGACGTTTTTCGGCAGTAGCGGAACTGTGGTTTGGGCCTTGACCGGGGCTTTGCTGCAACGCTTTTTCCGTGCATATGCGCGAGTGATCAACACCGTCATGGCTTTGTTGCTGCTGGCCTGCGTTGTTCCTTTGCTTTTCGGCTGACAGGCGTTTTTTTTCGTCTCCGCCCTTGTTCTTGCGCTTCTCTCTTTTTCCTGAAAACATGACCGCCAGTACGCCGGAGGTCTTTTTTATTCATGCCGCCGGGGGACTGGCGTCCGTGGGAAGGCCGAGCCGGTTCATATCCCTTTCATCTTCCCCGACAAGAGTTTTTGCGGGAGGAAAGGGGGGCGCGGGGGAAAGGAGGGGGCTTTTTGCAAAAAGCTCCCTCCTTTCCCCCGCAAAAAATAAATTTCACCAAAAAGGACAAACATAGCATGCGGCAGCATCTGGAGCAAATCTTTAGGGCGGGGCTGGCGGCGGTTGCGCCGGACGCGGCCTTGCGGCGGCATGTGCGGCGCGAGGGCGACGCGCTTTGTGTGGTTGGGGAGATGTGGCCGCTGCCGGAGCGGGGGCGGGTGCTGGTCATCGGTGCGGGCAAGGGAGCCGCGCCGCTGGCCAGGGCAGTGGAAGAGCTGCTGGGCGAGCGCATTGACGAGGGGGCCATCATCGTCAAGTACGGGCACGGCATGCCGCTGGAACGGATACAGATGTACGAGGCGGCGCATCCTGTACCGGATGCGGCCGGGCAGGCGGCGACGCGACATATTTTGCGTCTGGCGGAAGGAGCGGGAGCGGATGATCTGGTCATCTGCCTGTTTACCGGTGGGGCAAGCGCCCTGACGCCCGCGCCCGTGCCGGGAGTGACACTGGAGGATATGCGCCGCCTGACGGAATGCCTGCTGGCCTGCGGGGCGACCATTCAGGAGATGAACGCCTTCCGCAAGCATCTGTCGGTCTTCGGGGGTGGACAGCTGGCGCGGACGGCGGCCCCGGCACGGGTGCTGAGCTTTCTTGTCTCGGACGTTATCGGGGACGACATGGGAGTCATCGCCTCCGGGCCAACGTCGCCGGATGCCTCGACCTTTGCGGAGTGTCTGCGGCTGATGACACGGTACGGACTGGAAGAAAAATTGCCGCCGACGCTCGTGCAAAGCCTGCGTGACGGCGCTGCCGGACGGCGGCCGGAGACGCCCAAGGCGGATGACCCGCTCTTCCGGCAGGTCTGTACGCGCATTGTGGCCGGGAACGGGCAGGCGCTGGCGGAAGCCGCGCAGGCGGCGCAGGCTCTGGGCATGACCGTATGTGTACGCGAGCAGCCGTACACCGGCGAGGCGCGGGACTGTGCCGCTCATCTGGTGAGAGAGGCCCTTGATGCGGCACGGCGGCACGGGGCGAACTGCCGCACGTTGTGCTATCTTGCCGGAGGCGAATGCACGGTCACGCTGAGGGGGACGGGCAGAGGCGGGCGCAATCAGGAGATGGCGCTGGCAACGGCCCTGCATCTGCGGGAACTGAAGGTGGGCAGCAGGATAACGGCACTCTTTGCGGGCACGGACGGCACGGACGGTCCCACGGATGCCGCGGGAGGCTTTGCCGACGGGCAGGCGCTGGCTGGGCATGAGGCGGAAGCCCGGGAGCTGCTGGAGCAGAACGACAGCTACACGGCGCTGGAGCGGGCGGGCTTGCTGTTGCGAACAGGGCCGACGCTGACCAATGTGATGGATATGGCCATTTTGTGCGTGGAATCACAGACAGACGGAAACGCAGCTTGACATATTTTCTTCCTATCAGTAATAGTTATTGAAACTGGAGAAAATCATGGCTCATATACAGACGCGGATGACCCGGCAACGCGCGGTCATCCTGGAAGAGCTGCGCAAAACGAAGACGCACCCCACGGCGGATGAGCTTTACGGGATGGTGCGCCAGCGCCTGCCGCGCATCAGCTTGGGAACGGTGTACCGCAATCTGGATTTTCTGGCGGACAACGGAACGATCCGCCGTCTGGAAGCGTCGGGCAGTACCAAGCGTTTTGACGGGGATATCTCCGCGCACCAGCATGTGCGCTGCGTATCCTGCGGACGCATCGGTGACGTCATGCCGCCTGTGCCGGAACCCTCTGTGGAAGGGATAGACGTTCCGGGTTTCCATTGCCTCCATTCCGCGCGGGTGGAATTTGACGGCCTGTGCGAAGAATGCGCGGCGCTGGCTGCCACGGGCAGACAATAGGCTTTGCTTTTGCGGGGGGGACGGTGTAGCCTTGCTCCTGTCCCTGTATCCCCCGCCGCAATGTAATGACGGGTTCTCCGGGAGAGAACCCGTCATCCATATATGCAGGGCGTGGAATACGCTTCGGGATGCAGCGATATTCTTCAACAGCAATTCCACAATACCACGAACTTGGAGGATGAGGAAGGAGCAAGGATCGCAAGGAACGCAAGGCCAATGTGATTGAGGTGCTGAACAAGGCGCGCAGCATGGAACTCTATGCGGTGCACCAGTACATGAACCAGCATTACAGTCTCGACGGTCTGGACTATGGC
>CALVGJ010000255.1 GCA_944327045.1 uncultured Desulfovibrio sp.
GGCGGCCAGCAGCAGCCAGACGACAAGGCTGATGACCTCCTTGGGGTCGCCGTTGAAGGTGGCGCCAAAAACGGGCTTGGCCCAGACGAGCCCCGCGACGATGCCCAAAGTATAGAGCGGAAAGGTCGTCATCACCGCAAAGGCGTTGATTCTGTCCAGCAGGGAAAGGGCAGGCATGTCTTGCCAGAAGCCCTTCATGGCCTGCTTGCTCTTGATGCGTCCTTCGAGAAAAAGGAAGATGCAGCCTGCGGCAGAGGCCAGCGTAAGCAGTCCCAGGCTGAGAAAAAGAGCCCCGATATGCAGGGTGTAGAAGGGGGCGCTCAGCTGGGGGGGAATCTTCACCACAGCCGCAAGATAGGGGGCCGACATGATGAAAAGAATGAGCGCCAGCGGCGCGGACAGGATAAGGGTGGCTTCCTGCCGGTAGCGCAGACGGGAGATGAGTCCGCAGAGCAGAACGAACCAGGCCAGCATCTGGAGATAGGCGCCCAGGCTGAGTCCTTCCGGGAGGGTGGAGTGAAAGCCAAGCGCCAGCATGAGCGTCTGGACAAGGAAACCGAAACCGGCCAGCCAGCAGCCGGTCTTGCGCAGTATGGCGCTACGCAGCAGCATGCCGCTGATGCCGGCAAGGCTGGCTGCACCATAGAGGCACAGGGTCAGCAGGGTGGAGAGTTCAGGCGAGATCATGCAGAAACTCCGGTATGCGGGCATGCAGGTCCGGCGGCAGGCTCTGCGCGAGGAAGTCGCGGCAGGCCTGCATGTCGCCGTTCTGCAACCAGTGTTGCAAGGGGGATTCCGCCAGGCTGCGGAACAGTTTTCCATTTTGCCGCGAGTCCGTGGACAAGGCAAGCACACAGGGACGTATGCGCCCCATAAGTCGGGCCATGCGTACCCGGGGTACGAGCCAGTCTTCCAGTTCATGCCGCCAGCGACGAGCCAGAGCCGGGCTGGCTCCCCCCGTGGAAAGAGCCAGCATGAGTTCTCCCTGTCTGGCCAGGGCGGGCACCAGAAAATTTCCTGCTTCAGGAGCGTCCACGCAATTGCAGAGGACATCATGCGTCCGGCACAGGGCGACGATGCGGGCATTTTCCTCGCGATCTCCGGTAGCGGCGAATACCAGACGACAGCCCTGCACATCCTCCGCCGTGCAGGCGCGGCGGGCATGCCGAACCTGAGGAGACGCCAGCAGGGCGACGGCCTCGTCGGAAGGTTCGGCAATATCGAAGGTCAGCACCCTTCCGGCTCCGGCCTCCAGAAGGCCCCGCAGCTTGCGACAACCTACGTCGCCAAGCCCGGCCACGAGGCAGCAGGCGTCATGCAGATCAAGAAACAAAGGATAAAGGTCGGATTTCATACGTCACCCTGCCGCAGTATACGCAAGCCGTCGTCATGTGCAAGGGGGGGAGGAGAGGCTTTTCTTGCCTCTCTGTACGGCTTGGGCTAGGTTGAAGAGGCCGTCCAGTCCGGCTGGCGACGGTAAAGGAATGTTCATGCCCCGATTTCTTGTTATCCAGTCTGCCCGTCTGGGAGACCTTGTGCAGACGCGTCGTCTTCTGCTGACGCTGGCAGCGCGTGGAGAAACGCATCTGGCCGTGGATACGGGTCTTGTCCCGCTGGCCCGCGTGCTGTATCCGTTTGCCCACCTGCATGCCTGGCCGCTCTATACTCGGGATGCCGCCTCTGCGGCCCAACAGATTGGCGATGTGCTGCATGTTTGGCAGGAGCTGGATTTTACGGCGGTCTACAATTGTAATTTTTCTTCAGCCGGCACAAGCCTGTGCCGTCTTTTTGCGTCAGAACGTGTACACGGTTACCGGCCCGGCAGCGGCGGCCCGGAACGATCCCCTTGGGCGCGGCGAGCCTTTCGTTTGACGGAGCACCGTGCCTGCGGCTGTCTTAATCTGGTGGATTACTGGGGGTATTTTGCACCGGACCCCATCGCGCCGGAACGGGTCAATCCTCCGGCGATTGGTGGAGGGGGCGGGCTGGGCGTGGTGCTGGCCGGACGTGAATCCCGTCGCTCCCTGCCGGTACCGCTGCTGGCGCGCATCGTACGCACGCTGCATGATTTTATGGGGGGGCCGCGTGTACGTCTGCTGGGGTCTGCGCAGGAACGTCAGGTTGCCCGACGTCTATTGCGTGAATTGCCCGCACGTATGTTCGGCAATGTGGAAGATTTGAGCGGCAAGACCGATTTGCCCGCACTGGTGGAAGCCGTGCGTGGACTGGACAGGCTGGTGACGCCGGATACCGGCATCATGCATCTTGCTGCCGCGCTGGGTGTGCCGGTGCTGGCCTTTTTTCTGTCCTCTGCCTATGCGCACGAGACGGGCCCGTACGGAGTGGGGCATACCGTCATTCAGGCGGACATTCCCTGCGTGCCCTGTTTGGAGTCGGCTCCCTGTCAGTTTGCCGTGCGTTGTCTGCGTCCCTTTGAGGAAGAACGGCTGCCCGGCGCGTTGGTAGGCTTGTTGCGGAGCAGGGAAGATACGGCAGGTATCCGGCTCCCCGATGGACTGCAATGCTGGACAAGCGGACTGGATGAGCTTGGGGGCGTGTTGCGGCTTGTGGCGGGGCAGGATGCACAGACGTCCCTGCGCCATGCTGTGCGGCAAGAGCTGGCCGCATGGCTGGGGGTGTCGGCGTCGGGCATTTCGGACGGCGAGGCATCCTCTGACGCTGCGGCTGAAGAAACCGCGCAGCGCTGGTTGCGTGCCGACAGCGACTGGATGTTGCCCCCTTGGAGGTATAGCTGATGACACCCTCGTTGCGTATCCTTGTTGTTTTACCCCTGTATGGCGGTTCCTTGCCCATTGGCCGGTACTGCGCCAGAGCTTTGAGCAGCATGGGACATGCCGTGCGCATCTTTGATGCGCCAGCCTTTTACTCTGCCTTTACCGGCCTGAAAACGCTGGAGCTTCCCCCCTCGGCTCTGGGGCCGCTGGAAAATGCCTTTCTGCAGGTGCTCAATCAGGGAATTCTGGCGCAGGTAGAAAATTTTGAACCTTCCCTTGTTCTGGCATTGGCGCAGGCTCCGCTGAATCGGTTCAGTCTGCAGAAGCTGCGCAAGGCCGGGGTGCGGACAGCCATGTGGTTTGTGGAGGACTGGCAGATTTTTGATTACTGGCAGGCCTATGCGCCGCTCTACGATGTCTTCGCCGTCATCCAGAAGGAGCCCTTTCAGGAAAAGCTTGCCGCCGCAGGACAGCCGCATGCCCCCTATCTGCCGCTGGCAGCCTTGCCCGAATTTCATCGACCACTTGAACTGACGCCTGAGGAAGAGCGGGAATATGGTGCGGATATCGGCTTTCTTGGCGCGGGGTATCCCAATCGTCGTCTGGCATTTCGGCCTTTGGCCGGACGCAATTTCAAAATTTGGGGATCGGACTGGGAAGGAGAGGGCGTACTTGCTCCCTGCATCCAGCGACAGGGGCAGCGCATCGGTGAGGAAGAGAGTGTCAAAATTTACAATGCTTCGCGTATCAATCTGAACCTGCACTCCAGTTTGAAGACGGATACCTTGGTCAGTCACGGGGATTTTGTCAATCCGCGGACGTTTGAGCTGGCGTCCATGGGAGCCTTCCAGTTGGTGGACAAGCGTCGCCTTTTGCCTGAGCTTTTTGCCGAAAATGAGCTGGCCTGTTTTGATTCCGAATCAGAGCTTTATGAAAAGATAGATTACTTCCTTTCCCATCCCGAGGAGCGGGTTCAGTACTGCCGACGAGCCCGTGCGCGTGTGCTGGCTGAGCATACCTATGCACAGCGGATGCAGCAGCTGCTGGAGTATATGGCAGGGCAGTTCGGCCCATGGAAGGCGGATGCGGAACAAACGATGATCGCTCCGCCGCTGCTGGAACTGCTGCAACGTCTGGAATTGGGACCGGGAGCCTCCTTTGAAAATGTCGTCCACATGCTGCGGCGGCAGAGTGGCGTCTTGAGCGACGTGGAGACGGCTATCCTGTTTCTGGATGAGTGGCGTCGCCAGTACCGAGGGGGGTAGGTAGGCGTACCAATCGCATGGTTTTTCCCCTCAGAGGCTGGAGAGGGTAGGGGAGTGTTTGAGTTGCCGCGCATGGGAGTTCATGCGTAATTGGTGGGTGTACGCTTACGCGTATGCCCATTTTTTATGATTGCCTGCGCAATAAATTCTGTCTTCAACGGGGGGACGAGAGGGGGGCACAGAAAAATCTCATCCTCATCTGTAGAAAACGAAAATTTTTCCATTTTCCGGGGATGTGCAGACCTGTGACGAGGTCTGAAAGTTAAGGGAATGGATGAACAAATGAGTGACTTATAGTGTAGCTTGAAAGGTGATTTTTATTTATAACATATTTAAATATATTATTTTTCGATGTTTTAACCCCAAAAGAATCGAGGAAAGCACGAGAAAAAAAGTAAATTTTTTAAAAAAATCTAAAAAAAGCATAAAGTTTTAACATATTGAATTTTTTGAATAAAAAAAAGTAAAAAACATTGTACGTCATCTTGATTTTTTTATAATCCATTAAAATATAAAGCTAATTTCTTAAGCTGGCCTTTTCCTGCAAAAGTGCGTAGGGTACAGGGAAACATTTTGGGAGGGAGTTATGAACATCAACAGCGTTGGGATGTCTCGTGCGCAGTCCTCAGAGGCTTCGCGTTCGCGGCAGGCTGCGGGGGGCAGCTCGTTCGCAGAGACATTCGAGTCACAGGCAGGCCTGCAGGCAGCGGAAAATGCCAATTCTCAGCTGACTGCGGTCATGGGCCCGGGAGCCGTTCTTCCCCTGAAACAGGACGTGATATCCCGGGAACCTTCTTCCGTGCTGAGCCAGGAAGAGAAAAATTTCTTTGAATTGTATACCGCCCGCAAATATCTGAGCGAAAGCGAAATGCAATTCTTTAACAATGCAGCTCTTGGCGGCAAGGTTGCCCAGCGCAGCGAGACCTATGGGCGGTCGTATGCCCAGTCTGCGCATGGAGCCTTGTCCCTTCAGGCCTAGCAGGGCTGCACAAGATGCTTTTGCCGCGTCGCAGGATTTGCGACGACAGGAAGGAGGGCATTCTCCTCTCATATTCTCTTGATAGGGGGAGAATGGCTTTTTTCATCGGGAAAAAAGCAGCATTTTCTTGAGAAAAGGGGAGACATCTCCCCTTTTTTTGCCCAAAGGGAGACTCTGTGTCCGAATGGATGGGCTGAAATGTGCTGTCCTGCATGTCGCATCCGATGGAAAAGCTGTAATGAGCTTTTTTATGCAAGTATCGTGCCGGGAAATTTTTTCCGCTCGATGCCGGAAGATGGCGCTTACTCCTCCATGTCGGACACGTGGCGGGCAAAACCTTTTTCATGGTTACCTGACGGAAACTATGGCGACTGTTGCCGGTGAAGGTGCGTTTCACCGGGTTGCGTGGCATGTAATCCATGTAAGCTGGAGCAGAGAATGGCATTTGCAGACTTTCAGACAAAACAGAAGCAGAATAAGCAAAAATCTATCATTCGAGACTACTTCACCAAACGGAATGGACAGCTTCTCTGCCTTTCGGATGATCCGACCATTTTGAGCCTGCTGCGCGCAACTGTTAAGGAAATGGGCTTGCCGGCTTCAGAACTTGTTGTATTTGTACCTGATCCGAGTAAACTGCTCAAAGCCATCACCGATTCTTTTGCCGCGCATAAGCGCCCTGCGCTCTTTATTGAAAGTGTCATGAGCGGATCGGGCGAAACAAGTTTCATGGTTCGACAATTCAAGGAAAGCTATCCTGATTTGCGTATTTTTGCCATGACGACGTCGTCCGAAAAGGCTCGCATCATGTTGCTGTATGAGTCCGGTGCCGACAATTTCATTCTCAAGCCCATAAGCAGTATCGACCTCATTGATAAAATGTCCGTTACCCTCCGCGAACCGAGCACCATTCGACAACTGCTCGATAAAGCACGCAAGTTCGTCATCAAGAATGTGGGAAGCGAGGCCATCAAGATTACGCAGGGGGTACTTAAGGTAAAGCCGGACAGTGCCTCAGGTTATGTTGTGCTGGGGGACGCGCTGCGCGTTTCCGGCAGCAGGGACAAGGCGCAGATAGCCTATGAACGTGCCTGCAAGTACTCTCAGGATTATCTGGAACCTCTGCAAAAGCTGGTGGATCTTGCCAAGGAAGACGGCAAGACCGACATGCAGCTTGAATACCTGAAGCGGCTGGACGAGTTGTCCCCCATGAATGCTCAGCGCAAAGTGGAAATGGCTGAGTTGCAAATGGAAATGGGCAACATGGATGAGGCCAAGAAGCTCTTCGACGGTGCCGTCAATCGCGCCTACAAGAATGCCATGCAGCAGGTGGCGCTCATGTCGGAAAAGATCGCCATGTCTCTGCAGGACAAGGACCCGGCCCAGGCAGAAAAATATCTCCGCAAGTGTCTTGAGCTCAAGGGGAAGGACCTGACGGCAGATGACCTCACAACATTCAATCAGCTGGGGATATGTCTGCGCAAGCAGGGAAGATGGCTTGATGCTATTGTGGAATATAAACGTGCGCTGCAGATTGCTCCCAATTCCAGTGAGCTCTACTATAACATCGCTATGGCGCATGCTGAAGGCAAGGAGTATGAAAATGCCAACCGTTTCATGCTCAAAGCGCTGGGGCTTAATTCCAGCCTTCCCCGGACATCGCCGGTTGTGGCTTATAATATGGCTCAAGTGTTGTCGTTGGGGTACAGTAAGGACAAGGCTAAGCAGGCTGCGGAAATTGCGCTTGAACTTGATCCTGACTATGAACCTGCCAAGCAACTGCTGGCGCAGATGAAAGCTGCGGAGAGTACTGTCGTCGCCTGAGCCTGTTTTTTATCTTTTTTAGCAAAAAGCCCCGCCAAATTGGCGGGGCTTTTGCTGTCACTGAGGGGAATATGGTAAGAAAAAAATGCCGATTTGCTGCTTGAAATCACTAAAAATTTCCTCTCTATATTAAAAATAGTCAATAAGTCAATAAGCAGATAAACACTATCCAGAGGGCTTTTTGCTGTCGTGGTAGCGTGGAGTGCGCTGTAAAAAAGCCGCCAGCTCTGTATCTGGCGGCAGCTAGAAAAAGATTTTTGTTTTTAGGGGAGCTATGGGAGGGGCGTCCAGTTGCTCAGTCCCATAAAGAAGGGCAGCATGAACAGGCAGCTCAACACTAGGCTGATGACCAGTCCGAGCTTATGGCGCAGCGGCGTCGCACTGCGTGCCACTATGAGCCAGAGCAGAAAGGGGATAAGCCAGAGCAGTATCCGGATTCCGGCAGTTACGGCATCCTCCGTCATGAGGGCCCCCTCCGCCATCTGGCGGTAGAGGTCAAGGCAGCTGGTAACAAGCAGCACCAGCCAGAGAATCCCCCAGATATTACGCGCCCAGCTTGCGCACCAGGGTAGCACGGTATTGTAATGATCCCGCCCGTAGTCATCCTTCTTGCGGCGCAGCAACAACCATACGCAACCGAAGGCGGCAGGCATGCCCAGCAAAAGGAGAGGAACATAACACAGGCTGGTTGCATAATCCGTCCCCCATACTGGTGTCAGCACCTCCGCCAGGGTAGGCATGGAAGCCTCGTCTGCGTGCGGCAGATTGATTACTGCCGCAACGCGCAAACAGGCAAGTACAACCAGAACGGCAAGCATTCCCTGCAACGCACTGACCACGCCTACCCCGATGTGTATACCGGGATACTGGGCCAGTGTCTTCCATAAAAGAAAGTAGATGCAGCTGAAGATGACCGAAAGACCAAGTACTATCCAACTAATTTCATGGATCGTCAGGGCGCTTTCACCGGGAATATTCGATTCGAAAAAATAAAGCCAGATACGTCCACCTACCAGCAGTGTCCATCCCAGCCCCTGCCCAAGCAGGGACAACTGCATGGCGCACCTCCCATAAAAGCTGCGACGTCGACGCAAGGAAAGAATCTCGCCGGACACCGCCAGAATACTGATGCCGCAGAAGGCAAAGAGCATCGCTAACGGAATGATGATGGACGCCATATCCAGAATATTTTGCAGAACAGGATTATCGGCAAGAAACGCCTGCATACAACCGCCTTTTACTCAACCTCGATA
The DNA here is from genome assembly GCA_944327045.1 of uncultured Desulfovibrio sp. Lineage (GTDB taxonomy): Bacteria > Desulfobacterota > Desulfovibrionia > Desulfovibrionales > Desulfovibrionaceae > Desulfovibrio. The sequence goes on from CALVGJ010000255.1 coordinate 8,057, forward strand.
TGTGAAGGGGGCGGGAACGTGGCCATGATGCATCCCCCATAAGAGTACAGAAGCTTTGTGCCTGAAAAAACGCATTGCCGCAAGAGGCGGGAATGCCCCTGCCAAAAAAATAAAGAAATTCTCGAATTTTTTCTGGAAAGTGCTTTTACCCGAAGCTAAAGACTTGCCTTGCCGGAGAAATTTCTTTATTTGTTACTGGAAGAACGCCTCATTGGGCTGAGGATTTCTTAAAGCAAAACTTGAAGTTTTGAATTTTTCCTGTGAAGAGGAGTGAGGGGAAAAATGAATAAATTGACAGCCCTGTCTTTGGCATGCCTTGTACTTTCCAGCGGGTGCGGCTACCGCCAGCTGGAAGAGGCGACTGTGGAGAACCGAACCGGCGTCCTGGAAAATTCGCAACGGATTTCTCAGTTGGCCCAGCGAGTGGATTCACTTGATCGGCGTCTCACAACCTTGAGTGAGACGACTTATGAAGTACGTACCCGCCGCGGTGGAAAAACATCCATGGTGGCTGTCCCTGTGTACAATCCCACGCCGAGCGAGCTGCGTAATCCCGGAGGAGAACCCGCCGCACCTGCCGCCGCTCCGGCGGCTCCCTCCGCAAAGCAGGGCAAGGCCAAACAGGATGCTCCGGCGTCGCGGGTCATCAATCCCGCCAGCAAACCTGCACCCTTCCCGGGTGGCGGGGCGGCGCGTCGGCCTGCCGCGCAGCGGCGCGCTCCGGCGACTCCGGCTGCCGCCCCGGCTGCCGCAAAGTCGCAAGGGCCTGCGGACGCTTCCGCCCTCGGTATGCCGCCGGCCATGGCACCCGCTACGCTGCCCGCAACGGCGCCGGCGCCGACAGCAGCTCCTGTGACCCCCGCTCCTGCCGCCGCACCTGAGGTCAGGCAGCCTGCAGCTTCGCCTGCTTCGGTGACGCCCGGTACGCCTGCCTCGCGCAGAGGCGATGCAACGGTGCCCGTGCCCCAGCTGCCCAGCATGAATGGCGCGCCGCAGCCTGCACAGGGTTCGCCTGCCGCGACGGTGCCGGCTGTACAGCCCCAGGCGTATCCTTCCACTACGTCAACTCCGGCCATTTCCTCGTCTTCCCCTCGGACGGAAAATGCCGAGTATCAGGCGGCGTTGCAGGTGGTTCGCAGCGGTCGTACAGAAGAAGGCATTCAGCGTTTCCGTCAGTTCCTCCAGCAGTATCCGCAGGGTAAGCTCGCTCCCAATGCTGAATATTGGATTGGTGAAGCCCTGTATTCGCAAGGAAAGCTTCAGGAAGCCCTCGGTCAGTTCCAGGCCGTCAGCACCCGCTATCCTGCTCACCACAAGAGTGCCGATGCCATGCTCAAGGCCGGTATGACCATGAGCCGTCTGGGAGATCAACAGGGGGCACGTCAGCAATATCAGCAAGTGCTTGCGCTCTTCCCCAAGTCCGAAGCCGCAAGCAAGATTCGTTCTAGCGGAATTGGCCGCTAAGTTGAGCGTACATTGTCACAGGATGCCATAGTGTGCTGCCCGCAGTGGCAGAATTTGGACGAGGCTGGTCGCAGGGAATTCTGGGCCAGCCTCGCCTTGCGTCATTGCAGGGGAGTTGGGCCAAGAACACAGGCCTCTCTGTTGAAGCGTTTCGGCAGTGCCTATCAGGCATTGCAGCAGCTTGATCAGTGGCGGACGGCGGGGCGGCATTCTTCGCTCGTCGCAGAAATGGCCTCCGGATCGTGGCGAACGACGGCCAGGCGCGAATGGGACGCCGTTCGTCGTCTTTCCGCCGGAATTTTGCTCTGGAATAATCCGTTATACCCCGCCTGCCTCCGTGCCTTGCCGGATGCGCCCATCCTGTTGTACTGCCAGGGGGATGTCAGTTTGTTGCGCTCCCCCTGTGTTGCGATAGTCGGCGCGCGCAAGGCTTCAGGGCAAGGGCGGCGGGTGGCTGCTCACATGGCCCGTTGTCTTGCCGCCTGCGGCATCAGTATTGTTTCTGGCATGGCGCAGGGCGTTGACGCCAGTGCGCATGCTGCTGCCCTGCAGGAAGTTGGTCGCAGTATCGGGGTGCTGGGAACGGGCATCGATAGGATTTATCCACAGAAAAACGCCGATCTTTTTGCCCGCATGGTGCGGCAGGGCGGTCTTCTGCTGTCAGAGTTTGCTCCGGGAACATCCCCCCTGCCTGAAAATTTCCCTATTCGAAACCGTATCATCAGTGGTCTTTCCTTGGGAATTCTTGTGGTGGAGGCAGCAACGCGTTCCGGCAGTCTGATTACGGCACGCACGGCACTTGAGCAAAACAGGGAAGTGTATGCTGTGCCCGGCCCGGCATTGGATGAACAGTGTTGCGGTGCGCAGGAGTTAATTCGGCAGGGTGCACATCCTGTGTTTTGCGCCGAGGATATCCTGCGCGATCTTTTGGAACGTTTGCGTCCTTATGGCATTGAGCATCCTGTTTTGGATGAGCGGGCGCTGTTGCGTGCCGCAGATCGCGACTCGGCATGTTCTGATGAGCAAAGGGAAACGGGAGCGAAGTGTGCCGCCGGCCCCTTGCCTGCCTCCATGCAGACAAGCAAGCTCTCCCCTCCGTCAAACGAGGTCTCGGCAGGGCAGAATGACCTTTTTTTATCGACGACTTCTTGTGAGAACATTACCGCAGAGAATTCACATACGCAGGCCTTCTGTCTTGTACCAACTGCGGCCGAAGTTGTGCGGTTGTTACAGCAGGGGCCGCTCCATGTGGATGATCTTGCCGCACGTTTGCATGTGCGTCCGGGGAACTTGGCCTCGCTTTTGTTGCAGCTTGAACTTTCCGGACGGATTCGGCGACTTGCCGGCGCACGCTATGAGGTTATGTCATGAAAGGCGGACGACGTGTGCGAGGGGGAGAAAGTGGCCGACAGGGATATGAATTGTGCTGCCGCATTCGGACAGAGGATGAGCAGGATAAACGTAGCGAAACACGGGAAACCTTTATGCTCAAGCAGCAGTGCGAGGAACTGCTGTCAGCCTATCATTTGTGGCTGGAGACGCAACGCGGTTTGTCGGCAGCTACGGTGCGCGCCTATCTAACTGATATCCAACAGTTTATACTTTTTCTTGCGGAGCAGGGGAGAGGGCCGGAAACTCTGTATGCTGTTGACAAGAGAAATGTGCAGTCGTTTCTGGCAGAACTTTTCCGCCGAGGCGAAGCCAAGTCGTCCATGTCCCGTAAGCTGGCAGCGTTGCGCAGTTTTTTTCAGTATGCTTTGCGTTTGCATCTCGTGAAAGAAAATCCGGCAAAAGCTGTGCGCAACCCTCGACAGGAAAGTTATCAGCCACGTGTGCTCAATGTTGACGAGATATTTGCCGTGCTGGATACCGAAGGCGATGCGGGTGGCGGACCTCTGCGCCATTCGCGGGACAAAGCGCTGGCCGAGCTGCTCTATGGTTCAGGCTTGCGCATTTCTGAAGCGCTGGACTTGAACGTGGATGATGTCCAGCTTGCGGCAGGGGTGGTGCGCGTCATGGGTAAGGGGAATCGGGAACGCATAGCACCCTTGTCAGACAGTTGTACAGCGGCATTGCGGGAATGGCTGGATGACCGTACCTTGCTGGCGGCAGACGGGGAGGCGGCACTTTTTGTGGGGATGCGCGACGGAAAGCGGATGCAGCGGCGGGAAGCAGGACGCAGCATGGAACGTTTGGGCAGTCTGGCCGGTGTGGCCAAGCATTTTTCCCCACATGCATTGCGGCATTCCTTTGCCACGCACCTGCTAGATGGAGGAGCCGACCTGCGCAGCGTGCAGGAGCTGCTGGGGCATCGGCGTCTGACGACGACACAGCGGTATACGCAGGTTAGCCTTGAACATTTGATGCGCGTCTACGATACGGCTCATCCCAAGGCTCAGGCCGGGACGCAGCAGGATACGCTGGATGTCGTTCATACAGAAGAGCGACCTCCCCGTTCGTGATATATCTGTTATTCTGCAACGACAGTCTGTCCAGAAGGGCAGATATATGATGTGCTACAGGAGTGGAAACTAAGTCCTTTGCGGGGCCGGTGAGGTGAGAGCTGATCTGCATGGCTGGAGTGGGATTTGCAATCCGCGGCAAAATATTGCAAAGACGTGGAGCGGGCGACACGATTGCCCGAAGAAGTCACTATCACTGCTCCCTGTGGGAGTGTTGCAAGGAGTCATCATGTCCGCATATGTTCTTGGTCATCTTCATCCTGATACCGATAGTATCATTTCCGCTATCGCTGCCGCCGATCTGTATGCCAAGCGGGGATTTGACGTTGTTCCCGCTGCGCAGGGAAAGCCCGCGCCGGAGACGGCCTTTGTTCTGGAGCGTTTCGGGCTGACGGCACCGCAGATCGTGGAGGACGTCGCCGGTCGCGAGTTGTACCTCGTGGATTATTCCGATCTGGGCCAAGCTCCTAAGGGGATGGACAGCGCCACGGTCATGGGCATCGTCGATCATCATAAGTTGGGGGACATCACTACGTCCCTTCCGTTGGAAGCCTGGATTTGGCCCGTGGGCTGTACCAATACGGTACTTGCCAACATGTACGACTTTTACGGCATCGAGATTCCGCGCAGCATTGCCGGCGGTATGTTGTGTGCCATCCTTTCTGATACCGTTATGTTCAAATCCCCCACCTGTACGGAAGCGGATAGAAAAGCCGTGGAAAAGCTGGCTGCCATCGCTGGTGTGGAAGACGTCATGGCGCTGGGCATGGAAATGTTTCGCGTCAAGAGCGCTGTGGACGGCGCCAGTATGCAGGACCTTGTCTACCGCGATTTCAAGGATTTTGACATGAACGGTAAAAAGGTCGGCATTGGCCAGTTGGAAGTGATTGATCTGGCCCTGCTGGACGGCGTCAAGGATGGACTCAAAGAGGAAATTGCCCGTATCAAGGCGGATGGACGCCATAGTGTCTTTCTCCTGCTGACCGACATCATGAAAGAAGGCTCGGAGCTGCTGCTGGCATCCGACGATCCTTCCGTGGTGGAAAAGGCGTTCGGCGTACCCCTGTCCGGCGATACGGTCTGGCTGGATGGCGTCATGAGCCGCAAAAAGCAGGTCGTGCCCAATTTTGAGAAAGCATTCAAGTAG
>CALVGJ010000256.1 GCA_944327045.1 uncultured Desulfovibrio sp.
GGCGGGAGGGGGCGGGTGGTCTGTTTGGGGCTGGGGGTTTTGTGCCGAGATGTTGTGGGGGCTGTGGGTGCCCTATTCTTAAGCGCCTCCCCAAACAGACAGCGAATAGTGTCAACAGGCCCTAGCCGCCGAGGTAGGCTTCCTTGACCTTGGGATTTTCCAGCAGTTCCTGTCCGGTCCCTTCCAGCACCACGCGGCCCACTTCCAGTATGTAGGCATAATGGGCCACGTTGAGGGCGGCATAGGCGTTCTGCTCCACCAGCAGGACGGTCATGCCCTGCTCATTGATCCGGCGGACGATGTTGAATATCTCCCGCACGAGCAGCGGCGCCAGTCCCAGCGAAGGCTCGTCCAGCATGAGCATGTCCGGTCGGCTCATGAGCGCCCGGCCCACGGCCAGCATCTGCTGCTCGCCGCCGGACAGGGTGCCGCCCTTCTGCCAGAGACGTTCGCGCAGACGGGGGAAAAGCTCGTACACGCGCTCCATGTCCGCCTTGATGCCGTCATGGTCATTGCGGATATACGCGCCAAGGCGCAGATTTTCCTCCACCGTCAGATGCGGCAGGATGCGCCGCCCTTCCGGGGAAAGGGAAATGCCTTGCCGCACCATGTCCTCTGGCTTGAGGCCCATGAGAGAAACAGGCGTATCCCCTTCCTTGCGGGTAAAGGTCATTTCGCCGCTGATTGTCTTGTTCAGTCCGGCGATGGAGCGGATAATACTGCTCTTGCCCGCGCCGTTGGCCCCCACCAGCGTGACGATGCTGCCGCGCCTGATGGACAGATTCACTCCCTGTACGGCCTGAATCCCGCCGTAGCGTACATGCAGGTCACGAATTTCAAGCATGGTTCACCTCGTCCCCCAGGTAGGCGCGTATCACTTCGGGATTGCTGCGGATGGCGTCAGGATCGCCCTCGGCGATGAGCGAGCCGTATTCCATGACCCAGATGTAGCTGCACACGCCCATGACCACCTTCATGTCGTGCTCGATAAGCAGAATGGTCAGATCGAATTCGTCGCGTATGTGCCCGATGAAGTGCATGAGTTCCAGGCTTTCCTGCGGATTCATGCCCGCCGCGGGTTCGTCGAGCAGCAGCATCTTCGGTTCCGTGGCCAGGGCGCGGGCGATCTCCAGACGGCGCTGCGCCCCGTAGGGCAGGCTGCACGCCTTCTCGTCCTTGTAAGAGAGCAGGTCCAGCCGTTCCACCAGACGCAGGGCCTTTTCCTGAATGGCCTTTTCCTCGCGATAGTACATGGGCAGGCCCAGCGGGGCCATCCACCACGGCCAGCGGCGGCGCACATGACAACCCACCATCACGTTTTCCAGCACCGACATCTGGGCGGAAAGCCGGATGTTCTGGAAGGTGCGGGCAATGCCCAGCTTGCAGACCCGGTAGGGAGGCAGGCCCTTGATACTCCGCCCCCCGAAGATGACGTTCCCCTCCTGCGGTTTGTAGAAGCCGCTCAGGACGTTGAACAGGGTCGTCTTGCCCGCGCCGTTGGGGCCGATGACGCCCACGATGCTGCCGCACGGGATGGCCAGCGACATGTCCGACACGGCCGTCACCCCGCCGAAGCGCATGGTGATGCTATCGGCGCGCAAAAGGATATCCTTGCCGCTCATGCCTTCTTCCTCCCCAGACGGCGCAGGCTCTTCCAGGTGAGTTCCCGCGTGCCCATGATGCCCTCGCGCCGGAACAGGATGATGAGCAGCAGGATCAGCGAAAAGACCACCATGCGCATGCCGGGAATACCCGGAATCTCGAAGAGGCCGAAGTCCATAGGTTCCTCGATGGCGCGCAGCCATTCCAGCAGCACGGTGATGATGCCCGCGCCCAGCAGGCTGCCCGTCAGGGAGCCGAGCCCGCCGGCCACCACGAACATGAGCACGTTGAACGTCAGGAGGAAATTGAACATCTTCGGGTCGATGGTGGAGAGGTGGCTGCCCAGCAGCGCCCCGCCAATCCCGGCAAAGAAGGCCCCCAGACAGAAGGACAGCACCTTGTAGTTGAAGACGTTGATGCCCATGACGTTGGCGGCGATCTCGTTATCGCGGATGCAGCGCAGCACATTGCCGAAATTGCCGAAGAGCAGCCGCGCCAGCACAATGAGTGTGACGATCATCCAGGCATAGCAGGTCAGGAGGTTCGCCTCGGCGGGTATGCCCTTGATGCCCAGCGAACCGTTGGTGATGGAGGACATGTTGACGATGAACACGCGGATGATTTCCGCAAAGCCCAGGGTGGCGATGCCCAGATAGTCATCGCCCAGACGCAGCACGGGCACGGCGATGATGACGGCAAAGACGGTCGCCGCCACGCCCCCGGCCAGCACAGCCACCCAGAAGGGCGTATGCAGGACGGAGAAGGGCCAGATGATGGGATCGAGAATCCACATCATTTCCTTCTGTTCGGGCAGCAGGGTGCACAGTGCGCCCACATAGGCCCCGATGGCCATGAAGCCCGCATGCCCCAGAGAGAACAGCCCGGTAAAACCGTAAATGAGATTGAGGGACAGGGCCAGAATGGCGTTTATGAAGATGAGCTTGACGATATAAATCTGGTAATCGCCGATGAGTCCATGACGCTCCACCAGCCAGAGCGCCACCCCGACCAGCAGGATAAGCAGGATATTGCCGAGTGTGGCAAGGTTGCAGCGCATCAGATCTTCTCCTTCAGGCGTTCGCCCAGCAGACCGGTGGGCTTGAAGACCAGCACCAGCACCAGCAGGATAAAGGCGAAGGCGTCACGATAGCCGGAAAGCTCAGGCAGAAAGGCCACGGTCATGATTTCCACAAATCCCAGGGCCAGTCCGCCGATGACCGCCCCCTGAATGGAGCCGATGCCGCCGAAGACCGCCGCAATGAAGGCTTTGAGACCGGGCATGATGCCCATGTACGGATGCACTTGCGGATAGCGCAGGGCCCACATGATGCCCGAAGCCGCCGCCAGCGCCGAACCGATGCAGAAGGTGAAAGCGATGATGTTGTCCACGCGCACCCCCATGAGGCGCGTGGTTTCGATATCCCGTGAAATGGCCCGCATGGCCAGACCGGGCTTGGTCCTGTAGACCACATAGAGCAGCACCGCCACGAGAATGGCCGTCATCACGGGAACAAAAGCCGTGAGCTTGAGAATGCGAACCTGTCCGAGCTGCCATTCCGAGATCAGCCATTCCGGCTGGAGCACGGGACGCGGCTGCCCGGAAAAGACCACCACGGCAAGACTTTCAATAAAGAAGGACACGGCGATGGCGCTGATGAGCGCGGAGATGCGCGGCGCTTCCCGCAGAGGCCGGTAGGCCACCCGCTCGATGGCCACACCGATGATGCTGGCTCCCACAATGGCCAGAATGGCCGCCAGACCCCACGGCCAGCCGTAGGCGAAGGTACCGAAAAAGACGAAATAGGCCCCGACCATGAGAATATCGCCGTGGGCAAAGTTGATCAGCCGCAATATGCCGTAGACCATGGTATAGCCGATGGCTATGAGCGCATAGAGCGAGCCCAGCGTCAGGGCATTGAAACAGTGCTGAAAAAACATTTCAAGGGTCATGAGGCCACCTGGAACGGATAGTTTTGTCAGGATACGCCGGACGGGCGTATGGTCCGTCCGCGACGGCATCCGGCCGGTTCCGCCTTCCGCCGCCGCGTGATTGCGGCCCGCCGGAACATCCGCCCCGGCGGGCCGTCATGAAAGCACGAAAGGGATTTACTGCTTGGGCGTCACTTCGCCCACATAGACGCGCTTGCCGTCCTTGTACTCGATGATGCCCACGGGCATTTCGGCGTCATGCGTCGCGTTGACGGACACCGTGCCCAGCGGAGTCACAAGGCCCTTGGTGGCGGCCAGAGCCTGGGTGATGGCTTCGGGATCGGCGGAACCGGCACGCTTGATGGCGTCGTAGATCATGAAATAGCTGTTGTAGCCCAGAGCGCCGTTCACGTTGGTATCCTTTTCGGGATAGGCGGCCTTCCAGGCCTCGGTGAACTTCTTGGCTTCATCGCTCATGGTGGGCATGGTCGGGTCATAGGGGAAGGTGGTGTGCAGGAAGCCCTCGGCCGCCTTGCCCGCCAGCTTCACGGTATCGGGGTTGTCCATGGCGTCCGCGCCCATGAGGCGGAAGGTCGCCCCCAGCTCGCGGGCCTGCTTCATGATGATGGCGCCCTCGGCAAAATAGGCGGGCATGAAGACGATATCGGGCTTCTTGGCGATGAGCTCGGTCAGCTGGGCCGTGAAGTCCTGGTCGCCGGAGCTGTACTTGAGGCTGGCCACCACTTCGCCGCCCAGCTTCTTGAAGGAGCGGGAGAAGAAGTTGGCCAGACCCACGGCGTAGTCGTTGGTCATGTCCATGAGCACGGCGGCCTTTTTGAAGCCGAGGTTCTCAAAGGCATAGGTGGCCGCAGCGGCGCCCTGATAGGGGTCGATGAAGCAGGCGCGGAAGTAGTACTTCTTGCCCATGGTCACCAGCGGGTTGGTGCAGGAGGTGCCCACGCCGGGAATCTTGGCCTTTTCGGTGATTTCCGCCCCGGCCATGGCCAGCGAGGAACCGTAGGTGCCGATAAGGGCGACCACCTTGTCCCGTTCGGTCAGGCGTTTCACGGCGTTGGCAGCCTCGACCTTGTCGGACTTGTTGTCCACCACCACCAGCTCGATGGGACGGTCAAGCACGGTGGACATCTGTTTGTGCGCGAGCTGGATGCCTTCCAGTTCCAGCTGTCCGCCAAAGGCGTTCTGACCGGTCAGCGGCAGGTACACGCCGATTTTGATCGGTTCCGCAGCCACAGCCTGACCGGCAAAGCCGAGCGTCAGGGCCAGCATGGCCAGTCCAGCGAGACGTTTGCCCAACTTCATAGGTGAATCTCCCGTAATTGTGGATGAATAAAAATAATTTGGCAACATACATTTGCCGCCTTTGGTTACCCTACACGATTTTTTCCGGTCTGCAAAGCGGTTCAGAGCACGCCAGCGCGCTGATTTTCCGCTCCGACGGCGGGAGTCCGCAACGGTGCGAAGGAAAAGGAAGGACGGCACGGGCCGGGCCATCCTCTTGACGCTCCGCCCCGTGTGCGTGATGATGGACGGGGAAATCTTCCCCATATGCCTGTTTTACGCAACACTGGGTTTCGCATGAACTACGCAGACGATTCCGTCGCCCGGAAGCATGCCCGCAGCATTGCGGCGGTTCTCTCCGACGACAATCACATCATCAACATCAAGACCTTTGTCATTGCCGCGCGCTATCTCAGCTTCAAGGCGGCAGCCAAGAATCTGTGCCTGACGCCCGGCGCGGTGAGCCATCGCATCGCCAAGCTGGAGGAGGTGCTCGGCTTTCCTCTCTTCAACCGGCTGACGCGCTCGGTAACGCTGACTGTGGAAGGCGAGCGCCTGCGCGAGGTCTATGAGGCGGCCCTTGCCAAGATGCGCGCCGAGGTCAACCGGCTGCTGGACAACGAGGGTCTTTCGACCCTGAGCATCTACGCCCATCCGAGCATTGCGCTGGGCTGGCTGCTGCCGCGCCTGCCCGAATTTCAAGCCGCCCATCCGAGTCTGCAAGTCACCGTGCGTACCGGCAACACGCCTACGGACTTTTCGCACCAGTCCGGCGTCGATGTGGCCCTCTACTATGCCAGCGGCACCTTTACCGGTCTGGAATCCCGCAAGATCATGGATGAGCGGGCCGTGCCCGTCTGCACCCCGGCCTACGCCGAGGCCCACGATCTTTACGGGCATCCGGAACGGCTGGAAAGCTGTACCCTGCTCCATGACTGCGCCCCCTGGCATTACAGCACGGTCACGGCTGAATGGCGGGAATGGGCCAAACGAAACGGGCTCAATCTGGGCAGGGCGCACAGCATGACGCTGGATACAGCCTACGGCGCGGCGCTGGCCGCCTCCTACGGGCTGGGAGTCGCCCTCGGACGAACGCGCCTCATGGAAAGCCTGCTGCGGGAAAAACGCCTGATCATGCCCTTTCCCGACCTGCAGCCGGTCACTACGGGCCACGCCTATTATGCCGTCTGGCCACGTACCCGTCAGCCCTCCGCCGTGTTGATGGCCTTCCTGCATTGGCTGGCCGGTTCCGAAGACGCCTGAGGCGTTGAGCGCCCCCGCATCATTCGCACACTGCTGTCCATTCCCGTAAGGCCTCTCAGCGTCTGACAGGCACGACCCTGCGGGCCGCCATCCGGTCGCCGCCGGCGCGGGAGGCGTTCCCCTTTCCCCCATCCCTACCCCAGCGCACCTTTACCGGGGAAGAGTCAGATACACGACGCAACTCCGCCCCCGAAGGCATGCGGAGCGTGTGCAGCTTATTTATTTTATCTCTTGAAACTATTTGTAAAATGAGCGTCAGCACGCCCAGAGCATTTTCAGTTTGCAACGCTTCACGTTTCAACCATACGGCCTGTCGTTTTGCGGGGAAAACGCGGTTTTTCCACCCGCTTTGGGCCGGACGGCGCTGTGCCGCCGCTTCGCGTTTTATCTTTTTCAAAGGCAAAACGCTCTCCCCTGCGGCAAAAGAAAAACACGCTCCCCATCTTGAACTATTCGCATCAGGACATACCATTACAATAATGGCCCCTTGTCGTCCTTACCGTCGCGGCAGCGCATGCCGAAAGCCCTAACGGGCAACACGTCGTCTGCCGGACAGTCGCCGCTTGCAGCAACGGAGTTCCCATGGAATTTCTGCCCCGCACCCTGCTCTACTATATGCTGTCGCATGGCTACCTGTACGGCGCTCTGCTTCGCCATACGAAAAAGCGTCACCTTGCGCTGGCGTCACTCCCCTTTTTCGTGGTCATGGGTCTGTTTCCTTATATTCATGGGCTTCTGCCCGACGGCAGCGCGGTGCAAAAGTTTTTTGCACGCATGGGAACCGTCTGGCAGCCGTCGGCGCTTTTCTGCCTGCTGGCCATCCTCGGCAGGGACGTGTTTTCTCTGGGCAGGTGGGCGGGACGCGGGCGCTTTCCTCACTGGGCGGAACCGCTCTCCCTGTCGGCACGGCGCAATTTGCTGGCGCTGCTGTTTGTCGGTGCCGGACTGTATGCCTACGGCATTCATGAGGCACACAACCTGAAGGTGCGCCGTCTGGAACTCCCCCTGCCCGCCAACGCTGTCACGGAGCGGCTGCGCCTTGTCTTTGCCGCAGACCTGCACATCGGCCCGCAAACGGGCACGCCCTTTTTGCGTCGCGCCGTGGAGGCCATCAACGCCCAAAACCCGGACGTCATCCTGCTGGGTGGTGATATTCTGGATGATGCCATGCAGGGCACGGCTGCCGACCGGGACGCCCTGCGGCAGCTCCGGGCCCGACTGGGGGTCTTTGCCGTGCTGGGGAATCATGACGCCTTCGGCGGCCATGAGCACGCGCAGACCTTTGTGGACAGTTGCGGCATCCGCGTGCTGGCTGATGAGATGCTGCCGCTGGGCCCGCTCACCTTGCTGGGCATCGACGACCCTGCTGTGCGCGCCCAGAAGGGGGGCAAGGATGTTGACGTGGCCGCGCTCGCCGCCGGGCGGCCCTCCGCCGCTCCGCTTGTGCTGCTGACCCACCGTCCGAACCTGCTGCCGGGCAGCGTGGGACATTTTGAGCTGCAACTGTCGGGGCATACGCACGGCGGACAGATCGGCCTGCTGGAGCCCTTGCTTGTCCGGGCCTACGGAACACCCACGGGACTTTCCCGCCACTCGTCCCCGGACGGGGAAAGCCTGCTCTACGTGACCACCGGCGTGGGCTTTTCCAAGCTGCCCATCCGGCTTGGGGCCCCCCCGGAGATTGTGGTCATCGATCTTGTGCCGTCAGTGGCCGGCCGTCCATAGAGCATTTTCCGTTTGAAACACTTGGCGTTTCAAACCATACGGGTCTGCCATTTTGTGGAAAAAGCGCGGTTTTTCCGCCTGGTTTTGGCGGGCGGCGCTGTGGCGGAGCCTCGCGTTTCGCCTTCTCCACTGGCAAAGTGCTCCAAACAAACAGGGGCTGTGCGGCCTGTCCGACCGGCAGCCCCCGTTTGGCAAACGGCTCCCTCTTCCGCGCAGTACGCGGGCGGAGCATCAGAACTTGTACATGACGCCGAGACTGAGGCTGTACTTTTCGCTGGTATCCACCATGGGGCTGTCGGTGATCTCCTGATTGAGGAACAGCGCCCGGGCCGAGGCGAAACCGCTGACATGATCCGTGAACTGCATGCGCGCCGTCACGCCCGCATACGGTGAGACGCAGCCGTCAGGGGTATACTCGCTGAAGCCGCTCTTGCGGGCTTCACTTGCCGCCACCCCGTAATAATAGTCGTTGTAGTTGACGTCCGTCCATTGCAGGCCCACCGTCGGCACCAGCGCCACACGCGAAAGCCGGAACGGATAGCTGTAGCTCGCGTCCACGATGACCCCGTTGCTGTAGCCCAGCACATCGGTGGAAGCGGTCGCGGTGACGATGCCGTAAGGCGTCATGATGCGCGTATTGAGTCCGGCGAGCATGCTTGAATACCGGTCGTCAAGGCGGCGCATGGCCCAGTCGTCGCTGTTGTCCGCGTAAAAGTGCTGCGGCAGATAGGAAAGCTGGGCATTGAACTCAAACCAGGACGTGCGATAGAGGTGCAGGCCCCCGGACACGCCGCGCAGGTACAGATGTTCTCCCTCGTAGCCCAGCAGGGGCAATGTGCTGCCTGCCAGACGGGTGTCCTTGTATTCCGAGGTGATGACGGTGCCGCCGATGCCCACGTCAAAGCCCGACAGGACGGCATTGATGCTGTCGAAAAAGGAAGTCTGCCCGCCTTCGGCTCGTGCGGGCAGCGCCATAGCCAGACTGCACGCCAAACAGAACAGCGCAGCGCGTACATATCGCATACCGGTCTCCTTGTTCAGTTTCCGGCTGCCGGCCCGCGCGCATCCCGGCAGGATGACCGCGCCGCCATGCTCCACGGCGGGCGGGACGAAAGATGATGAAAGCGGGCTCCGGCCGAAGCGCGTGGACGACCGAATGCCCGCGGCGGCCTGCAGGAGACCGCCTGTCCCGTGCGCACCGGCGCGAGGGACAGGCGGCGAAAGGCAGGCATTGCGAGTTAGAGCATGTTGCCTTTTTCAACGGCAAAATGCGAGGCGGCGGCACAGCGCCGCCCGGCCCGTAGCGAGCGGAAAAACCGCGCTTTTTCCGCGAAACGCCAGGCCGTATGGTTCAAACTGAAAATGCGCTAAATGCGGATGCTGTCGCGGATGTCTTCCAGACGATTTCGGGCGAACATGAGATAGGAAATGATCAGCTCACCGGAGTTGAAGGACGAGGTGATATAAAGCGGGTCGTACACGCATATCTTGTCCAGGAACTCCATGGCGGCGCGCATGTTCTCCTCGTTGTTCTTGTCGCGAATCTCGGGATAGAGCACATACAGGGCCTTCACGAAATCCCGGATGACCAGCACCATGCCCTGCGCTTCGTAGATGCGGTTATCCAGCGTAGCGAAGGAAAGGCTCTGGGCATCCGACAGCAGACCAAGGGCGTAGCCGAGCATATCCTGCCCCACCACCTTGTTGAGCGAGGCATAGAGATCATCGGTGCGGCAGTTGTAGACGGCCTTGCCCGCGTCCAGGTCCGCCTTGTACTTTTCCACGAGCTTCAGGCCCTTCTTGTACTGGCCTTCAGCGGAGGGGAACATGAAGCTGCGCGGGTCGATGGCGAAATTGTTGAGGCGGGCATTGTAGAGGTCCGCATTTTCTCTGTCGTTGGCGCCCAGCTTGGCGATTTCCATGGAGTACAGGTCCATGAGCACCTTGGTGGCGTGATAGACGCCGTATTGCCGGTAGGCGCGGTTATCGAGGATGAAGCGATTGAACAGAATGTCGTTCATGGTCCAGCCGAAGGTGGAATCCAGCTCCCGGCGCAGCTGATGGGTAATGGCGTCCACCAGCAGCTTGCCCTTTTCATTTTCCGGCAACCGGGCGGCATTGTCCGGCAGGCTTACCGCCTCGGGAAAGGTGGTACGGTCAATCATTCCGTACAGGGCTTGCGAACCCCACATGACAAGAAGAATTCCGATGAAAATGCAGACCTGTACGGCCAGCGTTTTGACGACGACGCGAACCTTGTTCATGGCATTCATGTATGACTCCTACGTCTGGCGTATGCCGCCCGGCGGCGGGAAATGCGAATTCCAGCATAACGAAAAAAGCGGTTACGGGCAATTCCGTAACCGCTTGTTTTCTCTGGCGCGCCCGAAGAGATTCGAACTCCTGGCCTACAGGTTCGTAGCCTGTTGCTCTATCCAGCTGAGCTACGAGCGCGTGAGTTTGTTTCTACTTGCTTTCCTCGTTGTCGTCAACACTTTTTTTCGTGTTTTTCAATTTTTTTTGTGGCGCGCCCGAAGAGATTCGAACTCCTGACCTACAGGTTCGTAGCCTGTTGCTCTATCCAGCTGAGCTACGAGCGCGTGACACGATTCCGCAAGCAGAACGAAAAATTAGGCAGCCTCAATGCCGTTGACGGCGCGAGACAGACGGGAAACCTTGCGAGCAGCCTTCTTCCAATGCAGGGACCCCTTGGCGGCAGCCTTGGCCAGCACGGAGGCGGCCACGCTCAGCGCGGTATTGGCCTGCTCCTTGTCCTTGTTCTGGATAGCGGCGCGCACATTCTTGATGGCGTTTTTCACGCGAGTACGAGCAGCACGATTGCGCGCAGCACGCTTCAGGCTCTGCTTGTGACGTTTGATGGCAGACTTATGGTTAGCCACGACAATCCTCCAATCAGTTGACCTGCTGTACAGCAGGATGATTTCTCGTTGCGAACGCGAATAACTAGCCCCGTTCCGTCAGGAAGTCAAGCATTTTTTTCTGTCCCGCCTGAAATTTTGTTTTTTCTTTCCGTACAGCGGACAAACGGCGGGCAGGCCGGGGGCACACAAGCCCCCTGCCCCGCTCCGGCATCCGCCGCAGACGGACGCCGGAGCGGCTTTTTTTTCGACGCCATGCCCTGCGAAAAAAAGCCGTATTTTCGCGAGCGGCTCACGCATGCGTCCTGCCCCTGGAGAGGTTCGCCTTGTCTTTTCCAAGCAAGGCGGGAACGCATGTGCGTTTCGGCAGGCAACAGCGCAACGACACGGCGCGTCACCTTCGCGGCTGCCGCCTGCTCACGCAGCCGGCAGCACATTTCCACAGCGAAGGGGCGCTAGAACATTTTGCCTTTGAAAAAGGCAAAATGCGAGGCGGCGGCACAGCGCCGCCCGGCCCGAAGTGAGCGGAAAAAACCGAGTTTTTTTTCCGCGAAACCACAGGCCGTATGGTTTGAAACGCAAAGCGTTTCAAACTGAAAATGCGCTAAATCTGCAGAGCGGCAAAATCGGCCAGCCGCGCAAAACGCGATCCGAGCGCATTGAGCATGGCCAGCCGGTTCTTCCGCAGGTCGGCCTCCTCGGCCATGACCATGACGCCGTCAAAGAAGGCGTCCACCGCTGGCCGCACTTCTTCCAGCGCAGCCAGCACGGCGGCATGATCGCCCTTTTCCAGCAGGGCGTCCAGACGCGGCAGCAGTTCCTCCAGCGTGGCGGCCAGCGCCTTTTCCGGCGCTTCCCGCAGCAGCGCGGCCTCCCACGTCAGCGCAAGCGCGCCGTCGCCCGCCTGCTTGCGCAGGATATTGGAAACGCGCTTGAAGGTCTGCACCGCCGCCGCGTAGCCCGGCGTGCGGCTGAAGTCCCGCAGGGCGGCCAGACGCGCCGCGCAGGACGGCACATCGGCAAGCCCGGCCCCCAGCGCCGCATCCACGAGCAGCGTGTCTTCCCCGTGGCTCTGCCAGTAATTGCGCAGCCGCGCGGTGAAGAATTCCAGCAGTTTGTCCAGCGCCTCTTCCCGGCCGAGCTTCCACTGCCGGTCGCCGTACAGCTCGTGCGCCTGGGCAAAGAGCTCGCGCACGTCCAGCCGCAGGTCGAATTCCAGCATGATGCGGATGATGCCCAGCGCACAGCGCCGCAGGCCGTTGGGGTCTGCCGCGCCGGTGGGGATCATGCCCAGACCGAAGCAACCGGCCAGCGTGTCCGCCTTGTCAGCCAGCGAGAGCAGCGCCCCGGCCGCACTGGACGGCAACGGCGAATCCGGCCCGGCAGGCAGGTACTGTTCCCGCAGGGCCTGCGCCACCACGGTGTTTTCCCCCTTGCGAGCCGCGTAGATGCCGCCCATGATCCCCTGCAGGGTATCGAATTCGCCCACCATGCCGCTGACCAGGTCCGCCTTGGAAAGGCGTCCGGCACGGGCCGCATCGTCAGCGTTCACCCTGCCTGCGGCAGCGCTCTCCGCCAGCCGGCGGCACAGCGCTTCCAGACGGCGGGTCTTGTCGGCCATGCTGCCCAGCCGGGCGATGAAGATGACGTGCTCCAGCTTTTCCAGCCAGGTATCGACGCTTTCCCGCAGGTCCTGATGCCAGAAGAAGCGGGCGTCCTCCAGACGGGCGCGCAGCACGCGCTCCCAGCCGTGCTTGACCACGGACATGTCCTGCGGCGTCAGATTGAGCACCGTCAGGAAATGCGGCATGAGCCTGCCGTCCGGCCCCTCGATGCCGAAGCTCTTCTGATGACTTTCCATGCTGGTCAGCAGCACCTCGGCCGGAACTTCCAGATAGGCGGGGTCGAAATCCCCCAGCAGCGGCACGGGATGCTCCACCAGCCCCTGCACTTCCTCCAGCAGACCGTCCCGCCAGAGCACCTTGCCGCCCGCGGCCTGCGCCAGCTCGTTGCCGCCTTTCACGATGATTTCGCGGCGGGCTGCCGGATCAACGGTAATGGCGCACTGTTCGGCCATGACGGACAGATAGTCCGAGGCCCGCGCGATGCTGAACGGGCCGGGCCCGTGGATGCGGTGGCCGCAGGTCTCGCGCCCGGACGTCACCGGCCCCACGCTGAAGGGGATGATTTCCTCGTCCAGCAGCGCCACGATCCAGCGCAGCGAACGCGCATAGGCCAGCGTATGCGCTCCCCAGCGCATACGCTTGGCAAAGGGCAGGCCCGTAATGACCGCCGGGCAAATCTGCGCCAGCAGGTCACGCGCCGCCGCGCCGCCCGTGTGCTTGCGCACGGCCACATATTCGCCCTTTTCCGTCTGGATGCGGTAGACGTCCGCCACGGTCAGCCCGTGCGTACGCGCAAAGCCTTCCAGGGCCTTGGTCGGATTGCCGTCGGCATCGTAGGCGGCGCGCACCGGCGGCCCGGAAATTTCCTCTTCCCGCTCCTGCTGCACAGGATTCACATTCTCGATGATGACCACGGCGCGCCGGGGCGTGCTCATGACCCGCATTTCTCCGCAGGCCACGGCGGCCTCGTCCAGCGCGGCGCGAAAACGAGCGGCAAGCTCCGCCTCTTCCACAGGCAGAAAACGGGAAGGCAGTTCTTCGCTGCCGATTTCAAGTACGAATGTCGCCATGATTACTTCGCCCCCTTGAGCATGGGATAGCCCATTTCCTCGCGCTGGGCCGCATACAGTTTTGCCACACCCGCGGCCAGGGCGCGAACTCTGCCGATGTAGCCGGTACGCTCGGTGATGGAGATGGCCCCGCGCGCATCCAGCAGGTTGAAGGTGTGCGAGCACTTCAGGCAGTAGTCGTACGCGGGCCACGGCAGATTGCATTCCAGCATGGCCTTGCACTGCCCTTCAAAATCATTGAAATGCCTCAGGAGCATTTCCGCGTTGCTGACCTCGAAATTGTGGCGGGACTGCTCCACCTCGTTCTGATGGTAGATGTCCCCGTAGGTGACGCTTTCATTCCACTTGAGATCATACACGGACTCCACGCCCTGCAGATACATGGTCAGGCGCTCCAGCCCGTAGGTGAGCTCCACGCTCACCGGCGCAAGGTCGATGCCGCCCACCTGCTGGAAATAGGTGAACTGGCTCACCTCCATGCCGTTGAGCCAGACTTCCCAGCCCAGCCCCCAGGCACCCAGCGTGGGCGATTCCCAGTCGTCCTCCACAAAGCGGATGTCGTGCCGGGAGGGATCGATGCCCAGCTCCGCCAGACTGCCCAGATAGAGGTCCTGAATGTTTTCCGGCGAGGGCTTCATGATGACCTGAAACTGGAAATACCGCTGCAGGCGGTTGGGATTCTCCCCGTAGCGGCCGTCCGTGGGACGACGCGAGGGCTCCACATAGGCCACGTTCCAGGGTTCGGGCCCGATGACCCGCAAAAAGGTATGGGGATTGAATGTTCCGGCCCCGCATTCCACGCCCGAGGGCTGCTCCACCACGCACCCCTGCCTGGCCCAGTAATGCTGCAGGGTGAGGATGACGTCCTGAAAATACATACCTTGTCCTTTGTCTAGAAGTCATTTTCCGCGTCTTCCCGTCATGTCCGGAAGTGACGACGCCGAAAATGCGGTTGGTTGCTCTCGTCCCGGCGGCCCGGGGAACTTCCTCGCCCGGCAAAAAAAATCAGCCTGTCACGCACGGCGCGACTGTGCGCCCCTGCACTCGCCGCCCCTACACTCGCCGGAAGTAACTGCCCTCCCAGGCCAGCCCCAGATGATATTGCACAAACCCGTCAACGGCACGGGCGCAGGCCCGGCGAATATCCCCCGGCAGCTCGTCCACGGGCCACCGGGAAGGAAATTCTTGCTGCACGGTGCGCAAAAGGTCAAGCCCCCCGCACGGCATAACCACCCCGTAGCGGCCGATTTCCTGCCGCTGCGCCCGGCAGCGCGGGCACAGCACCAGCCCCTCGTCCACCGCGAACAGTCCGCCGCTCTCCAGCGAACCGCCACAACGCCCGCAACGCTCCAGCCCCGGCGCAAAACCCAGCGCCCCGGCCAGCCGCAAACGAAAAAACAAGGGCAGCAGCCCCGGCAGCCGCTCGCTGCCGTCCAGCGTGGCCCGCAAGTCCTCCAGCAGGGCAAAAACGTCGGGCGCGGCCTCGGCACTTACGCCCAGCGCTTCGGTAAAGCGCAAACAATTGGTCGCCAGCCCCATGCGCCGCCAGTCCGTGCGTAAACGCCGCGGCCCCGCCGACAGCGTGGCCTCCTCAAGATTGAGAAAACGCCCGTCCCGAGAGCTCCGTATCCGGCACCGCAACGTGTTCCAGACATCAAGGCAGCCACAAAACCGTCTGCGGCTCCGGCTGCCCCCAAAGGCAAACACCGTCAGCATGCCCCGCGTGCGGCACAGCAGCCGCAGCCAGATGTCCGCCTCCCGAAACGGCCCCATGCGCAGCACCAGCGCCTGATCATTCCATTCCATAGTTCGGCTTCTGTGGGGGAAGGGGGACTTTTTGCAAAAAGTCCCCCTTCCCCCACACCCCCATCCCTTCAAAAACTCTT
>CALVGJ010000257.1 GCA_944327045.1 uncultured Desulfovibrio sp.
CAACCACGGTGGGCAGCGGTATGGTGCGTTCCAGCGGTTTGCGGGTGTCGTTGGAAGGTTGGGAGTCCACGTAGGTCTTGACGGCTATAGCCAGCGCCAGATCACCGGCTCCGCTCAGGATCGCCACGCCGCCAAGTATCCCCAGCCCACCGCTGGCGACCGACCCGAAACCGATGGTCGCCAGCCCCGCATTGGTCGCGGCGATGCCGGTCAAGGCTGTTCCGCCGGCGCCCACGCTCAGGGAACCCACCGCGCTGCCTATCCATGTGGTGATGGGACCGGCGGCAGCGGCCGTGCCCGTTCCCGCTGTGAAGTAGGTCAAGAGTGCAACTCCTACCGCGCTGGCCACTATCCCCCCGTAAATGGCGGCCTTACTTTTGTACCAGGGCTTTTGGTAGACATCCTCGAACTGGTATGCGTATAGCCCGGCGCGCGGCACGTCATGCACGGCATGAACCAGGAACACGGACAGGATGAGCAGGGATATGCATTTCTTCACGGGAAGATCTCCTTTCGTTTTTCATGCGTGAAGCGTCGCCAGAAATCCTTCGAGACTGGGAGCAAGCCGCAGGAGGCTGTGCGTGGCGTCAAGTTCGTGTCGCCAGAAGACGACGGGAGCATCGCCGGTCGATTCCAGGCAGAAGAGGTTTCCGAACGGATCCGATCCGAACGGGAGCAGGCCCGTCGGCAGCCTTGATTCCACGGCCTCATAAACCCCCAAGAGCGCGTCTTCCGCATCCCTCTTGACGTTCAGCAGATTGTTGAACACCAGTTCGTTGCCGTCCGGGAGGACATAGCGCGTCCTCGACGGACTGCCTCCGTTGCCTTTCCTGAAAAGAGCCGCGAGCGGAGGCGGAATGGTCACGCCAAGAGCCGTTTCGGCGTCCTTGATGTCGCTGTCCGTGATGGGGAGATCGGCCCATCGCCATGCAAGTCCGCTCATCTGTATTCCTGACCTCCTCCCCAGATGGCTTTACCGCCCCTGTGGGGTGTCGCCTGATGCAAGGATGTCTCGACAAGCTGCATCCTGCCGGTGTCCTCGTGGTGATGCCAGGTGAAACCCTTCGGCTTGTATCCCGCCATGATCTGCTCCCGCTGCTCGGGCGTGAAGCGCATGGCCAGCCTGGGGTCGGACTTCATCTTTCGCGCGAGCTCCAACGTTGCGTACCGGAACTGTTCCGCGTCTTTTGCCCTGATCAGTCCCGGCGGCAATCGTGTCTCACACACCGCGTCGAATATCGGGAAACCGTGCTGGTTGTAGGGCACGCCGCTCACCGCGTGTCTGGTTCCCGACAGACCGCCGTTGATCATCTGCCGCGTTTCTTCCGCCACCTGTCTGGGGTCGATCTTCTTGTTGGCGGCGATGTCCTCAGCGAGTTTTTGGTAGTAGGCATCGACCTTGCCCTTGGCGTACGGAACGCCTTTTTGCTGGAGTGCGGCAAAGTAGCCCTCGAAGCCGCGCAGGTTTTTTTCAATGGCCAGACTCTGCGTAGGCTTGATCAGATTTTTTTCCACGCCGACCGCCACGAGGGCTCTGGAGAGCTGCCCCTTGGGCGCGGCCCTGCACCAGGCGAGCAGGACGGATGGTTCGGCAGTCTTCGCGAGGCGTAAGAACTTGCTGTAGGGAACGTCCTTGAGATGGCGCGCCTCGACCAATACCTTGTACAATTCCGGCAGGTAGGCCGGATTGCAGAATCCGTGGATAACGGGGGCATTGATAAGGAGGAATCCCAGAATCAGAAAAAACGAAATGATTCTTTTCATTTTTTTGCCTCTGTGGTGTGAATCGGGCTGTTGCGGGTGTTTCCCGCATGGCGCGGCACTGCATGGTGCGTGGCGCATGCGGAACCTCCAAAAGCCGGTGCGTCGTGCAACTGACGACTAAGGCTTGTTTATATTTGTTGAGTATACCAACATTAGCGATGGGTCAACGTCTCTTGTTATCGTTCCAGAATGGACGATTATCCGAAATTGACCGAAGCCACGGCCGCCGTGCTGACCCGCCTGCGGGAGGATGCCGGGCTGAGCAAGCGCAAGCTGGCTTCCCTGACCAGCATTGACCGAGTGTACCTGCTCCAGCTTGAGCAGAAGAAATACCGTCCCACCCTCAACGCCGTTTTTTTGCTGGCGCAGGCGCTGGGGCTGCCGCCGGGGCGTCTGGTGGATATGATCGAGGCGGAACGGCTGCGCCTTCTGGATGATGAGGCGGAAGCGGACACGCCGGAGTGTCGGGAGGAGCCGTCCGACCGCAATCCTCAGGGCCGTCTGACCGATCCGCAAAGCCTTTCCGAAACGTAGCCTCGGCAGCAGCAAGCGAGGCACGGCAGGCGGGATGACGCAGCTCGCGCAGACGTTGCAGCACGTCCCTGGCTCCGTCGCCGTCGGCATTGCGGCACAGCGACTCCAGCAGCAGGACGCCGCCGCGCGCATAAAGATACTGGGCATGTGCGGAAAGCTCGCTGCCGGGCAGGGAGCTCCACAGGCTTCGCACGGTGGAGGCTGCATGGGGCAGCATGGTGCGGCACAAATGCCACAGGGCGTCCGCCCGGCGGCTGCCGCGCGGGTCGGTGCGGGCCTCCAGCGCGGCAAGACAACGATAGACGGCTACGGCCCTGCCGCATTTGCCCTGCCAGAGCTGATGCAGCAGAAAAAGACGGGCGGCCTCCAGCTTGAGGGGATAAAAGCCGTCGAGCCGCCGGATATGGCGCAGCACAGCCAGCAGACGCCCGGCGTCGCCGTCATGCTGCAGACGGCGCAGATATTCCAGAACGGCTTCGCTCTGGATGTCCTCCGGCAGACGCAGAAGAAGGGGAGCAAGCGTTTCGCGCATGAAAGACCTCCAAAAACATGACCATATTCCAGTCTTTCAGACAAAAAGGCTCCGCCGTCAACAGGGCACGGATATTTCTATATGAAAATTGAATATTCTCGCAGTTTCCCGAAATGACAGGAAAAAAATTTTTTCGTCGTGTGGGCGGGATGGAGTATCTCGGTGCGCGGTCGGGGCGTGCCCGTAGAGATATGACGTGGAGTGAGCATACACGCACGGCGTGCTCTGGGGTGAGCGGTGGTCTCGCTCTCTCTTCGTTTCCCTCTGAGAGAGCATTTTCAGCTTGGAACGCTTCGCGTTTCAAACCATACAGTCACCAGACAGTCTGTCGTTTCGCAAAAAAATGCTGTATTTTCGATAATTTGGTGACGGGAAGTGCGGTGCCGCCGCCTCACGT